>JAOUNI010000012.1 GCA_029881035.1 Gammaproteobacteria bacterium | reverse complement strand
GGCATGGCCGGGGCACCGGCTGGTCGCTCAAGGTTATTGAAGTGGCTTATATTATGTGTGCCATCATCCTGAGGGCGGGTATCGGCCAGTGATTTGTGGATCGCGCGGAACAGGAAGTCATGCACCGATCGGCTTTGCCGGAAGCGCACTTCGTGCTTGCCGGGATGCGCATTCACATCCACCGCCGACGGTTCGATTTCAAAAAACAGGATGTAAGCAGGGTGGCGGCCGTGGAACAGCACATCCTGATAGGCCTGACGAATGGCGTGGGTGACTACCTTGTCGCGAACAATGCGGCCGTTGACGTAAAAATACTGCATGTCAGCCTGACTGCGCGAGAACGTCGGTAGCCCTACCCAGCCCCATAAGCGAAAGCCTTCGATGGAAAAATCCATGTGCAGCGCTTGCTCAATAAACGCCGGACCAAACACTTCGGCGATGCGTTTTTCCTGTTGCAGACGGTCGGTAGCGGCTCGCAGCTGCCTGACTGGCCGTTGATTATGGCGCAGGGTGATTTCCACATCAAACCGACTAAGGGCAATTTTTTTGATCACTTCATCGAGATGGCCAAACTCGGTTTTTTCGGTTTTCAGGAATTTACGCCGGGCCGGCACGTTGAAGAACAGGTCCCTGACTTCGATCACCGTGCCTTCGTTCAGGGCGGCAGGAGCAATATCAAACGTCTCGCTATTGATCGCCTGTATCTGCCAGGCCTGATCGGCCTCCTGCCATTTCGATTTCACATTGAGGTGACTGACCGAGGCGATACTGGGCAGCGCTTCGCCACGAAAGCCGAGGCTGATGACATTTTCCAGTTCTTCAATGGTGCGGATTTTGCTGGTGGCATGGGGCGACAGCGAAAGCACCAGATCATCTTTATGAATGCCATGGCCGTTGTCGCGAATGCGGATGGACTTGATGCCGCCCTGCTCGACATCAATTTCGATTCGGGTCGCCTGTGCATCCAGGCTGTTTTCCAGCAGTTCTTTTACCACCGAGGATGGCCGCTCGACCACTTCCCCGGCGGCAATCTGATTGACCAGCTGGGTAGGCATGGCCTGAATTCTACGATTCATTAAGTTGACACTATATATAAGGAGTAAGGGCGGGTTATATTAATACCACGATTGCCGCATTACCAGCGACACTCAGGACGGGCTGGTCAAAGCCGCCTAGTTCAGCCAGTTGCTGATCTCAGACCCGGTGTCCTGATCGAACTTCATGCGGAATTGCAGATAGGGACCCTGTGCGGTGTAACCGGCAGCGGAGAAGTCACGATCCTCGAAGCCATCGAAGTTGTAACCCAGACTCAGCCAGATATTTCTGGCCAGCTGGAAGCCAACGGAGGCACCGGTCGAATACAGGAAGTTATTGGCATTACCCGAATGCAGGGTGTGCGCATGGACACCAAAATCGACAACCCTGGTGAAGTCATGGCGGTACTCGGTGCCCAGCAACTGGGTGGTGCCGTTGTATTCGTCGCCGTCAAAACTGTCGATTACATATTTCAGGCCGTAATTAATCGCTAACTGATTATAGTGATCAGGTTTGTAGTTGGTAACTAAATTATTAACCAGCTTACGCTGGCGCGTGGTGTCACCCTGCGCGCTATTTTCTTCATCGAGCTTATATTCCAGACGATCTAACGTAATCCAGTTTGAACTATTTGGACGGTAGCCTAATGACAGGCGAATATCTGTATCCATTGAAGACGAACCATCGGCACGCTCAGTATCGAACAAATGCGTGGCAGCCGCGTAAGCGATGCCATCGATCAGTTTACGTTCCCAATTTACAATCGCACCCACTTTATTTTCGGTTTCCGCGTTGCGCGTTTCCAGTCGCGTATTCACGGTGTAAGTTTCGGCCTGATAGGTTAAACCTGTAGAGACCGCGGTAAAGTCATCGTTGGCCGTGCCCTGGGCAATCGGCACATTGATATTCAGCGGTACAGCACCCGGCTCGCGAATCGTTTTGGATTTATCCAGCGCAACATCGCCGGTCCAGTGCTCAGAAATTCTGAAGCTCTGAGTTAATCCCATGCTGGCAAAAGTACGTTCGCCATTTTCCAGCGTGTCACGTGTCAGCGACGAATTTAACTGTGCGCCCTGCCACGGTGTCGCGCGAACACCCAATCTTGTCATTTCGGTATCCTGCATTTCACCCATAGTCCATTCATTTTCAGCAAACAGATCAATCTCGGGCGTCAGCAGGTAATCGGCACCAACAATATAACGTGACGGATAATCAGTACTTGCGTTTGCTGATGACAATGCATTTTCGCTATTTGCACGTAAACGTAATTTGTTGTCGAACAACTTTGTTGTGGCGCCTAACAATAACAGATCTGAATCCTGTGCCTGACCGGCACCATTCGTATCACGCGCTATTCGAGCACCGGCAGTTAATGAATAAGCTTCTTGTGCATAAGCCACATTAGCTTCTGTAACATTTCGTTCGGCAGTGGTGTTTAAATTTTCTTCACGATAAGCCAATGCATTAACAGATGTTTTTTCTGTTAACTTGTAACGACCTTCAGCACCCAGCTTACGTGTGCCTGTTTGTGAACCTGATTGCTGACCCATGCCAAATCCGGCATCCTGTTGTTTAACGTAAACACGACCCTGAAGCTCTTCGCCGTTATGTTCGATCTCAGCTAGCATGGCGTTACCTGAAACGGCGACACCAGCATTGTCACCGTCAGTGCTGGCGGCTTCAAATTTAACTTTTGTTTCATCGGTAATGGCCAGTTTTGCATCGACTCCAACTAAATCACTTTCTGCTGCGAAAGTTGCATCATGAACAGCGCTGGCGCCTACTTCCAGCACATCGTCAAGAAGCTTCACTGCAGCGCGTGCCCCCGCTGTAACACCACCTTTGACTGGAGACTCAACTTCATAGTCTGCAACTATGAATACAGGATTGAAGTTACTATCTCTGCTTAATATTGGCTGACGGAAATAAATTGTACCTTCCTGGTAATCGATGTTGTAATCGATATGGCGAGCTAAGGTTTTAGATTCAATAATCACTTCACTGCGGAAACGATCTCGGGTTTCAATAATAATTTTTTCACTATTGATAACCAGGTCTTTGTTACTGAAACGATATAACCCTGATGTGCCATCACCGGGTAATTCATCCTTAATAAACTTATTACGATTTTCAGCTGCAAATGCTGTGTAACTAAACAGCCCGGTATCCATTTCAGATTTAAATCCTGTCATGCGACGACTAAACTTCGACAGCTCAGTCACGTTTAGGCCGGAATCATAATCGCCATAGAGTGCGTAAAACCGTTCGCGCTCTATTTTCAAATACAATTTTTCAGCACTGGAAGCATCGTAACGCTGATTGGTGCCATCACCATAAATAGTATAATAACTATCAGGGTCGATTAACTGATTAACGCGATTATCCGTTTCATACTCACCCTTTTCAGAATCATAAGCGGCGGTAATCAACCAGCTACCTTTAACTTTACCTTTAGCAAAGAAAGCAATACGACCATCCGTATAGGCCTTATCTTCTAGATCGGTTTCGCTTAATCCTTGCATGTTACCGGTGACCGAACGGTAACCTGCTGTACCCTCTGCCAGACCTACCAGTATCCATTCACGCAGATCTGCCCGCAGCCAGGTCTCGATTTCCTGATCTTGATTACCGGCAAATGGCAATTTAATGATGACTTTACCCGTCGCTGTTGTTGGCTCGAGTTCAATTAGTGCAATACCATCATCACCTACCTGAAAGCGCGGTGAATTACGATCCAGTCCTGTCAGATGATTATTATCCAACGAATCTATTTCCTGTTTACTTATATAAGGCGCATTGACTTCGTAGTTACCAACCGCACCCGGTTTAACCAGATGTCCGTTCTGATCAAACAATCGCAGTGCAATAACTGGTGAATAATTACCATCGGCTACTAGTCGTGAATATTCTTCAACCAGTTCGGCACGCACCGGCGAACCTGAATTAGTAACAAGGCGTGTTAATCGCTGTTTCTCAACACCGTCCTTATCCTTAACGACAAATTCAAATTTATTTTCACCCTTTATGAGATGAATACCCTGCCAGTAAACACGTGCAACTGTTGAGGCTTTATTTGTAATGGTGCCAAAGTTAAATAATGGATTAACTGGCTCACCATTCTGCAGCAGCTCAACTTTATCAGCAGGATTATATTTAACCGCAATATTTACCGCAGGAATGACTGGTGAACCATCTTTTTTCGGCATCAACCATTCAGTACCCGGTTCAGCATTTTTAATCCAGTGTTCATCGTAATCACTAATTGTCGACTGATCTAACTGTGGTACTAAATTATATTTTTTATCAATATCGTAAACAGGCTGGCCTATCAATTCAGCACTAGCTACTTCACTCTTTGGCACAGTCAAAACAACACTGCCGGGGTCAGTAATTTCTTTTGTTGTTATATAAAGTTCAGCACGTCTATTTTTGGCACGACCCTCAACTGTTGCATTGGTTGCAATGGGCTCTCTGCTACCACGCCCTTCAAGCTTGACCTTATCAGCATTAACACCTAAATCTCTAACCAGGAAATTACTGACTGCCTGTGCACGGCCCATTGATAAATCATCATTTGTGCTAAACAGCCATGAACTCCGTTTTGCCACTCGATCGCCATCGGTGTGACCAACCACGTGATTTAGTGTGACCTCTGCCCCCTTAAGATCACCAATGATCAATCGAATCGCTTTTTTGCTTCGTTCCGTTAATTCAGTGCCCATAGGTTTGAAGTGGGCCTGGAATACCATGTCTCTGTTTTCGACTTTTTTACGTTTAACATTCAGTTTGTTTTTCACAGCTTGTGAGCGTACCGTTTTTTTCATTTCTGTATCAACAGTAAACATGGCAGAGGTAATTATCTCACCATCTGCTTTATCTCTCAGACGAGCACGAAGACGCAAATGTTTTTGCCAATCGCTATTCATATCACCCAACCTGTACACCAGTATGTTATCAATGATCTCAGGTTCATTGATTTGTTCTGACTCGATACTGCTGCTACCTGCAATGTAATGAACACCTTCAGGCAATATCACCATCAAACGATAATTCGTTACAGGTATGCGCCCATTTGAGAGATTTACGGTGTATTTTATTTCTTCATTATTCAAATCACTTTCCAGCGACAGACTGGCGATGTCTTTAATCGGATCTTTCTGCCTGACATAAAAGTTTGCACGCCACATAGTGCCGCCTTTGACATCAAC
This sequence comes from Gammaproteobacteria bacterium, assembly GCA_029881035.1. Taxonomy (GTDB): domain Bacteria; phylum Pseudomonadota; class Gammaproteobacteria; order SZUA-229; family SZUA-229; genus LH-M37. The sequence continues at coordinate 53,390 of JAOUNI010000012.1, read as the reverse complement.
AAACTGTGAATAAACGTTACCTGCAAAGCGTGTATTCTCTTCACAGGCAACAATTTCAAGATTATCCGGAATGGTTTCGGTATCCAGTTGTACCACATGCACGCCTGGCACCACACCTTCAAAGTGATACAGCCCTTCTTTATCGGTGACAACATAGCTACCATCTTCCATGTAGATTCTGGCATCTGGGAATCCGGGTAGATTTCTATCGTCGTCACCACATTCACCATTAATCACTTTACCGACAATAAAACTACGACTCTTGATCAGGTCTTCAAATATTTTTACTGAGGACTGAGCTGTATTAGAAGCCACACCAAGATCATCGACCGCGACCGCAATATTTATTGCCTTACCGTTAGCCGTTGCTGAACTAATCTCTGTGACATATTTAACTTCAACAGATTCACCCGGCAATAATGTGCCCACATTAAATTGCAGGTTGCGAGCATCAGGTGAAACAATCGGATCTGCAGCTGCAGTCCCATTGACCAGAACAGATGATGTCTGATAGCGGAAACCGTTCGGCAATATATCGGTGATCACGGTATTGTTAGCAATAGCAACAGTATCGGTATTATCGAGCTTAAGTGTGTACTGAATATAATCTCCAATTGCTGCACGATCTTTGGATGAAGATTTATTTAATAACAAATATGAGAATTTTGGATCTACTGGCACATCAACATGCATCGGTGGCCCTGCAGGGACATTAAAGACATTACCAAATGAGGCATTGGCATCCAGTGCATAAGGCGCTGTAGGTAATGCCTGCAAATCAACAATTGTTGCTTGTGATGGTACGGTCAAAGCTGCCGGCACGGTTAAAACAATTTGATAATCACCCGGTACCAACAGTGGGAATCGATAACCACCAGCAGGGAAGTTATAAATGGTGCCGCTAGCATCTGTCACCGAACCACCTGTTGTGATTACGTTAGGGTAGAGACTGATTCCATCATCACCATAAACTGTTGCCGGATTACCAGCGCCATCAAGAAGTGTGACGACAATACCATCGAGCAATGAACCATCATTACTCTTAAATACTTTACCGAACGGATCGACCAGTGCTGAATTTACACTTGAATCAGTGCCATCATATTGATCCACATAATTAACTGTAATCTGATCATCAGCGCCTAAACTCAGCACCCCGTTAAAGGCGGCAACAGCACTCGATGCTGATTGCACATAACCAATAAAAATACCTGTATCAACACCGGTCTCAGTCAATATCAACTCTTCCTGATCACCTGTTGAAGAAGTTACGGTGACAATGATTGTTTCCTGAACGCCAGGATTAAGATTTTGATCAAGGTCCTGAAGCAGAATAAATACTGGTTCACCTGCATGATAAACATCAACTGGATTCATCGAAATTGGTGCGTTTGCATCAAGCGTTGTTATTCCAACAGCCGGCAATGGTATTGTCGGATCAGGTGATACAACAAATCCTGTTCCTGGAGGACCACTGCTCGCAAACTGAGTTGGCGCTGCCAGGTTAACCATGCCTGCGCCGGTCGGATCATATTGATACAAAGTAATTGTTGATGGTGTACTAATAATCGTGCTGGTAACTGTAACCGTATTACTGTTTACCACCAGTGCAGGGCCACCAATATCAAATGTTGCTGCGGCAATATTGTTGATACTGGTGCCCGGTGGTGTCACCGCCGATGTGGTTACCGGCAATGCCAGCATTGATGATAAAAATAACGTCTTCCAGTAACCACGAGTTTTCATGGTTACTGGAAGACGGGCTGCATCATGTTTATCTGTTGCGATACAACCTGTCTCATTTTGTTTTTCATTTTGAGCAAGATTCTGTTTCATCCACGCACAGGCGCACGCACTCGCTTCGATCTTTCGATCAAAACGAGTACGCAACCACTTGTTCATTAGATGCAACAACGTTCTAGCTCAGTGTCCGTACTTACTGAACGATTGCGTTAAACACAATGTCAACAGACTCGCCCGATAGGAGCTCACCTTCTGCATACGCAGGTGGACCTGCTTCTGCCAGCATACCTGCGATGCTTGCAAGAGCAGCATCAGAGAAAGTAATACTCAAAGTACCACCGGCACCACCTGTATAGGCACAACCATCGGTATCAGCATCACCTATATCACCTGTGCAATAGGTAAGGCCAGCTGAAAGTCTTGAAGTACCCGCACCAACACCAGCAGCAGTATTGATGCGAATACCTGACCCAATTGCACTTTCAATATCAACACCGACGACAGCACCCGGAACAGGTGTTGTTGCTGTTGCCAGGATCAGGTTAGGATCAAGAGCCAGTGAACCAACAGCAGCCTGAAGTGCATCAGACAAAGTTGTCAGAACAGCTGCAGCAGGACCCGCATTAGCCACAGTAATGGTGTACTGCATGTAGGCACCAGGGATCGATTTTGGACTGGTGTTTCCGTTAATAGGATCCCACAATGGGACGACCGCCTTGGTTACTGTTAATGCAGCTGAACTAACTGTGTAGGAGTCGTCATCCGAATGCTGCCCATTGGAAGCACTATCCGCAGCACCCGCACTATTCAACGTACCAGCCACATCAGCGAACACGGTTTCTACAGTAAGTGCGCCGTTAACATTTGTTGCGCCAGCAACAGCAGCCGTGGTTTGGGTACCGTTACTGAATGTACCAGCCGGACTGACGTGATTATTATCATCTAACATAATCGCATCAGCAGCTACACCTGTGCCTGCACCTTCGGCTACCTGAGCCACCAGTGACATGACTGCCACCTGAGCATTCGTCACTGTACCCGGTATGGTCGAGACGATGTAAACCGTTCGACTGGTACCCGCTGCCAAATTATCGATGAAGATAGCTGAATCTGTTGCTATTCCATCAAACACATCAGTCGTGGGCAGAACAGTAGTCAGTGCTGAATCTACACGTACCTGAACAGAAGTGGCATCAAAGATATCATTTGCGCCACCATGTGGATCAGCTGTTCCAGTGGTTCGATTAAGTGCGGTTAACAGGAAATCCTGCGTGGCATTACCATTATTTGTAATGGTAAAGGTTTGCACCTGAAGAATACCATTTGGCGATACCGAAGTGGTTGCACCACCTGACTCAGCGACTGTGAAGATAATCTTACGGTCTTCAACGAAGTCTGCTGCCGCAGAAGTAATCGCTGTTTGAGCAACAGAGGCAACATTATAATTTAATGTTGCTGTATTGCTAATTGTATCGCCTGCAGCGGCGAACACCGTTGACGCGTTCAAGGTGGCTAAACCACCTATCAACGTCAGGCCTAATAGCCTTTTTAGTTTGAAGTTTTTCATCTTCGTCTTCCTCTTATTAAGATTAATATTGTGTATTTCTTTTGCTTTCGTTAAACCATTTCAACGTAAGCATTATTCCTTTTCATTTCTAATTTATTTCATTCTGAGCAAATCGATTCCTGTCAATTCACCCTGTATCTGGTGGCCCCGTTTCATCTGGTAGGCCTGGTCCATATGGTGGACCGGTACCTTCGCAAGGCCCGTCACTACTAACCAGGCCGATGACGAATAGAGGCGCATTACGCCGGTGGTAAATAACCGGTGCGTCACGTTTTTTACCATTCCCTAAAACGACCAAAGGCTCGTTGTTAACGAGCCGTTGGTGCGAGATAAATTTTTCGTTTTGCATTCGCATAATTAAATTCTCATGTAATTAACTTCCAAATACTTTCATTAGTTTTTTATTCATTGCCTTTTATCTGAGTTTTGAAAGTAATTTCGCCTTTCTGCCCCGGTGCCAATGCTTTGTTATAAACCCACCTAATATGTGTGTAACTTTCTGGTTTGGCCGTCCACTCTTTTCCATTTTTATCTTTCACAACCAACTCTTCCGGATTACCGAAATTTTTCCCACCATCAATAGAAAAACTTATCATGGTATTTTCTCCAGCAGCAGAACCAACTCGATATTTTGAGTTGTTAGGAACCGGATCATTAATAACAATATTCTCAGCCGAATCATTTCCAATATTTTCAAAAGTGATGGAGTACATCATGATGTCACCTGGTAGCGCTGTTTTTGGCTCTACATAGTCATATGTTATATTTCCATCCTTATCTTTTTTTATAACTTGTTTTAAAACTTTATTGGTCAGCACTATTTTTTCGTTTTCTGCAAAAACATTCGCTGTAAATAACGATGATAAAATCATCATGCTAAAAATTAATTTAAAGCTCTCTTTTATTTTTTTCATAACATTTTCCTCAGTTAATAGTGACATCAAAAACAATTAAGTTAGTTGTGGCGGGTACAACTGAAACAGTTCCACCCTGGCTTAAATCGACAACAATATTGCTGCCGTTAAATTCCGAATAATCAATAGGTGCATCACTGGCATCGGTTTGGACCACGCCATTGAGAGACAGGCTGGCAGGGGTAAATGTGGTATTTGCAGGGATCTGATCAGTAATAATCAAATTATTAATATTACTAGCACCACCAATCACCACATTAATTTGATAATGCAAAGTTGATCCTGGACGAGGATCTGAACCACCTGAAGAATCTATTACCGTAAAGGATTTAATTAGCTCGACGGGGGAACCCTGAACCTGGAATGCAGCTGAATCCGAGGCCTGTCCATTTGATGCAATATCCTGTGCCAGTCCGGTGCTATCAACATCTTCAATATTTAAACCGGCAGGATCATTGAACACAGTTTCCATGGCTGCCGAGTTGGGCAGTGTGGTTGCTACGCCCACAGTCACTGATGTCGCCCCATTACCATAAATCCCAGCAGGACTGATATTGCCATTATCATCATTGGTAATAGCAAGGCCTTCGCCCACTGCACCACCACTGGCTATTTGTGCGATTAGTGATACCGCGGCCACATCACCAGGTAAAACTACGGGCATGTCTGTAACTATGTAAACCATTACAGATGCACCCGCAGACAATTCATCAATGAAGGTGAGTTTGTCTTCAGCAAGCTGATAACCCGATGTAGTTCCATCTTCAACAAATACCCGCATTGGCGAAAGCGGATCAAAATTATCTATGGTTGATGCAAAAGGACTGGTGGCGGTGTTTACCGCTGTTAATAAAAAATCCTGTGTGGCATTGCCGTTATTAGTAACGGTAAAAGTCAAAACTGTTGCTGTTTGAGCTGAGGTGACGGGCACTAAAGTTGCATCATTGGAGGCAATACTAAAGTTAATCAGGCGATCTTCAATAAAAGAGGTAGATGCGCCATTACCAATACCGGGCTGGGGGTTGCCAAATGGAGAGGACTCCTGAGTTAATGGCACGCCCTGATAAATGTAATTAACGATGGCTATGTTGTCGATTACATCACCAGCTGCTGCAAAAATTTGTGAAGAACCTAACGACAGGATTAACACAAGCAATGTGCGAAACAAAAACTCATGCATGCCAACGCATTGACAAAAATAAAAACTTTTAATTTTGGATGAAATAATCATCATTGTTTTAATATCAAAAATACCTGCAAACTAAGGAAATCAGGGTAAATCAGGCTCCCTGATTTTTTGTAATTTTTTATAATTTAGACCTTGACTGCTGTTTCTTAGCTAAGGCCGATTTTTTTTAGATTTTTTATATCGTTTTTTTACCACTTTATTGCAAGATTCTTTAATCTATCTTGAATCTAAAAATAGCTTCTAAGTATGTGAAAAGCAAGGAATTATGAATATTATTTAGGGCTTTTAATTTGCCATATATCAACAGTTTTGTTGGCATTTCAACAGTCGCCTAACCTCCCTCATAATTAGTGGTATCTCAGCTCTCTAAACAGCCGATCATCGATTTTTTTCTACCACTCATTGCTATTGATAATGGCTGGATTTATAGCAGTACAAAATAAGCCTAAATGTGACTGCATCAATAAGGCTATTTCTGTCAAAAAAATGACATGTTTTTTAATAAATAATTTTATTTTTTTATATGGAATTCACGAATAATCGATTCTGGTTGTAATATCAATGCTACAGTCCAGACCGAAACACCACTTATCAGGCATATCTGACGCTTCAATAAGTTAATATCGTTGCATGCATTTACATTCTTCATCTTTTTGCTTTAATTACATACAGTTGTAAAAACATGGGCCTGATAAGAGCTACAATGACAGGAATACAGTTAAATAACCTTTAATATAAGGCCAAATACATTATCACTCGCCAAGATTAAAATGAATGACGAATTATCTACAAGATCACTACAGAACATTCTGGCTCGGCCTTTTATCATGCTCGAGGCGTTTGCTACTGTCGTATTATGTTTAAGCACGTTATTAACCGCACCTTTAACTTATTCAGAAGAATTACACATAGATGCAGATGCCCAGGATATCAATATTAATTCTGACTCAGGCATGATCAATCGTGCACCAATGGTTTCGTCAAAAATATCTCTCACTAATCTGGATAACATTTCCAACAGCATTAATAATATTACTGATAGCCTGAACGAGATTCTTGCACAACCAATAGAGGAAGAGGTCACTGCTGAAGTCGACAAAACAAAAATAGAAGAAGCTGTAAAAGCTCAGCCCATAATTACTAAACCTGAAAAGATAGTTCCAAAAAAAATTGAAATAGCCAAACCTCAATCTCCAACTATAAAGCCCCTGGTTACAACAAAAAAATTGGCTGATAAAACTCATTCAACACCAGTAAAATCTGTATTTAAGGCACCCAAAACAGGCAACCAGGTCATTGCAAAAACAGATCTTCAAAAGACGAATAAATCTATTATAAACAAGTACTTAAAAAGAGATATCGATGGAAAAACCCTGGCTGAAAATTCAGAGAAATGGTCATGCGTTGAAGACATGGCCAGTGGTTTAATTTGGGAAGTAAAATCTGATGACGGCAGTATTCATGATAAAAATAATTCATACTCCTGGTTCCAGCCCTCTTTAACAAACATACCTCAAGGATTTGCTGATGGAGGAAAATGTAAAGGTAATATAAGTTGTGACACACAGTCATACACACAGGCAGTTAACGCTCAAAACTATTGCGGTTATTCTGACTGGCGGTTGCCTACTCGTGAAGAAATGCTCTCTATCGTAAGCCTTGAAAAAAACTCATCAACGGTTACGATCAACAGCCATTACTTTCCTGATGCTTTGCCTAGCTGGTATTGGACGTCTTCATCCAATGAAGATCATCCCGAACACGCCTGGTATGTTTTATTTCGTAACGGCATCGCCATCAATGACTTAAAAGAAAAACCCAAGCATATTCGCCTGGTACGTTCTAACAAGTCAGCACAGAGAACATAAAGTCATGTTACGACACCAGACAATAAACATTTTCAGCTTCATCACTCTTGCTCTTTTATCTTATGGAGTAACGGCAGCACCACCACCACCGAATGTCAATCAGTGCAAAACAAAGTGGGTAATGACCAGCGCTCAGTCTCTATCTTTTGGTGCTTTTGCCATTGAATCAGGCAGCGGTACTTTAATGATGAATAATGCCGGAGTTATTACGACAGTCGGCGCTATCAGTTCATCAACAAGCAACCCGGTCACCACTTTCACAGTCACACTCGACAACACAAAAAGTAGAACTGTATGCGGCACTTTTCCTTTTACCATCAGCTGGAGTGCAATACCCGCACCTCTCGCGGGACCAGGCACTGCCATGCCTTTGACCAACGTACTGGTGAGCGAAGCCACATTAATTCCAACACCAACGGCTCTGCCAGTAACACTAACGACAAACAATCTCCCCATCACTCTAACCTTTCAGGGTGACTTGAGCGCCACTTTTCCGCAAGCAGCAGGTCTTTATACTTCACCGGCTTTTACAGTAGATTTTGACCAGTCAGGTGCAATATTATCTGTAATCAGCAGCGCTACTGCCACTGCACTGACACCCATCGGTATTATTGAAACTGTGGCAATGAATTTCGGCACCATAGCGGGTGGCAGCCAATCAGGCACAGTAATCATGGACGCACTCGGAGCACGAAGTGTTACTGGTGATGCCCAGATCCTCACTGTAGGCCCTGGTGCAGCCGGTGAGTTTCAAATTACTGGAGAACCCAGCTTGACCTATTCCCTGCTTATTACTGGTCCCGCAATACTGGAAAATGCGCTTGGACAACAAATTACCGTTAACGGATTTACAAACAACAGTCTCGGTGCCTTACCTGCAGCTGGCCTGGAAATTTTTCAGGTTGGAGCCACTATAAATTTGGCACCTTCACAACCTGCAGGGACGTACTCAACTGGCATTGGTGGTGGTACACCTTACTCCGTAACAGTTAACTACAATTAGACATTATCTATATTAAGTACCGTTAATCTTACAAAATCCCCTTTTTATCGCTAATTTCGCGTCAAATCGACACGAACTTGTAAAATTAAGTCTATCTTATTGATTATGGGAACGAAAAAAATCAACACTATGACTAACTCGGCAAAAAAACTCAGCCTTGCCTGTGCGATAGTTAGCCTGGCCACCGCCATGATGTTATGGACCCCTGCACAAGCTGTGACTGCAGTAGCAACAGTGAATGTCAATATCATCAGCACTATGACCATATCTACGCTTAACGGCCTGATATTTGGTGATATATCATCGGGTCCAACTGCTGGAACTATTGTAATGACCCCCGGCGGCGCACGTTCAGCCACTGGCGGTGCCAATATTAATACCTCGGTAGCCGGTAGCCCGGCCAGCTTTGATGTACAAGGTGATGCTAGTGCTACTTACTCAATTTCATTACCTGTTTCTGTCGTGTTGAGTGACACAGCCTCTCACACCATGACAGTAGACAACTTTACCAGTTCACCGACACCATCAGGAGTGCTAGATGGTAATGGCCAACAGACATTGTTTGTTGGTGCCACACTAAATGTTGGAAGCAACCAGGCTTTTGGTGCTTATTCAGGTCTGATGTCGGTGACAGTGGACTACAACTAAATATATTAATCGGCTCATGCAAAGATGAACGGGCCGAGATATTAAATGTAATAAGCAACAATATATAAAGATCAGTAACAAACTTGCATTCGCGATACCAACTTCTACACTCAGTATCAAGATGCATGAAATGAATGTAAATAACCTTGAATTCACATCTCTTGCAAGAGGATAGAACAATGAAGAAAACTAATTTAGTATTAAAAATGAGCCTTACCGCTCTTCTCGCTGGTAGCGTAGGCACGGCAACAGCAGATGTTGTTGACGGTACCGCAACTGCAAACGTTATAGCTCCACTATTGGTCACAGAAACCACTGCGATGAGTTTTGGTGATGTCGCTGGTGGTACCGCTGCTGGTACCGTGGTACTTGACACTGCTGGCGCACGCACAATTACTGGTGATGCGAATGCCCTACCATCAGCAGTTGGTACCGCCGGTGTATTCACTGTTACAGGTGAGGCAGCAAAAACATTTAGCTTAGCTTTTGCTGCAGGTGTTTTGTCTGATGGCGTAGCTGCAGGTAACAATATGGTAGTAGATACTTTCACACAAACTTTAGCCGCAACAGGTAATGCTCTCCCTGGTGTTGGTTCATTTAGCGTTGGTGCTACCCTACATCTAGGTGCAAGTCAGGCAGCGGGGGCTTACTCGACAGCTAATACTGCTACAGGTGGTGCGCCTTACACAGTGACTGCAAACTACGAATAGAGATCATGTCTCCAGGGTAGTTGTGGAACAGATGAATCAAAAGGGACAATCGCAAACGATTGTCCCTTTTTTTTGTAAAATGAAATAAAATAAAAATTAAAAATGGGCTATGTTATGAAAGCTAATTCAATTTCAACGGGTAAATTCAATTCCATCTTCAAACACATACTCGAGCCGTTAATAGTTTTAGCGCTGATTATGCCTTCTGTAGTCAATGCTGCAGCTAACATTATGGTGACACCATCACGCGTTGTATTTGATGAAAGCACGCGCACAGCCCAGGTTACACTGATGAATCCTGGTACAGAAACAGGTGAATTTCGTATTTCTTTCCTACGCCAGAACATGAATGACAAAGGCGAATTTGTACCTGTTGAAGCGGATGAAAAAGGCATGTTTTCGGATCCTCTCATCCGTTACTCACCCAGACAATTAACTCTGCCTCCAGGGCAATCACAGGTTGTCAGGCTGATGCTGAGAAAACCCAAAGATTTAGAAACTGGCGAATATCGCTCACATATGTTATTTCAGATGCTACCAAAGGCATCAAAAAGTAGTATAAAAAATACCGCTGATGCAGACCAAAAAACTATTACCATCGAAATAATTCCAGCCGTAGGTATTTCAATACCAGTCATTGTTCGCCATGGAAAACTCGAAAGTGAATTAAAACTGGATAATGCACGCTTCATTCCTGCTACCGAAGTTGAGCCTAAACCCAGTATTTCTGTAGACATGCATCGCAGCGGTAACCAGTCTGTTTATGGAGATTTCCGTGCGATATTCACACCGAGTAATGGTGGCGCACCCGTAGTTATCGCTCTGGCCAACGGTATTGCTGTTTACTCCCCTAATACACTCAGGCATTTTTCCATTTCATTAGACATTCCGTCAGGTGTATCCCTGAAAGAAGGTTATGTACGTATTCTTTTTCTGGAATCAGGTAAAAACGAACAAACAGGTTTGATTGCTGAGACCCGTTTACAGCTGTAACAGCAATGAAACATGGTTCACAAACTTGTCTTTCATTTTTGCCTGCCCCTGCTGTCACTGTGTTTGATAACAGGTTCTGCCCGCGCCGAAGAAAGCATACTGCTCATTGATAACGCTCGGGGTATTGATAACACCCTCCCCCCCACTGCTGAGCACCTCAATGAGCTCGGTGATATCAATGAATCACTAAAAGATATTTTATCCGACGGTGAGATAGAACCAGACACTATCAGTCCGGATGAAAGCACGACCTCTATGGAAAATCCTGAACAAGATATTCCGCAAAATACCGCTACAGAATTAGAACCAGAAAAAATTATTGACCCAATAAATGTTGGCATCGAAACTAGAGTACTGCTCATAGACAACACGCTGGGTATTGATAACACTGATAAACTCATTATTCCACAGGTTGATGAGTTGGCTGAGCCAGAGAAGAGTATCCCACCAGCGAAACTTACAGAGCAAACAGAGGTTGTAGATGTAGTAACACCTGATGCAAATATTATTCCTGTTGAAGAAATACCCGCTACGGTTTTGCCGATAGCCGAACCACCAACAAAAACATCACTCGAAATAACGCCTGCAGAAAAAGTTGAGCCTCTACTACCTATTGAGACTAAAGCTATCGTCACCCCGGCTGTGGCCTTGCCACCAGAGAAATCAGCGATCCCTCAAAAGCAGGCCGATAACTCTGCATGGATACCTAAAGACTCTGATCTTCGTATTTTGGAAATACGTATTGAGTCATATACTTTTGATGATGTCATCGGCGCCTATCAGCACAAAGACATCATCATGCTGCCATTGGGTGCCCTAGCTAGCCTCCTCGATATTGCCATTACTGTTACTCCGAATTTTGCCAGTGGCTTTATAATCAAAGAAGATAATACATTTTCTCTTGATACTGATCGTAATGAAGTAATACTCAAAGGCATACCTGGCACATACAAAAGTGAACTTGTAAAAAATCTCGATGGTGACATCTATGTAGAATCAAACCTTCTTGGTGTCTGGTTAAATATGAAGCTGGATATTGATCTATACGCCTCACGAGTGTGGGTTAAATCCGAGTTAAAACTACCTTTTTTGGCCCGTATAGAACGTGAAAAGCGCATTGAAAAAGCACTTTCAAGATTAAATAAAGCTGATCAGCAATATCCAAAACATCATGAAGCCTACAAAGACTACACTCTTCCATTTGTCGATCAAACACTGCAACTAGGCCAGCGTTTTTCAGATACCGGAAACGTTACAACTTTTAATTCGACGACTTATGCCACTGCTGATCTTATGCAACATGAATCAACCTGGTATCTCACCGCTAACGACCAAGATGGAATTGACGATTTTCGTGTCACCTTTGGCCGTACCGACCCAGATGGTGAATTACTTGGCTTCATGAATGCCAGAGAATATCAATTCGGTCATGTTGCTGAGCCTCGCATTGGTCTAATCAATTTACCGGGGCAACTTAAGGCCGGTGTAACTGCGAGCAATTTCCCCATCGGCATGCAGACTGAATATGACCGTCACCGTTTCATCGGTGAATTACTACCGGGCTGGGAAGTGGAGCTTTATCAAAACAACGCATTGATTGGTTATCAACAAACAGCGATCAATGGTCAATATGATTTTCAGGATGTACCTCTGTTATTTGGCAACAATCACTTTCGTCTGGTTTTCTACGGGCCCAAGGGTGAGATAAAGGAAGAAGATAAAAACTTTCAGTTAAGCCAGTCAATGACTAAACAGGGTGAACATTATTACAGGGCTTCTGCAATTACAGATGATATTGGAAGTCAGCGCACCACTGTTCAATATGACTATGGCATCAGCAAAAACCTGTCGAGTACATTTAATTTAGTTAGTATCCCCATTCAGGAAGTAACTGCCGTGGTGCAACATAATTATCTGGGAGCCAGTTTGACCGGATACTGGGATGCCCTTCTAGCATCAGCAACCATTATCAGTGACTCGGAAAGCGGTAGTGCGACCGAGATCAACTTGCAATCACGCATTGATGAAATCACTATTGGTTTTAATGATATCTATCTGAGTAATTTTTTTAGTGAGGAATATCTACCTACTGCAGAACCTATAAAACGCAGCAGTAAACTCGATCTTAGTACTGCAATACCAGCATCATTTTTGCCACGCATTCCGGTGTCATTTGGTTTTAAACGTGACCAATATACAAACGGTGGTGAGTTATTTGAAATAACCAATCAATTATCGATGAGCACTCATGGCTTTGCTATGACAAACAATTTAACCCATCAAAAGGTTACGGGACAACAGGCCACAGCCAATGGTAACTTCCAGCTAAGCACCAATATTGAACATATAAGATTACGTGGCACCATTGGCTATGAACTTCAACCTGATAAAGAGTTAACCAATTTAGCCTTAACGCTGGATCCAGGACAGTACGGAGATTACCGATTGAGTTTTGGCATTAATCATTCTCTACAACAGGATATAACGGAATACAGTGCCACTGCTAACAAACTATCCGGTAAGTACAGTCTCAGTTTTGGTGCGCGTTACAACACTAATAATGAAATCAATCTTGATGTCAGCTTTTCCGTTGGATTCGGTTACGAGCCAAGACGTAATCGTTGGCAACAGGATTCACGTACACTTGCCAATCAAGGTAGTGTGTCTGCAAGATTCTTCCTTGATGCTAATCAGGATGGAATATTCGACGACAATGAAGAAGCCCTTGGGGATATTGGCGTTCGCTTAAATGGTGGTTATAACAAGGGGCGTTCGGACGAGGAAGGTATTTTATTCCTTACAGGCATAACTGCACATAACTCTACAAATGTGGTCATTGCTCCGGAAACACTGACAGATCCATTATGGACAGTAGCACTTGAGGGTATTCAAGTTGTACCAAGACCGGGACATGCCATACAGGTAGACTTCCCTATTTTTACCACTGGAGAAATTGACGGCACAGTCTCCCTGTTAAAGGATGGCAGAACAAATGGTGTGGGGCGAGTTATTGTTGAGCTGGTTGATCAGAAAAATCGTGTTGTAGCAACAACAGAAACCGCCTACGATGGCTTCTACATCCTCAGTAAGATTCCGCTGGGTGAATACCATGTCCGTGTTTCGGAAAAACAACTGAGCACACTTGGTTTACGTCCATTGAGTGAAGAGACCGTTACAGTCAAGGCCGACGACCCTTACGTCAATGGCATTGACTTTACGCTTGAAGCAATAAAATCTAATTAATGACATTATTCGTGGACAAAAAAATGGCCCTTTTCAGGGCCATTAAGCAGGAATTGTGAGTCTTTACATTTTTTATTTGCCTATGATGCTGGCTATTATTAACTCACCGGGATCTTCAGAACCTGACCTGCATTCAGGTTATTCGATTGCAACGCATTTCGCGCACGTAAATCTTCAACACTAGTATTAAATTTATTAGCTATAACACCCAGACTATCGCCTGACTTAACTTTGTAGTCAGTTACTGCTTCAGAAAGCCATGTTCCTGGAGGCGCTTTCCTCTGGAAATAACTATTCACACCACGACTAATTGCTTTGGCTACCTTTTGCTGATGAGCCGAACTTCGTAAGTTCTTTTCTTCTCTTGGATTAGAAATAAAAGCGGCCTCTAACAAAATTGAAGGTGTATTAGGAACTTTTAGAACAGCAAACCCAGCCTGCTGAACTTTCTTTTTATGAACGGTATTGATAGTACCAATCTGTTTTAGCACTTCATGGCCAATATCGAGGCTGGACTGAATATTACCGGTCATTGATAGATCGAATAGCACTTCGTTAACCATGGCATCATCAACAGCCAGTGAAGCATCACCAAATAATAAATCAGAGGCATTTTCATTCTGTGCCAGCATACGTGCTGTCTCAGAGCTGGCGCCATCAATAGATAATGCAAAAATAGATGAACCACGTGCACGCGGATCAGGGAATGAATCTGCATGTATTGAAATCATCATATCGGCATTGCTATTTCTTGCAATCTCAATACGCTGACGTAATTTTAGAAAACGATCATCCTTACGTGTCAACACTGCTTTCATTCCACGTTGATCATTAATCAGTTTTTCCAGTTTTCTGGCTAACTGGAGTGTAACTGTTTTCTCATGAGTACCACTTCGACCTGTTGCACCTGGATCCTTACCACCATGACCTGCATCAATCGCAATAATCACATCACGCAATTGTTTTTTGGGATCTGTATTCAAGACCGTTAAATCGGCCTTTTCATCTTCCACTTCTGAACCATGCAAGTCGAGCACCAAACGGTGTCCTGCATCAGCCGATGGCGCTAATAAAAAACTACGTGGCCTCACTTGATCATGCAAATCAAAAACGACCCGTAAATCCTGGCCATTCTGAACACCGCTACGAATACCTCGAATGAGCGAATTTGCCTGCACCATATCAACCATACCATGCGGCATATTGGCATTTTTCAAATCAAGAACAACGCGTTCTGGTTGATGTAATGAAAAAATGGAATACTGTACAGAACGATCTAGATCAAAAACGAGTCGAACATAACCATTATTTTTGGACAGCCTGATGTCTTGTATTTGTGTTTTGGGCGTACTGGCATGAGACAAAGCACTGGTACCGGACAAACCCGCCACACTACTAACGCCTACCAGTTGCTTAAGAAATTTTCGACGACTCTTTCCCATCTGTCTGGAACCCTATCATCGTGCCCAAAAAAATTGATACCTACAGTTTGGCTATTTTTTTAACTATTGCAAGTATTTTCTTAATATTTTTATATAGATACAACACTTATCTATAGTAATTAATCAGCTAACAACCGTAACATTGCCTCATTACCCCTTGTTGTCATTGCTATTACATCGATCTGCCGTCCCTGCCCCTGATAAGCTAACCGGCAAATAACATCCGGTTCAGGCAAATAACCTTCAGCCTTTTCTGGCCATTCAATCAGTGACACGGATTGATCATCAAAATAATCTCTGACACCCGCAAATTCGAGTTCTTCGCCATCGACTAGCCTATATAAATCAAAGTGATAGACGTTTTTTCCACCATCAAGCAAATACGGCTCAACCAGTGTATAAGTCGGACTTTTAACTAGTCCCTGATAACCACAACCACGCAAGAAACCGCGAGCAAAGGTAGTTTTGCCTGCTCCCAGATTGCCATGCAGAAAAATAACCAGGTCAAGATTAGAATTTTTGGCCATTTTAGCGGCGAAGGTTTCCAGACTGGATTCTGAATCCATGAACAAAGAGACAGATGTCAGTTCGTTGTTCATTTTATAACCTGCTTTAGAACATCAATCACATCTGAAGCCAGCATACCGTGCGTGTCACCATTTGCAGCGAGATCACCTGCCCGAGCATGCACGCACACCCCTGCTCTGGCCGCCTGATTCAAATCCATTCCCTGAGCGACACAGGCCGCGATCACCCCGGTCAGGACATCACCCATGCCAGCCACCGCCATGGCGGGATTACCAAAAGGACAGACACCCAGATGGCCACCATCATAAATCATCGAGCCTGAGCCTTTTAAAACTACAACGCCGCTCAATAAATCATACAACTGGTGAATCGCAGTCAGTCGATCCTGCTGGATCGATGAGGCATTATCTTTGCATAGCAAGTGAGCCGCTTCACCGGGATGCGGGGTAATGATATGCGGCACTTTAATCTGAATTTTTTTCTCAGCAACAAGATTGAGCGCATCCGCATCCAGAATCATGGGACGATTGAGTGCAATGGCCTGCATCAGTAATCGATGCGCCCAGGCATCCTGCCCCAGACCCGGACCAATCGCGACCACGGCTATTTTCTCTACAGATAAAACCGGCAAGTTACCATTTTCACTACCGTAGACCATCGCCTCAGGACAGGCTACAGCAACGGCAGCCACATGCTCTACACGCGTCACCACGGTGACCATGCCAGCACCACTGCGTAATGCTGCTCTGGCTGCAAGTATCACCGCGCCGGGCATGCCGTGGTTACCACCAACAACCAGCACGTGGCCGTGCAGGCCTTTATGCGAATCGTGCCTTCGTCTGGGCAGCTCGTAACAGTCTGGGGAACCCAGTAATTCAGCGACGGGCGATTCAGACTCATAGACAGATTCAGGCACGCCCAGCGAATCAAAGATCACTTCACCGCAACAGGCCTTGCCACTGGCGGTAAACAAACCCAGCTTTAAACCAATAAAAGTGACAGTGATATCCGCAGTTACTGCGGCACCTTTGATTGCCCCGGTTAATGCATCCAGACCCGACGGTAGATCAACGGAAATTACGGCTTTATCCGAATGATTAACCGCCTCAATCCAGTTCAACCACGAACCTTCAACATCACGCGTTATTCCCGTCCCTAATAAAGCATCGACAATAACATCAGCATCATTGATCAAGGCGACATCATTCACTGAAAGCACGGCAGATTCATGCCATTGTTGATAGGCCTGATGCGCATCACCCTGAAGTTTTTCCGGATCAGTCAAACTGACAACCCGGACATCCATGCCCTGCTGCTGAGCCAGACGCGCCACCACATAACCATCACCGGCGTTATTGCCGGCACCGCAAAGCACCAGAATTTTTTTTGCCTGAGGATAGTTTTTGCGCAGAAGATCAAGTACGACTTTGCCGGCTCTGCGCATCAGGGTATAGCCCGCAATACCGTGATCGTGGATCGCTTTTTGATCAATACGCCTGACAGATTCAGGCGTATACAGTGATGAGGGCAATGTTTGCATAAAATAATTATACAACTGACTTCAGATTAATAATGAAATTGATACTGTAGGGGACGCCGTGCGCACCCTACAGTTAAAAAAATATCTTAGATAGACTCAATACAGCCCATGTATGGTTTCAGCACATTGGGTATTTTAATACTGCCATCTGCCTGCTGATAATTTTCGAGAACGGCAACCAGCGTACGGCCAACAGCCAGACCTGAGCCATTCACGGTATTGATCAGTTCTGGTTTGCCGGTTTCCGGATTACGCCAGCGCGCCTGCATACGACGTGCCTGAAAATCACCAAAACAGCTGCACGATGAAATTTCACGATACGCCTGCTGGCCGGGCAACCAGACTTCCAGATCGTAAGTTTTTGCTGAAGAGAAACCGATATCGCCAGTACACAAATTCATTACACGGTAAGGCAGTTCCAGTTTCTGCAGCACCGCTTCCGCATGCCCGGTTAATTCTTCCAGCGCATCCCAGGCATTTTGTGGTTTGACCAGTTGCACCATTTCAACTTTTTCAAACTGGTGCTGGCGGATCATGCCGCGGGTATCTTTGCCATAAGAGCCGGCTTCCGAACGGAAACAGGGCGTATGACTGGTCAGTTTAATCGGCAGATCTTCCGCGTTAATAATTTCATCGCGCACCAGATTGGTAACAGGCACTTCGGCGGTGGGGATTAAATAGTAACCCGCTTCATCATCAACACAAAACAGGTCTTCTTCAAACTTGGGTAACTGGCCGGTACCACGCAAACTATCGCGGTTCACAATATACGGAACGTACACCTCTTCGTAACCATGTTCACTGGTATGCAAATCAATCATGAACTGCGTTAATGCACGATGCAGTTTTGCCATCACGCCTCGCATGACCACGAAACGCGAGCCGGTTAATTTAGTTGCCGTTTCAAAATCCAGTCCACGTCCAAAACCAAGGTCAACATGATCTTTAACCTCAAAATCATAAGTTTTAGGCTCGCCCCAACGACGTATTTCCAGATTATCGTTTTCGTTCCTGCCTGCGGGCACACTTTCATGAGGCAGATTGGGCAATGACCAGAGAATAGCATCCATCTGTTTCTGTACGTCTTCCAGCTCAACTTTCGCCAGATTCAGTGATTCACCCAGACCCGCCACTTCATCCAGCAATGGTTGAATGTCTTCACCCGCCGCCTTGGCCTTGCCAATCATTTTCGATTTCATGTTGCGCTCGTTCTGAAACTGCTCGGTTCGGATCTGGCAATCCTTGCGATTTTTTTCCAGTAACTCAATCAACGAAACATCAAGATCATAACCACGTTTTTTCAGTTGCTCGGCAACCGAATTAAGATCAGAACGAATTAATTTTGGATCTAACATTTTTTATTTTTATCCGATTAAATAGTAAGCAACAGGACTAGGAAAGTTCGGCCGCGAAAGTGATAACGCGGCACGATGAAGTCAGGTCAGCGAGTGACTCCAGCGCCTGGCACACTCGCGCCTCTTCATCAAAAAATTCGACGATCACGGGCAGATCAAATGACATATCAAGCAGGCTACTGGAATGGGTTTCGCCCGATTCGCCAAAACCGGCGACGCCACGAAACAGGGTCACACCTTTAACTTTATGCTCATCATGCAGGCGCTCGAATATTTTCTCGTGCACGTGCTGACCTTCGGTCACATAAATTCGCGCAACAGTGACATTCATAATTGCCTCCCTAAACTAATGCCCATCCAGACAGCAGCTAAACAAACGATAACACTAATAGTTATATTTGCCATCGCTCTGATTACATCACCCTGTTCTAGCAGGTTCAGGGTTTCTATTGAAAACGTTGAAAAGGTGGTGAATGAGCCTAATAGTCCAACCAGTATCGCTGCCCGCCACTCCGGTCCTACGTTAAAGCGTTCTAGCATAATGATGCTAAGCAAGCCCATCAATAACGAACCTGTTACATTTACAAACAAAGTGCCGTAAGGAAAACCTCTGCCCAGCAAGCTATACACGCCTAGCGATGCGCCATAACGCAGCACAGCACCAATAGCACCACCAGCTGCGATGAACAGAAGCATTTTCATAAGCTTATGAAAATTTAACTTCAACGCCATCCGCAATCTTTTGATATTCCGCTAATTCATGGAAATTTAGATAGCGGTAGATCTCTGCGGAAGCGGCATTAATGTTTTTTGTTCCTTCCATATATTCGTCTCTGCTTGGAATGCGACCCAGTTTTGCGGCTACAGCACTCAACTCCGCAGAGGCCAGATAAACATCGGCATTATTACCCAGACGATTCGGGAAGTTACGCGTTGAAGTCGACATCACTGTGGCATTATCGGCCACACGCGCCTGATTACCCATGCATAAAGAACAACCTGGAATTTCAGTGCGCGCACCCGCCTTGCCAAAAATATTATAAATACCTTCTTCCATCAGCTGGCGCTCATCCATTTTTGTCGGTGGCACAATCCACATACGTGTTGGCAATGAGGTAACACCATTCAGCACATTGCCGGCCGCGCGGTAATGACCAATATTAGTCATACATGAACCAATAAAGACTTCATCAATTTTAGCGCCGGCAACTTCAGATAATGTTTTGACATCATCCGGATCATTCGGACAAGCCAGAATCGGCTCTTTGATTTCATTCAAGTCGATTTCGATGATTTCTGCATATTCTGCATTAGCATCCGGCTCCAGCAACTGCGGATCCGCTAACCATGCCTCCATCGCAGCAATACGACGTGACAGGGTACGTTTATCCTCGTAACCATTGGCAATCATCCATTTCAATAGAGTAACGTTAGATTTCAAATATTCGATGATAGGTTCTTTTCCCAATCGAACCGTACAACCATTGGCTGAACGTTCTGCTGAAGCATCGGATAATTCAAATGCCTGTTCAACTTTCAGATTTGGCAGGCCTTCAATTTCCAGCACTCGACCATTGAACACATTTTTTTTGCCTTTCTTCTCAACAGTGAGCAAGCCTTTTTGAATGGCAACATAAGGAATGGCATTCACTAAATCACGCAAAGTCACCCCCGGTTGCATTTCACCTTTAAATCGCACCAGCACTGACTCGGGCATATCCAATGGCATCACACCCAGCGCTGCACCAAAAGCCACCAGACCGGAGCCAGCGGGAAAGCTAATACCCATGGGAAAACGTGTATGTGAATCACCACCCGTACCCACAGTATCGGGAAGAATCATACGATTCAACCACGAGTGAATAATGCCATCACCGGGACGTAACGAAACACCACCACGAGTTTGCATAAAATCAGGTAGCTCATGCTGTAGATTAATATCTACAGGTTTAGGGTAAGCGGCAGTATGACAGAAACTTTGCATAATCAAATCCGCAGAGAATCCCAGACAGGCCAGTTCTTTCAATTCATCTCGGGTCATTGCGCCTGTGGTGTCCTGTGAGCCCACAGTAGTCATTTTCGGTTCACAATATGTACCCGGACGAATACCCTCAACACCGCAGGCTTTACCGACAATTTTCTGTGCATGTGTAAAACCTTTACCTGTATCAACAGCAGTTTCCGGTCTCAGGAAAACTGTAGAAGGTGCTTCGCCTAAAAAGGTTCTGGCCCTGTCAGTCAAACCACGGCCGATAATCAACGGAATACGTCCATTGGCACGGACTTCATCGGGCATAGTGGTAGGACGCAGATCAAACTTGCAGATTTCATCTCCAGCTTCATTCAAGATCACGCCGTCGTAGGGGCGAACACGGATGACATCACCGGTGTGCATTTTTTCAACATCACACTCAATCGGCAATGCACCCGAATCTTCTGCGGTATTAAAGAAAATAGGCGCAATTTTGCCACCAAGTACAACACCACCTTCATGTTTATTAGGCACATATGGAATTTCACTGCCCATATGCCATAACACTGAATTGATCGCGGATTTTCTGGAAGAACCCGTACCGACGACATCACCTACATAGGCAATGGGATATCCTTTCTGCTTGAGCTCTGCAATCGTTTCCAGCGGTTTTTCCATCTTGCTGACCAACATGGATTTAGCATGCAGTGGGATATCGGGACGGCTCCAGGCTTCAGTTGCCGGTGATAAATCATCCGTATTAGTCTCACCTGGTACTTTATAAACAGTCACCGTAATTTCTTCCGCCATAACCGGCTTGGAAGTAAACCACTCTGCATCCGCCCATGAACGAATCACACGTGCTGCAAATTTATTATTTGCGGCTTTATCAGACACATCATGGAAGGCATCATAAATAAGCAATGTATGGGATAAGGCAGTCGCTGCAGCATCTGCCGTTACTTCGACATCCAGCAACTCGATTAAAGGCCGGATATTGTAGCCACCCAGCATGGTGCCGAGTAATTCTGTTGCACGAACCTGAGAAATCAACTCACAGGTGGTGGTACCTTTAGCAACATCAGCTAGAAAAGCGGCTTTGACATAAGCAGCCTGATCCACCCCAGGTGGAACACGATTAGTCAGTAGGTCTAGCAGGAACTCTGCCTCCCCTGCAGGTGGATTTTTGATCAATTCGATCAGCTCAGCGACCTGTTCAGCGCTTAATGCTAATGGTGGTAAGTTCTCTGATTGACGTTCTGTAACATGTTTGCGATAAGCCTCAAGCATGTGTGTTCCCCAGTATGCAAATAAAAAGGAGAGTATTATAGCTTTTGTGAACGCCAGTCACAAAAAAAGCCCGCAAAAGCGGGCTTTTTTTAGCTAATTTTTCTGCCACCCCTAGTCACCGAAGCAACTATGTGGATAACCATAACTAATCAGCGACTAAACTAAACCCTGATTAATTGCCTCTGCCTGTTTTCGTGCCAATACAAAGCGACCGATACTCTTGTCACGCTCCATGGATAACTCAGGAATACCAGGCCGATCAACAAATTGCGCCAAAGTAATGCCATCCAGAAATTTATACAAACGATCACTCAAATCAGACCAAAGTTCGTGAGTCAGGCAACGCTCACCACCCTGACAGTCACCTTCACCATTACAGTTAGTCACATCAACCGTTTCATCAACGGCACGAATAATCTCCGCAATACTAATTTCAGTGGCTGGTTTCGCCAATCGATACCCGCCACCCGGTCCGCGTACGCCTTTTACCAGACCTGCTTTACGTAAGCTGGAAAATAACTGTTCAAGGTACGATAGAGAAATGCCCTGACATTGTGAAATATCACCCAGTGTAACAGGCCCCGCTTTATCGTGGATGGCCAGATCAAGCATGGCAGTAACACTATAACGTCCTTTTGTAGATAGTTTCATAGTTGTAACCTCCGACTGTTGTCTCAATAAGTAATAATTAACATCATACAAATACCAAGTAAAATAGTCAAGTATTATTTGAATGATAATACGAATTAGTATCATTCAGTTTATTGGAACACAAACCCATACATTTAACAAGAGTTCACGTACAGGCAGCCTGAGCCAATTCCTTAGTATAAGCCTGTTGGGGTTGATCGAGCACATTGGTCACCGAGCCCTGTTCTACAATTTTCCCATCTTTCATCACGATGATACGATGCGACATGGCTCTAATAACCCTTAAATCATGACTGATAAAAACATAACTAAGACCATATTTTTTCTGGAGTTTTGATAACAACCCTAGCACCTGTTTTTGCACTGATACATCCAGCGCACTAGTTGGTTCATCCAGCAACATCACATCTGGTTGCAATATCACCGCTCGAGCAATAGCGATACGCTGACGCTGCCCACCTGAGAACTCATGTGGATAGCGCCACAATATATCCTTAGCCAGACCGACTTCTTCTAGTACTGTGTGAATTCGAATTTTTCTTTGCGCATTATCCAGTTCAGGAAAATGCAGTTTTAGGCCCTCGCCTATAATCTCTTCAACCGTCATACGAGGTGACAAGGATGAAAATGGATCCTGAAAAACAACCTGAAATTGCCGTCTCAGCGGCCTGATATCTTTTTCCCGAAAATCCGATATTTTATGTTCGCCGAAATAAATATCACCCGTGGAAGCAATCAAACGCAATAATGCCATACCCAAAGTTGTCTTACCCGATCCGGATTCGCCGACGATACCCAGCGTTTCTCCCTTGTGAATTTCAAGACTAATATCGTCGACGGCCTTTACCACATCAACCTGACGTTTAAAGAATCCTTTATAGATTGGAAAATGACAGCGCAGGTTGACGGC
Source organism: Gammaproteobacteria bacterium (assembly GCA_029881035.1). Lineage (GTDB taxonomy): Bacteria > Pseudomonadota > Gammaproteobacteria > SZUA-229 > SZUA-229 > LH-M37. The sequence goes on along the minus strand of JAOUNI010000012.1, from coordinate 29,824 downwards.
TTTCACCACCATTTCAGATGAAGGCTCAATATCAACGATACGATGATCAGGCTCACTCTGTAACAGATATTGCGTATATTCATGTTGTGGTCGAGAAAAAATTTCCATTGTATTTCCCTGCTCAACAATTTCTCCCTGCTGCATCACACAAACCCGTTGAGCGTAACGCCTAACCAGATTCAAATCATGCGTAATGAACAACACCGACATGTTAAATTCATTTTTCAAATCAACCAGCAATTCAAGTATCTGCTGCTGAATAGTGACATCAAGAGCAGTGGTCGGTTCATCAGCAATGAGCAATGCCGGGTTACAGGCCAAAGCCATCGCGATCATGACACGCTGTCTTTGACCACCAGATAATGCATGCGGAAAACTATCGATTTGACGGTGTGGATCGCGAAGACCAACCCTGTCGAGTAATTCGAGAGCACGCTGATGCGCTTCATCTTTATTTAAATTAGTGTGAAGTTGCAGGGACTCTTTAATCTGTGCTCCGACTGTAAAGACTGGATTTAATGAACTCATTGGCTCCTGAAAAATCATCGAGATATCGCTTCCCCTGATTGACTGCATGGCCTTTTCATCCAATGTCATCAGATCCCGTTTCACCGTATTGTATTGGTAAATAATTTTCCCGCCAGGATAGTGCACCTGCCTTTCATCGTGCAATTTTAAAATTGAGAGTGCGGTCACCGACTTTCCTGAGCCTGACTCACCCACAATAGCTAAAGTTTCGCCCTGATTGATATAAAAACTGATATCTCTGACGGCATCTATATCACCACCCTGCGTTTTAAAAGTAACACTCAGGTTCTCTACTTGTAAAAGCTTATCCATCATATTAATTCTTTCTTGTATCCATAGCTTCACGTAACGCTTCACCAATAAAGATCAACAGCATCAAAGTGCCAACCAAAACAATGAAAGCACCCAGTGACAACCACCACGCTTCAATATTCTCTTTGCCCTGCGATAACAACTCACCAAGACTAGGGGTAGTCGGTGGCACGCCCAGTCCAAGAAAATCCAGACTAGTCAGTGCTAGAATCGAACCACTTATCCGAAATGGCAGAAATGTAATCACTGGTGTCAAGCTATTTGGTAATAAGTGGTGTCGCATAATAGCAAAATCACTCAAACCCATGGCTTTGGCGGCACGAACATAATCCATATTTCTACCACGTAAAAATTCGGCACGCACATAGTCAGATAATCCCATCCAGCCGAACATTGACAATAAAATTAACAATAACCAGATACTTGGTTGAAAAATAGAGGCAAAAATAATCAGCAAATACAACTCTGGCATAGATGACCAGACTTCGATGATGCGCTGCATAAACAGATCGGTTCGGCCTGAAAAATAGCCCTGTATGGCACCCATCACTATACCAATGACAACACCCAACGCGGTCAGCGCAAACGCAAATAGAACAGATAATCTAAAACCATAAACAAGCCTGGCCAGAACATCACGACCTCGATCATCGGTACCCAATAAATTGTCAGACGATGGAGCTGCTGGATTAGCGGCGTCACTGATAAAGCTAATGGTATCGTAACTGAATCTAATAGGCGGATCGACCACCCAGTTTCCACCCTGAGTTATACGCTGACGGACATATTCGTCAACATAATCAGCCTCTGTTTCAAAATCACCACCAAATGTGGTCTCCGGATAAGAAACCAGAAAAGGAAAGTAATAATCATCCTGATAATTAACCAGCAATGGTTTATCATTAAAAAGTACTTCTGAAAAAATACTCAGAAAAAATAAAATGCTAAACACCCACAAACTGACATAGCCGCGTCGACTAGCCTTGAAGCGAAGCCATGACCGTTGCCCAGGTGTGATATAAAAACCCTTATTCATATTTCAACGATCCACTGATTCAAAATGAATACGAGGATCAATTAATACATAACTGATATCCGCTAGCAATTTCGCCACAAGACCCAATAATGTAAACAAAAAAAGTGATCCCAACACCACCGGGTAATCACGTTTTAATACTGACTCATACGAAAGCAGACCTAAACCATCCAGTGAAAAAATAGTTTCAATCAATAAACTGCCAGTAAAAAATGCACCAATAAAAGCGGCAGGAAATCCGGTCACTAGAGGAATCATAGCATTCCGAAAAACGTGACGGTAAAGCACGGCATTTTCCGACAAACCCTTGGCACGCGCAGTCAGTACATATAATTTTCTAATCTCTTCAATAAAACTATTTTTAGTCAACATAGTCATCACCGCAAAACTACCCACTACTGAGGCTGTAATCGGTAAAACCATATGCCACAGATAATCAAGAATCTGATCACCCCAGGTCATCGCATCCCAGTTATCAGAAACCAGCCCTCTTAACGGGAACACATCAAAAAAACTACCACCACCAAAAAACACCAGTAGTGTTATACCAAGAACAAAGCCAGGAATAGAATAACCAATCAATATCAAGGTACTGCTCACGACATCAAACAAACTACCATCGCGTACAGCCTTAGCGATACCCAGAGGAATACAGGTGAGATAAACAATAAAAAATGTCCACACACCTAAACTGATTGAGACCGGGAGTTTAGACGCCATCAAATCAATAACAGACTGATTATGAAAATAGCTATCACCAAAATCAAAGTGCAGATAGTTTGTCATCATCGTTATGAAGCGCTCATACACGGGTTTATCAAAACCATAGAGCACACGGATTTCTTCAATATACTCCTCATCCAAACCAGTTGCGCCACGATACAAACCATGCGCACCGCTACTGGCCTCACCACTCATCGTATTACCTTCTAATTGACTGACCAGTTGTTCGACTGGCCCGCCTGGCACAAACTGAGTGACCACAAAAGTAACCAACATGACGCCAAATAATGTTGGAATCATTAACAGTAAGCGTTTGAGAATATAATTAAACATATGCCTTTTCTATCAATCCGCCGGTTTCTGAGATGTTATGGATTTCATCCACCATGACTTAATTAACAAAGTAATCGGTTCATAATACAGAGGCAAGTAATCTGGATATGCAAAAATATCACGGTAGGCTATGCGGTGTTTGTCAATGTACCAGTTTGGCACAAGATATTCGCCAAACAGCAAAACACGATCCAGTGCCCGTGAAGCAATGAGTAGTTGCTGACGATCCTCCGCATTAAGCACTCGTTCGATCAAAGCATCTACCACTGGATGAGCAATCCCCGGCAAATTACTCGCCCCTTTTGTATTCACTGACTGAGAATGGAACCTGTTTTTCAATTCATTACCCGGTGACATCGAAGCAGGAAAACTAGTGACGACCATATCAAAATCATAAGTATCAATTCGTCGTTTGTATAAAGATGAATCAACCGTACGATAAGTCATTTCGATGCCCAGTTTTTTCAGATTATGGGCATAGGGCGCCAGTATGCGATCAAAGCCTTTTTGCACCAGCAATACGTCAACACTAAAAACATCACCTTTTTCATTTTTCAGGACGCCATCTTTGATGCTCCAACCCGCTTCTTTCAACAAATCACGTGCCTGTTTTAAATTTTCTCGCAGGGCACCTTTATTTTCTGTAGCAGGTGGCAACCATTCTCTGGTAAAAATTTCATCGGGTAACTGGTCGCGATAATTATTGAGCAAAGCCAGTTCCTCTCCTTCAGGCAAACCGATGGCCGCCAGCTCACTATTGCTGAAGTAACTATCACAGCGTACATATTGATTATAAAAAAGATGATCATTCGCCCAGGCAAAATCATAGGCTAATGATAAAGCCCGTCGTACCCGTACATCCCTAAAGCGTTCATGTCGTGTATTGATAGCGAAGCCCTGCATACCAGCATTATTGCTATGTTTAAGTTCCGTTTTTAATATTTCGCCTGAATCATATTTAGGCCCCACATGTGATCGAGCCCAACGCTTGGAGTAATTCTCAAAAAAGAAATCAAACTCACCCGCCTTGAAAGCCTCGAGCGCGATTGATGAATCTTTGTAATAAGTGTATTTGATAGTATCGAAATTATACATACCTTTGCGCACTGGTAAATCAGCGGCCCAGTAATTTGGGTTACGCTTATAGCGAATGTATTTGCCGCGTTCATATTTATCAACAATGTAAGGGCCACTACTGATAGGCGCTGTATCATCGGTTTCGGAAAAATCACCACCTGCTAGCCAATCTCTGGAAAAAATAGAAATTTCCCCCACGATCATATGCAGCTCACGATTTTTACGTTTAAAGTTGAAACGCACAGTCTGCTCATCGACAACAGTGACAGACTCTACGTCCTCGTAATAAATTCGATATTGCGGATGCGCCGATTTGCTCATCAGCGTATCAAACGAGAACTTTACGTCTTCAGCTTGTACCAATTTTCCATTAGAGAATCTTGCCTTAGGATTGATATGAAAAGTAACTGAAAGACCATCATCCGCCAGAAAAAAATCATCAGCAATTAAACCATATTCACTAAAAGGTTCATCCAGACTTTTCTCTAGTAACGATTCAAAAACCAGAACATCAAGACCATCCGCAGCAATGCCTTTAAGTAAAAATGGATTCAAACTATCAAAGGTACCCAAACCGGAAAGTACCAGTTCACCACCGCGTCTGGCGTGGGGATCCACATAATCAAAGTGTTTGAAATTAGTCTGGTATTTAGGCTCATATCCCATGCCCATTGCTGGCACAGCCAAAGCACCTGTTGTATACATCAGACAACAGGAAATAATCGAAATTTTTAGCCATTGGTGAACTAAGCGGTGATGCATAATTTTTATTGTTGCTTTTATCTGTATAATCCGCCTAACATTAGGTCCTCACAGTTTACATTACTTTTTTTCATGGAGTAAATTCTTATGGGTTTTATGAGTGGTAAGCGTGTTCTCATTTTTGGCGTTGCTAGCAACCGTTCTATCGCCTGGGGTATTGCCAAAGCAATGCATCGTGAAGGGGCAGAAATTGCTTTTACCTACATGGGTGAACGTCTGCGTGAACGAATAGAAAAACTGGCTGGTGAATGCGATTCTGACATCGTTATTCCCTGTGATGTTGAAAACGATGATGATATCGAAGCTGTATTTGACCATTTAGATGACTATTGGGACTCGCTCGACGTTATTATTCACTCAGTTGCTTATGCGCCTAAAGAAATGCTTGAGGGTGACTATCTGGATAATCTGACACGTGATGGCTTCAATCAGGCACATGACATCAGCTCTTACAGTCTGGCTGCGATCGCTAAAGCCGGTCGACACATGATGCAAAATCGCGAAGATGCTGCAATCCTGACACTTAGTTATCTGGGTGCTGTGCGCGCATTCCCCGGCTATAACGTGATGGGCCTGGCCAAAGCCAGTCTGGAGGCCAATGTACGCTATCTGGCGCATTCACTTGGCGGCGAAGGGATTCGTGTTAATGCTATTTCGGCAGGACCGATCAAAACACTCGCGGCCAAGGGCATTTCTAACTTCGGCACTATTCTGAAGCATGTTGAGCAAAGTGCGCCTTTACATAGAAATATTACTATTGAAGAAGTTGGTAATTGCGCCGCATTTCTGTGCTCAAGTCTGGCGAGTGGCATTACCGGTGAAGTCACCTATGTTGATGCTGGTTATCATACTGCAGGGCTGATGGGTGATATTGTAGAAATTACCGATATTTAATTCGTTAACGGGTATCCTGAAAACCCTGCCTTTTTTCCTCTAGCACACCATCCTCGCCTTCAAGGCGAGCGATGGTAACCGCTGCACACGAATCACTAAATACATTCACCGATGTGCGACACATGTCCAGAACTCGGTCAACAACCAAGATTAGGCCTATCGCCTCCAGAGGCAGTCCTATAGCGCCTAATATAATGGTGATAGCGACAAGGCTGGCAGAAGGAATACCGGCAACACCAATCGACGTCAATAAAGCAATCAGCACAATAGTAAACTGAGTCACTATAGTCAGCTCAAGGCCATAAACCTGCGCGATGAACATGGCCGCCACACATTCATACAAAGCAGTTCCATCCATATTGACCGTTGCACCCAAAGGCAGTGTAAAACCACTGACACGGTTTGACACGCCTGCGCGCCGTTCAACACAATCCAGAGTTATGGGTAAAGTTGCTGACGATGAGCTGGTTGAGAATGCTGTCAACAAGGCAGGCATCAACGCTTTAAAGTGCCGCATAGGATTAACTTTGGCAACATATTTCAATATCAGCGGAAGAAAAATAAACATGTGAAGCATCAGGGCCAAAATGACGGTAACAAAAAATACAGCCAATGGCCTAAATGCATCAGCGCCTGACATAATAACTACCTTACAAACCAGCGCAAAAATTCCAATAGGCGCAAATTTCATCACCAAATTAGTCATTTGTATCATTATGCTGAGCAATCCACGCCAGAAGTCTTTTTGAACCTCGCCATGCGAGCCTTTTAAATGAGACAGAAAGTAGCCAAATAAAAGACTAAAAAATATCAATCCCAGCATCTGACCTTCTGCAGCCGCTGAAACGACATTAACAGGCACCATCCTCAAAAAAACTTCTGCAATATCGGCAGCTCCTTTTACGCCAACTTTTGCCAGAGCTGACTCAGTATCGGAAGATAGGGTCATACTTTCAAGTGCTGGCTGACCATCAACAATACCTGGCTGCAGAGTGTTCACCATCAGCAAACCGATTAGGATGGCCACCAGACTACTCAACATGTAAAAAATTAGCGTCTTGGAACCAAGGCGGCCGAGCGTATTAGGCTGAAGATCCATCATGCCCGTAACGATAGATGAAACTACCAAAGGCACAATTAACATTTTTAGCGCATTAAGAAAAAGGGTACCGAAAAAATCCAGAACAGAAAGCAAAGATATACCGAAAATATCAGCGTCAGGTGCAATCGTCACACCGGTAGTAATTGCTAAAGTGAGTGCGGCAAGAATTTGCCAATGCAGAGGTAATCGGGTCATTGTTTTAAACATACAACTTCCGATTACCTCAATTAATAAATATTATTGAAAAACTTTGGTATTTATATGCAGATCAGCCTTTTCTTTGATGGCATTCAGTGCCATATTAAATTCAGAAGCTGATATATCCTGTTTTAACTGACTCTTAATTGCGTTAATCTGAGCCTGATCGATATTATCAGGTGTATGCACTTCTTCCAGAATAACCAATGCAACATCACCTGAATACATCGCTACATCATTAGCGATAATCTTACCATCTTCAGGCGCTGACATATTAAAAGCAGCTTCCAAAATCATCGGGTCAATTTTAGCGGTATCTTTACGTGTCAACATATCAGATTTTTCAAGCCTGACACCTTTAGATATAAAATCTTTCACAGAAGACTGACCTGCATTAATTTTAGTTTTTGCCTCACGTGCTGAAGCCAGCGTATTTTCATGGCTTTTTTTCAGCTTTAAACTATTTTCAATTGCAGAGCGTACACTATCTAAAGGCAGCAAACTTGCTGACTTACGATCTAGTAGACGTAAAACCAGTATGTGTTCAGGTGAAATTTCGATGACATCACTGTTTGATTTATCTTCTAGAACAAGTTTAGAAAATGCTGCTGCTCGAACCTTATCGTTATTGGCAATGCCCGCACCGCTCTCGCGGGTAAAGTATTCACTGGTCTTTGCCTGAACATTGATAGACTCTGTCACCGAACGTAATGAATCAGAATTTTCATAAGCTGTTGTTGCCATACGCTCACTCAACTCATAAAACTTATTACTGATTACCTCTTGTTGATAGGTCTTTTCTAATTCAGCTCTTTTTTCCTGCAAAGACTGGGCAGGTTCACTTTGAATCTTCTCAAGTTTTATCAGATGCAGACCAAATTGTGACTCAACAATATCACTAACCTCACCCACTTTCATCGCATAAAGTGCATCTTCAAAAGTATTTACCATCTGACCAGGCTCTATCCAGCCAAGATCGCCACCCTGCTTTGCTGAGCCTACATCTTGGGAGTACTGACGTGCCAGATCATCGAATGAAGCGCCTTCAGCCAATTGCTTTTTGATGTCAATAATCTGTGTACGCGCAGCCGCTTCATCTATATCTGTTTTCAAAAGAATATGCTTGGCTTTACGCTGTTCTTTTTGGGATATAGCAGCCACATACTCGTCATACATGAGTTTGATTGTCGACTCATCAATTTCTATATTACTAGCCAGTGTTTCACTTTTTAATTCTACGTATTCAACACTGACTTTCTCAGGCAACATATAACGAGCAGAGTCTGCTTCATAAGCAGCTTTAATTTCTTCTTCAGTAATTTCAATACCTGCAGAAAAGTGATCGATACTGAAAATTAAAGTACTAATTTTACGCTGCTGATATTCAAGTTCTGCTAACCGTCGAACTTCATCATCGGTGACAAAGCTTGTATTAATCAATGCATCCATTATTTGAGAAATCTGCATATCACTTCTTAATTGAGATTCCATTTGAGAAGTTGTCATACCTTTAGACTGCAGCACTTGATTAACGTACTCCCGATCAAACTTACCGTCTCTGGTAAATATTTTTTTAATATTTTCGGATAGTTGGTTATCTGAAATACGGTAACCGAAATTATTTGCTGCATCTTCCAATAATTTTCTATTTATCAGCTGATCCATTACTCGCTGTTTCAAAACAACATCTTCGAAAGGAATTCTTCCGCCAAACTGTTCCTGTAACTTTTGTCTCTGCACCGATAAGTTATAGTCAAATTCACGTGGCGAAATCTCGGCACCATTAACCTTGGCAATATATTGCTCGCCACCACCGCCGATATAAGATTGAATTCCCCAAAAAGCGAAAGGAAGAGCAATCAATGCAATAATAATGGCACCCAACCAACCTTTAATTCGATCATTAATAGCTTGTAGCATGAAACTAACCTTGTATGGAATTGTATGAACGGCATAACACCGCTCAATGGATTATTAGTGAAATGTTAGCTAACTAAAATAAAACCTAATATTTTAGCTTTTACTTTAGGCAACTAGAAATTGAAATTGGCGGACCGGACGGGACTCGAACCCGCGACCTCCGGCGTGACAGGCCGGCATTCTAACCAGCTGAACTACCGGTCCTTAAATTGGTGGGTGGTGAGGGGATCGAACCCCCGACATTCGCCTTGTAAGGGCGACGCTCTACCAGCTGAGCTAACCACCCCGCCAAAAGTGCGCGCTAGTTTACAGCTTCCTTAAGTGCTTTGCCAGGCTTAAACGCAGGCACTTTAGCGGCTTTAATTTGAATTTCTGCACCAGTCTGTGGGTTACGACCAGTACGAGCTGAGCGCTCGCGAACTAAGAAAGAGCCAAAACCTACGATACTCACTTGATCGCCTTCCTTCATTGCATTTGTAACAACTTGTATAACTGCATCAAATGCACGAGTTGAATCAGCTTTAGATAAACCAGCTGCTTCTGCAACTGCATCAATTAATTCAGATTTATTCATTATTATTTCCTATGTATTTAAGATGATTTACTTTTATTTATAGTTATATTTTAACGCTTTTATATTTTGCTCTTATTATTACGAGATGTCCCTGGCTATGAAATATAAAGGCCGTGCATTTTATACCAGCCAGTGACTAGCTCTGTCAATGAAAAACGCAGGAAAAATGCGGCATTCCTCTATGTTGAACTACATCATCCCTGATGAATTAATACAATATCGATAACTCTAAAGTTATCAGTGGTGCTGTACTTCAGCTTCGGTTTTTTTTCCTTTTGTGCTTGTTTTTCTGTCACTTGCTGAAACATCTTCAAGTGGAGTGGGCATTACTTCGAGAGCTATTTCAAGCACCTCATCAATCCAGCGCACAGGTTTTATATCCAGTTTTGCCATAATATTTTTTGGCATTTCAACCAGATCCTTTTCGTTGTCTTGTGGAATAATGATAATCTCAATGCCTGCACGATGCGCAGCCAATAATTTTTCTTTAAGCCCACCGATTGGTAGAACTTCACCACGCAGTGTAATCTCACCAGTCATCGCAACATTCGCATTAACCGGTATACCTGTTAATGATGAAGCTAAAGCTGTACACATGCCTACACCAGCACTGGGACCATCTTTAGGTGTTGCGCCCTCAGGGACGTGAACATGAATATCTTTATCATCCTGGAAGTTGCTAGCCAAACCTAGTGATGCAGAACGACTTCTGATTACAGTCATGGCCGCCTGAATTGACTCTTGCATAACATCACCTAACTGTCCGGTGTGAGACAATTTCCCCTTACCGGGCATTACCGCTGACTCAATGGTCAATAACTCACCACCTACTTCAGTCCATGCAAGACCGTTAACCTGGCCTATCTGGTTGTGTTTCTCAGCAACACCATAACGGAAACGCTTTACACCCAGATATTTTTCAAGATTTTTCGATGTCACTGATACTACTTTACTTTTAGGTTTGAGCACCATTTGTTTGACGACTTTACGACAAATCTTAGCGAGCTCCCTTTGCAGATTACGAACACCAGCTTCACGAGTATAAAGACGAACAATATCTCTTAATGCGGATTCACTAACCTGTAATTCGCTATCCTTCAGGCCACTGTCTTCCATCTGCTTGGGCAATAAATATTTAGTGGCAATAGCTACTTTTTCATCTTCGGTGTAACCCGGCAAACGAATCACCTCCATTCGATCAAGCAGAGGTGCAGGTATATTCATACTATTTGAAGTCGCCACGAACATGACATCAGAGAGATCAAAATCGACTTCCAGATAGTGATCAGAAAATGTATGGTTTTGTTCAGGATCAAGTACTTCTAATAATGCTGAGGCTGGATCACCACGAAAATCCGCCGCCATCTTGTCAATTTCATCAAGTAAAAACAAAGGATTACGCGTACCCACCTTACTCAGATTCTGGATTACTTTGCCCGGCAGCGAACCAATATAAGTTCGACGATGACCACGAATTTCAGACTCATCACGAACGCCACCTAACGACATACGTGTATATTTTCGATTAGTCGCACGCGCAATAGATTGACCTAAAGAAGTCTTACCCACACCCGGTGGTCCAACCAGACACAAAATAGGGCCCTTGAGTTTTTTGACTCGTTGTTGCACTGCAAGATATTCAAGAATACGTTCTTTAACTTTTTCCAGCCCATAGTGATCATCATTGAGCACCTGCTCGGCGCCGGCAAGGTCACGGCGAATTTTCGATCTTTTTTTCCAGGGACAATCAGCTAGCCAATCGATATAGTTTCTGACTACAGTTGCTTCGGCAGACATCGGCGACATCATTTTTAGCTTATTAAGCTCACTTCGGGCTTTCTTATGAGCCTCTTTACTCATGCCAGCTTCTTCAATGCGTTTTTCCAGCTCTTCAATTTCATTAGGCACATCATCCATATCACCCAGCTCTTTCTGAATCGCTTTCATCTGCTCATTCAAATAGTATTCGCGCTGGCTTTTTTCCATCTGCTGTTTAACACGACCACGAATACGTTTTTCGATTTGTAACAAATCGATTTCGGCATCGATCAAACTCATTAAATACTCAAGTCGCGCGCGTACGCTGGAGATCTCAAGTATCTTCTGTTTTTCTTCGAGCTTTAACGACATGTGCGCCGCAATCGTATCGGATAACCGTGAAGGCTCATCAATACCCGCCAAGGATGTCAGAATTTCAGCAGGTACTTTTTTGTTTAGTTTTACGTACTGATCAAATACATTCAGAATAGAACGCGACAAAATTTCGAGTTCACGTTCATCGACATCAGAAACCTCATCGATTTCTGAGTAACTGGCTACAAAGAAATTACCGCTTTCACGTAAGCCTTCTACCTTTGCTCGACGAACCCCTTCAACCAGAACTTTGATAGTTCCATCCGGTAACTTCAACAATTGAAGAATTGTTGCCAACGTGCCGATCTCATGCACATCACTAACGCCGGGGTCATCAATATCAGCACTTTTCTGAGCAATCAATAAAATCTTTTTATTGTCCCGCATTGCAGCATCGAGTGCCTGAATTGATTTTTCGCGGCCGACAAAAAGAGGAATAACCATATGCGGGTAAACCACGACATCACGCAATGGTAAAACGGGTACTTCTATTGTCGTGGATGAAATAGATTGATCTTTATCACTTAAACTGACCATGGGTGCCTCTATATATAATGAATTCTGTTGTACCAGTGGGGGCGTCTTACTGACTTTTCAAGTGTTATACAACTCAGAAACAAATTTTATTACCCGTAGAGGGCTACTCTCGAGACACCTGCTTCTTATCACCACCTTGATAGACTAACAATGGCTGATTGTCTCCATTGATAACTGACGCATCAATAACTACTTTAGTCACATCATTCTGAGAAGGTAGCTCATACATGGTATCTAGTAATACATTTTCAAGAATCGTACGTAAACCACGAGCACCCGTTTTACGCTCCATCGCTTTTAATGCAATAGCGTGCAAAGCGTCATTACGTAACTCAAGTTCACAGCCTTCCATTTCAATCATCTTGGAATATTGTTTAACCAGAGCATTCTTAGGCTCGGTAAGAATCGTCACCAGGGCATCCTCATCCAGCTCGTTCAGAGTAGCAACAACAGGTAAACGACCTACAAATTCAGGGATCAAGCCATATTGAATTAAATCATCCGCCTCAAGATCGTTCAGTACATCGCTAAATTGACGATTCTCATCAATAGAACGCACCTCGGCACCAAAACCAATACCACCTTTCTCAGAACGATGACGAATCACTTTATCCAACCCCGAAAAAGCACCACCGCATATAAACAGGATGTTACTGGTATCAACCTGTAGGAATTCCTGCTGGGGATGCTTACGACCACCCTGAGGCGGCACAGATGCAACCGTGCCTTCAATTAGCTTTAACAGCGCCTGCTGCACGCCCTCGCCAGAGACATCACGGGTAATAGAAGGGTTGTCTGACTTACGGGAAATTTTGTCAATTTCGTCGATGTAGACAATGCCTGTCTGTGCTTTTTCGACGTCATAATCACATTTTTGCAGCAACTTCTGGATAATGTTTTCAACATCTTCACCCACGTAGCCAGCTTCCGTCAACGTGGTAGCATCAGCGATGGTAAAAGGCACATCGAGCAACCGAGCCAATGTCTCAGCCAGTAATGTTTTACCTGATCCAGTTGGACCAATCAGCAGGATATTACTTTTGGAGAGTTCGATATCATCCTTCTTATGCTTAACTTCCAGGCGCTTGTAATGGTTATAAACAGCAACAGCCAACACTTTTTTCGCCCGTTCCTGACCGATGACATAATCATTGAGAATGTCATTAATTTCCTGAGGAGTAGGTAATTTGCGAATCGCTGACGAGGTTTCCTCTTCCAGCTCTTCAAGAATAATATCATTACATAATTCGACACATTCATCACAGACGTAAACAGAAGGACCTGCAATCAGTTTTTTGACTTCGTGCTGACTCTTACCGCAAAAGGAGCAGTAAAGTAGTTTCTCAGAATCGTTACCAGAATGGTTTTTATCGTCACTCATTTAGCTCTTAAACCTCAGGCTCTGCCTCTTTGTCTAATTCATCTTGCTTCAGTACATAAAAATCAGCAAGATTTCCATCATCTACTTAGATATAGACAATAGCTCATAAATGCCATTTCAACAGAAATTCAAGCGCGATAAAACCCTTTTTGGCAAGGATTTTACCTGGAAAACACAGCGATAAATGCAGGTTTTAGACTCTCTTGCTTAGTACTTCGTCAATCAAACCGTATTCTTTCGCCTGTTCCGCACTCATGAAGTTATCACGCTCGGTATCATTATCAATCGTTTCGATTGACTGTCCGGTATGGTGCGCCAGCAAACGATTCAACTGATCGCGAATTTTAAGAATTTCACGGGCATGAATATCTATATCTGTTGCCTGGCCCTGAAAACCACCCAGAGGCTGATGTATCATCACCCTGGAATAAGGTAGACCATAACGCTTACCTTTAGCACCACCAGCCAGTAAAAAAGCTCCCATGCTGGCAGCCTGACCTATACATAAGGTACTGATTTCAGGCTTAATAAATTGCATAGTGTCATAAATAGCCATACCCGCTGTTACCGAACCACCAGGAGAGTTGATATAAACCGATATATCCTTCTCCGGGTTTTCCGATTCCAGAAACAATAACTGGGCCACAATCAAATTGGCCATATGGTCTTCAATAGGCCCCACAATAAAAATAACGCGTTCTTTCAGCAGACGTGAATAAATATCGTAAGAACGCTCACCGCGTGAAGTCTGCTCGACTACCATCGGGATCAATCCCAATGCTTCAGTTTCGAGCGCACCACCCGTACGACCATTAAATTGTGAAAATTTATGCATGACTTATACCTGTTAAATGGTTGATGCAGGCTTCATTACCTCATCAAATGATTTCTCAACTGTTGAAACCTTAGCCTGACCAGCCACCCAGTCAACAATCATATCTTCAATAACTAGAGACTCGACGCCACGTAGCAACTGCGGATTATTCTTATAATAGTTCACAAACTCGCTGGGCTGCTCATAATCTTTTGCCATCATTTCAATGCGCTCATCAACCTTAGATCGGTCGACTTGTAAACCCGAAAGTTTGACCAGATCACCCAGAATCATACCCAGTTTCACACGACGCTCTGCTTCATCCATGAACGCATCCAGTGATTGTGTACCGCCCATTTGAGCGTTGGCCTGCTGTTTCAAAGTTTCAGCTTCTTCCTTCACAATAGCTTTAGGCACCTGCACGGCATTAGCTTCCAGCAGTTTTTCCATCACTTTAGACTTCAAATCGCTCTGTATACGGTTATCTAGTTCACGCTGCATGTTTGCTCTAACATCTTCTCGCAGCTTGTCCATGCCACCTTCCGTAACGCCAAAATCTTTGGCAAACGCATCATCCATTTCCGGTAACTCGGAGGCTTCAACTTTAGTAACGGTAACAGCAAATTCAGCCGGTTTACCCGCCAGCTTGCTCGTAGTGTAATCATCAGGGAAAGTAACCTTAATAGTCGATTCAGCCTCTTTCGCCAACCCCGTCAACTGCTCTTCAAAACCCGGAATCATGCTGCCAGAACCAAGCACTAGCGGTACATTCTCAGCAGAACCACCTTCGAACAGCTCACCATCGATGCTGCCCTTAAAACTAATTGTAATACGATCTCCTGTTGCAGAAGCTCGATCAACCTCATTCCAGCTGGCTTTTTGCTTACGTAAAGTTTCAAGCAAGCCATCAACATCTGCATCTTGAATTTGAGCAACCAATTTCTCGATTTTCAAGTCACTGGCAGGAGCTAATATCAGTTCAGGATAAATCTCAAAAGTTGCAACATATTCAAGAGGCTGTCCTAACTGGAAGCTTTTGGGCTCAATTGAAGGACTGCTGGCAGGTCGTAGGTTTTCCTGAGTCACCGCATCACGGAAGGTGTTCTGCATGACTTCGCCAGCCACTTCCTGGAAGACCTGCTCTGCATAGCGTTTTTTAACTACGCTAAAAGGCACTTTACCAGGGCGAAAACCATCAACTTTCACTCGATTCTGCATTGATTTGAGCCGACTCTCAACTTGAGCATCAACTGTTTCCGCAGGCACTTGAACCGTCAATTTACGTTCAAGACCTTCCCCTGTTTCAACTGAAACTTGCATAGACACCTCAGTGTATGTACTTATTTTTTAAGAAGAAATGATAATATGGTGCGAGGGGGGAGACTCGAACTCCCACATCAAAGATACTGGTACCTAAAACCAGCGCGTCTACCAATTCCGCCACTCTCGCATATGTGGGTGCGAATCATACCAAAAAAAAGCACTTAAGGCGGCTTTATTCAGAATAAATTCAGCAAATTTCGGGATATTTTATCAATATTTATTGAATTACACAGGAAGCCATCAAGCCAGATACACTGACGACAAGTGATTGAAGGCTATAGCTAAAATGGTGGGTCGTCAGGGATTCGAACCCTGGACCAAGAGATTAAGAGTCTCCTGCTCTACCAACTGAGCTAACGACCCAAACTTATTGGCATTAAACAGCTTGCAAAGAAAAATGGGGTGGATGATGGGGCTCGAACCCACGACAACCGGAATCACAATCCGGGACTCTACCAACTGAGCTACATCCACCATAATTAAAATGGCGCGCCTGGCAGGATTCGAACCTGCTACCCTCGGCTTAGAAGGCCGATGCTCTATCCGAATGAGCTACAGGCGCAGAATCTTTGCTATTAATACTAATCCGGACGGCCAGAAAATTGGTCGGGGTAGAGAGATTCGAACTCCCGACATCCTGCTCCCAAAGCAGGCGCGCTACCAGACTGCGCTATACCCCGAAATACTTCTTTATTCCAGCAAACATTGTTTGCCAAAAAATCCATCTCATTTTATCTCTTGTCTAAGCCTAACGGCTGGGTAGAGAGATTACAAAATACGTCCTGTATTTTGCCCTTCGGGTCATCAGCTGAAAAACGCTGACGCTCAAAATCGCTCCCTGCGATTTTGTCGAACTCCCGACATCCTGCTCCCAAAGCAGGCGCGCTACCAGACTGCGCTATACCCCGAAAACCACATCACCAGCTGGAAATGTGGAGGCGGGGAATGATACGCGCTGCATCTGGGCGGGTCAAGATGATATTCATCACTTGAATGCATGTTTTTGCCTTGTGACAACCTTATTCGACATGAGAGAATTGGCGCCCTCGTAATTAATCAAAAACCAGCAAGAAAACAACATGCCTGCAAATATTATTGATGGTAACGCCATTGCACTGGAAATACGTAAACAGGTGCAACAATCCGTTTCGAAACGACTTGAAAATGGATTAAAAGCTCCCGGCCTGGCTGTTGTACTTGTCGGCGAATCACCCGCCTCTCAAGTGTATGTTCGTAAAAAAAGAGAAGCTTGCGCTGAAGCCGGTGTTGTATCCAGAGCATTTAACCTGCCCGACAGCACCAGCGAAAGAGAATTACTGAATTTGATTGAACGGCTCAATCATGATCATGAGATCGATGGCATTCTGATACAGCTACCGCTGCCGGATCATATTGATGCGACCACAGTACTGGAAGCGATTCATCCCGACAAAGATGTCGACGGCTTTCACCCATACAATATTGGTCGTCTGGCGCAGCGCATACCCTCGCTCAGACCCTGCACACCTTACGGTGTAATTCACATGCTGAATACCATTGGTGAAACTTACAAAGGCCGCCATGCGGTCATCGTCGGCGCCTCTAACATCGTCGGCCGTCCTATGGGACTGGAACTGTTACTGGCCGGTGCTACCGTCACTACCTGTCATCGATTTACTCGTGACCTTGCTGACCACGTGGCGCGCGCGGATATCCTGGTCGTCGCTGTCGGCAAACCCGGCATCGTCAAAGGTGAATGGGTCAAGCCCGGCGCCACTGTGATTGATGTCGGCATCAATCGAACAGCGGAAGGAAAACTAACGGGTGATGTCGATTTTGCGGCAGCAGCTGAAAGAGCTGCTTATATTACGCCGGTACCTGGTGGCGTGGGACCAATGACAGTAGCGATGCTGTTGCGCAACACGCTCGAAGCCGCCAACAATCACGACGCGAGTTCCTGATTGATACCCGCTTTGTTAATCAACCTGGTTTTTCCCCGAGCCATTGAAATCTACCAGACCATGTAACACCAGATCGGTGAAACTGACGATACCAATTACTTTGCCATTCTCAATAACTGGTGCTCGAGATAGACCAAAGCGTTCGAGAAATCTTGCGCAGTAACGTATATCCATTTTAGGATCAATCGGCAACAGCGGCTTCGACATGATCTCGTAAACATTCGTCCTTTCAGGTGAACGATCTTTCGCCAGTACCTTTTTAGCAATGTCTGAAATCAACAAAATGCCGTATTCATCGTCATCGTGACGCTTATTCACAACCAATGTTTTAGTCTCGACATGCTTCATCGTGCGCAGCGCTTCCATCACGGTCATTTTGCCGTCGACCATATCAAACTCTTTTTTCATTACATCGCGCACACGAACCACTTTTCTTTCAGGACTCATCACAAAACCTCCTCTACCACATCAGTTAACTTCTCAATCTGGTGAGCCACACCCACTGCATCTTCCACATCAATTTGAAACGCAATGCCGGTTCCCGCTGAGATATCAAACTTACCCACATCTCTGATTTTTTCGAGTATGTGTCGACTCAAATGCTCCTCTACCAGAAACAGTACCACATCGCGTTGCGTTTCCAACGAAAGGCCAAAAAAAGTTTTACTCTTCGCCAGACCTTCACCGCGTGCATTATTAATCACGGTAGCACCGGTTGCACCAGACTCACGTGCAGCCTGCATTACCTTATCTGTCTTTTCATCTTCCACAAAAGCTATTATTAATTTGAAATGCATATGCACCTCCCAATTGAAACTATCAATAGATACTTTTTAAATTATTCATATTAAATTTTTTACTCATCGTTCTCTTCTATGGTTACGTTTAGATAACCATACAGAAATTTGTGCGTAAGCCATCACCGACATCATCGGAAATAAACTGGCAAAAGCGATCAGACCAAAACCATCGATTAAAGCACTTCTGCCCGGCACTGTTTCAGCCAGCCCCAACCCTAAAGCAGCCACCAACGGCACAGTTACGGTCGAAGTAGTCACCCCGCCTGAATCGTAAGCCAGCGGCACTATTGCTTTAGGCGAAAAAAAGGTCTGTATAACAACAATGACATAACCTGCGATTATGAAATAATGAATTGGCACGCCTGTAACGATTCTGTATGCACCTAAAGAAATACCCACAGCCACACCAATGGCCACGGCCACCCTTAATCCCCAAACTCCAATAGCACCACCAGAAACCTCATTAGCTTTTATTGCAACGGCAATTAAAGAAGGCTCAGCTATAGTGGTACTCGCACCAATGGTAAAAGCAAAAACATATACCCAATAATAATCCTGCCAATGCAACACCCCGGTGGTAATACGTACTGTTTCCAAAAACACAGGATCAGTGAGTTGCGATGCCATCATACGACCCACCGGAAACAATGCTTGCTCCAAACCAAGAAGAAAAAAACTTATACCAACTAGCACATAAAGCATACCAGTCAACACTTTTTTTAAATTTGCCACCGGTTTACGTATGACAAAAAACTGGAATCCAAAAATAATTCCGGCAATGGGTACAACGTCAAACAAAGTCGATGCCAGTTTATCGCCAAGCACATAAATAAAATCCATTTAAATAATCATCCCGTAACCAAGAACAAAAATAATGGGCAATAATGATGCAAATGCAATCAAACCAAAACCATCGAGCATCGGATTACGCCCACTAATCGAAGAAGCCAGACCTATACCCAATGCCGTCACCAATGGCACTGTAATGGTTGACGTTGTAACACCACCTGAATCATAAGCGATACCAATAATTTCATCAGGTGCCACTCCTGTCATGACAATGACAAGGATATAACCCGTCATTATCATGTAATGAATCGACCAGTTTTTCAGTATGCGCAAGACACCAATAACAATGGCAACACCGACTGACAGGGCAACAGTAAATCGCAGCCCCGTTGCATAGTTGTCAATGGCTTCAGCATGGTTATCAATATGACCTGCCCTGGCTGCTACTTTTGCCGCTTCATCCGCTACTGCAATCAATGCGGGCTCTGCAACCGTTGTACCAAAACCCAGTGCAAAGGAAAAAGCCAATAACCAGAACACACTGCCTTTTCGTGCAAAGGCATGTGCCATGGATTCACCAATCGGGAAAAGTCCCATCTCGAGCCCATAAATAAAAAATGTTAGACCCAAAATGACAAAAAATGCACCTGAAAGCAGTGCTGCCACATTATCCAGCGGCTGTTGTAAAACAAAAATTTGGAAAAAACCGATAACAAGCATGATAGGCATGAG
Organism: Gammaproteobacteria bacterium; assembly: GCA_029881035.1. Taxonomy (GTDB): domain Bacteria; phylum Pseudomonadota; class Gammaproteobacteria; order SZUA-229; family SZUA-229; genus LH-M37. Next base: position 9,916 of record JAOUNI010000012.1, on the reverse strand, counting down.
ATCACGCACGCTATCCATCATCGATTTTAAAAATGTGAGTAGTGATTTATTCAAAAGTTATATATTAAGGATAATCATAGAGTATCTAAGATTAATCGTCATCTACTTCTAGCGCAATAAATAGATTTTCTATTTCTGACTAAACTGATTAAATATTAAAAAATCTTTTTGTATTAGCCAGTGCTGCCTGCTCCAGTTCTTCAAGCTCCACCCCCATGTGCATGGCTACTATTTTGGCGATATGAGGCAGATAGCAGGGTTCATTGCGACGTTTTTTTACAGGTTTTTCAGCCAGATCTCTTGGCAATAAATAAGGCGAGTCTGTCTCAAGCATCACCTTATCTAAAGGAATCTCTTTCACCGCTTGTTGCAAATCCCGACCTCGCCGTTCATCACATATCCAGCCTGTTATACCAACATACATATCTAATTCAAGATAATCATTAACCTCAGCAGATGTACCAGTAAAACAATGCACCACAGCATTATTGAGTTGAGGTCGAATATTTTTCAGCATCGCAACAAAATCCTTGTGCGCATCACGCTGATGCAGAAATGCAGGTTTTTTTATCTCCGTTGTCAACTCTAGTTGAGCATCAAAAGCTTTACGTTGATTTTCCCGAGTAGAAAAATTTCTATTATAATCAAGACCACATTCACCCATCGCGAGCACGCAATTTTCCTTGCCAAGCTCTGCCAACTGTCTACTTGTATCACTGGTATATTCATCGGCATGATGCGGATGCACACCTGCAGTTGCGTACAATTGTTGCGGGTGCTGTTGGCATAACTCAATTGCAGCACGACTATGCTCCACATCCGTACCCGTTACAATCATCTCTTCAATACCAGCCTGCATGGCCCGCTTTAACACCTCATTTAGATCATCTCTAAATAAATGCCCCGTCAGGTTAACTCCTATATCAATATACTTAATCATATGAACACATTTTAAAATCACCTAAAAAATTATGTGACAAACTTCACAGACAGTAACAAACCACTGATTAAATAACAGAATTATTGATAGAGATCACATTTACAATACATAAAACCTCATAATCTGACCGACATGTTAGTCGCGGATCTTGACTGACATTCAGTTTATTCGAATAACGCATTACAAGGAGACATAAAAATGAAAAAAACCACACTTGCACTTTCACTCTTGCTCACACAGAGCAGCATGGCTTTTGCACAAGAAGACACCTATATGGGTATCGAATATGCCGTTGTTAATTCTGACATAACTTTTGACGATTGGGATACCGGTATGATTTTCGCAAGATTTGGGGCAAAACTATCACCGGGTTTAGCCGCAGAGGCCTATATAGGACTAGGCGTACAGGATGATACAACAACCACCAACTGCGATTCCGAGAAAGTCTCTACTGATTCTATTGTAGGCGCCCAAATCAAAGCATCTGCTGATCTGGAAAATGTCAATCTGCATGCCAATATCGGAATTAATCAGATTGCGGCCACTTTTGAAATTAGTGGTACTTTTGCATGTTATGGTTATAACTGGACTGAAACTTATGATGACACTGAAGTCGGACTCGCTTACGGTTTTGGCGCCGATTTTAAAATTAGTGACCAGTCCGCCATTACCGCCAACTTTAATATATTTTATGATGATACATACGCTGGTGCAGATTTAACCATCTCAGCACTTTTAATCGGTTACCAACAAAGCTTCTAATTTTCACCAAAAGCAACCCGGGGCAATACTCATTACCCCGGGTTTGTAATAAAACCAAACAAGTATAAGAGGGAGTAAGAAATTAGTAGCTGAGTTATGATGTAAAAACACACCACCGAACTACCAATATGTCAGAATTTCACCTATGTGTCGTTTGTCTTGACGAAGGACGTCAAAAAGAGGCAGAGCAATTTTCACTAGCAAACCAGCTGCCTCTCTTTATTTCAAGAAATAGCCAATTTTCCCTGCAGCTCTGTTATACAAATCATAGAATAGAATTATTTGATCAACAGCTCAACACCAGTATCTACGTTGATTTTGCCCATGGCGCACTCGCTCACAGACAACAATTTGGTGGCGGACGTGGTCAGGCTATAGCCAAAGCCATTGGCCTGAAACAGGGAAAAACTCCTAGCGTACTCGATGTCACAGCAGGCCTGGCGCGTGATGCTTATGTTTTAGCCACGCTGGGCTGCCAGATGACGCTGGTAGAAAAATCTCCTATCCTGAGCACACTGATAAAAGATGGTATAAACCGTGGCCTTGAAAATGAGCAAAGCGCCAAAATACTGTCACAAAATTTTGACCTCCACAGTCAGGATGCTATCAACTATCTGAAAAATATAGAAAAAATCCAATATCCAGAGGTTATTTATCTCGACCCCATGTTTCCAGAAAGGAAAAAGTCCGCTCTGGTTAAAAAAGACATGCAAATACTGCAGCGATTGCTGGGCAAAAATGAAAATAGCGAAGTACTAGTGGAGTCAGCTCTAAAATGTGCCAAAGAAAGAGTGGTGGTCAAACGCCCAGCCCATGCCCCCTATTTAACCGAGACAAAACCCTCCATATCGATCCACAGCAAAAAAACCCGTTATGATATATATCTGACGGCTTCATCTAAAAACTAGTTACGATAAATTCTTCTCACGTAATACCCCTTGCTTCACAACCTTAAATTTTGTGTGCTATATTCTCCCTAGAGATTTTAGGGATAAGTGCCAAAAATAACCCTTTAAAGCGGAACTAGCCGCCCAAATATACTAACGAAGGAACTCTATATGCGCTTTACAATATCTAAAAATATTGGTCGAGTAGACCAGCTCATTCGTCTAAGCATTAGCCTCAGCATGATCTATTTTGGCTTCATCAACCTAGGTTTGATTGATGATGAGTTCAGTGCAACCCTGATAGGTATTTTTGGATCACTGAATCTAATAGTTGCACTAGTGCAATTTTGTCCATTGTATGCTGCTGTCGGCATTAATACCTATTGCCAATCTAGCTCCAAAAATTAGGAATCGCTGAAAACATGAAGTTTTCAACTCAACTGGTGTTATCTATTATTGGTATCACTATTTTATCTCTATCCGTCTTTGGTGGCATTGCTTACTGGATTATCGATGACGGACATAACCAAAATCATAATGAATTATTAAAGCACATCACAACAATCATACATAAGCATTGGCTGAAAACTGATATAAAAACCCTTACTCAACCTTCATTAAATGAAATATATGAAAAATTTGCTACTCCTGAGACGCTTTTCTTAATTGAGAATATTGATGGCACCTGCTTAGTAGCAGGCAATACAACTCTGCCCCCATCAGAACTTGCTTCTAACATAGCTTCTTCCAGCAAGAAAACTGATACAGCCCATGCAAATCATGGCACTTTAAAAATGGATAATCATGATTATCATTGGAATACTAGCCAACTTCCGAACAGTCAATACCGCCTCACACTATTACGCGATGATTCCACAGGGCAACATCAATCTGACATCAAACTGGGTATGCGCCTGCTTACTACGAGTATCATCATTATCTGGCTTGCTGTCTGGTTATCGCTTTTACTAAGTTCCATTATTAGCCGCCGCCTTAAAGAAAAAAATGAAGCCATTCAATATCAGGCAATGCATGACAGCCTCACCGGCCTACCTAATAGGAGCTTGCTTTTCGATCGTATTGATCAGGCCCAACTGACATCTCATCGCAATAAGATTCCTTTTGCACTAATGATTATGGATCTCGACAATTTCAAAGAAATTAATGATGCACTTGGTCATCACTTTGGTGATCTGATGCTAACAAAAGTTAGTAAAATAATTCAAGAGACTCTCAGGGAAAATGATTCTTTAGCACGTCTAGGTGGTGATGAGTTTGCTTTATTACTACCGGATACCGAACAAGATGGTGCCATTATATGTGCTAGAAAAATATTAAATAGCTTGAAAACACCATTCAATATTAAAGATACCAGAATTGAAAGCAGCGCCAGTATAGGTATCGCTTTCTACCCACAGGATGGTGACGATGCAGAAACCCTGTTACAACGTGCTGACATCGCAATGTATCAGGCGAAAAGAACACGTAGCCACTATGTTATTTACGATCAGAACAAAGATTCCGATAACGTAAGACAACTAAAACTAATGAACGATCTGAGAGAAACTATTAAAAATGATCAGCTCAATGTTTACTATCAGCCTATGATCGATCAAAGAACAGGTTGCACTATTGCTGCCGAAGCACTAGCACGCTGGAATCATCCAGAACTAGGTTTTATATCACCCGAGGAATTTATCCCGATAGCCGAGCGAACAGGTCTCATCAGAAAACTCACTTTATCTATTGCAAAGCAAGCCATGCATGATTGTAAACAGTGGCAGGACATGGGCTACGAGATGATGATTGCCATTAACATCTCAACGCATTGCCTGCAAGACCAGTCTTTCCCCAAAAAGCTCAATCAAATATTACAGTCTAGCGGCATTTCAGCCTATAACGTTGAGTTAGAGATTACAGAAACCGTTTTAATGCAGGACATTGGTAGAGCCAGTCAAATTTTACAACAACTAGATCAGGCTGGTTTTAATTTATCCATCGATGACTTTGGCACGGGTTTTTCATCATTAGCCTATTTAAAAGAATTACCCGTTAACACCTTAAAGATCGACAAATCTTTTATATTTGATATGGATAACAATGAAGATGACACAGCGATTGTACAAACCATAATAGAGCTCGCGCATAACTTTAATTGCAAAGTCATTGCTGAGGGCGTTGAAACTGCGAATTCACTTCAACAACTTAAAAACCTTGGCAATGATATTGCCCAAGGCTACTTTTTCAGCAAACCCATACCCTTTGAAGAACTTACTCTGTGGCTACAGAATTCCAAATGGAACCCAGCGTATACCACAAAAAAACTGAAGGAAATAATGATGTAATACAAAAGCATTTCTATTGTGGTTTACTTTATCTGTATTTATGGTACAGTCAAAAAAACTACGGTGAAAAAAGTAAATACAAAAAATGCTGCAAAGGAATCTCATTTTACAGGCAGGTACTAGGCCTTCACATCATGACCTAACACCATTCAAAAGATATAAATCAATACTTATTCAAGTTTTTGCTGCAACATCTAATAAGAAATTAATTAGCGAAACACTCAATTATTTATCAGAAAATCTTCCTCAAGCAATCATTATTGGCGCATCATCAGATGGCACCATTGATCGCGGCACTCTACATGCTCATGGAGACGTCATACAACTAGCTATTAGTTGTTTTGAGAAAACCAGAATAAAACTAAGTGTTATTGAACATATTGAGACCAGCTTCGATGCTGGCGTACAAATAGCTGATCAATGCAGCACTAATGACACAAAAGTACTGATCGCATTCAGTGAAGCGCATTCCATCAATGGCGAAGAATTTTTAGAGGGTATTTTTTCTACAAATAAGCAACTCATTATTGCTGGCGGAGTTGCTTCAACGCCTACCTTTACAGACACATTCATCATTGCTGGCAATAATATTTACGATAGTGGTGCTGTTGCTGCCTCACTTAGTGGTGAGGGACTCCATGCATTCAGAGACCACTCTTTTGGCTGGCAAACTATCGGCAAGGAAATGATCATTACCGAAGCCAATAATAATTGCATTAAATCTATCGATGGAAAAACCCCCTCTAAAATATTCCGTAAATATCTAGGTGATACAGTAGTTGAGGCCATGCCCGGTGTAGGATCAGCTTTCCCATTGATGGTAAAACGGGGTAATCATTATATTGCAAGGGGGATTATTGCTGTTGAGGGAGAATATTTCATCGTTTCAGGAAATATCAAAGATAATGACAGGGTCTATATCGGCTATGGAAATCCTCACAGTATTGCTCACCAAAACCAACTTACCGACTCAGTTCTCAGCAAAATCGGATCACCCGAAGCCATATTCGCTTATTATTGTGAAGGTCGACGACTATTCATGCCAGAACATATGGTTGAATATGAATTAAGTAATTTAGAACAAATCGGCCCAGTTAGCGGCTTCTTCACTCTTGGTGAGTTTTATACTGAACAGCAATATTTACTACTCAACTTCAGCTCGACATTACTGGTTCTTTCAGAGAGTGAAAGTATCGAGCCGGACATTAATAAGACCTTTCGGCCACCCCCACCAACCCGTGACATATTTGAACTCATTTCTGAGGGTCTATTCCATCTCATTGATACCAGAACCAAAGAATTAAATCATCAAACCTATCATGATGAAATCACAGGGTTACCAAATAGAATATTCTTTAATGAAATATTGGGTATGGCTATTCAGTCATCAACTGAGCACCATAACTTATTGGCCGTTCTCTATATAGACCTGGATAACTTCCATACCATTAATGACACACAAGGACATAAAGTAGGTGACCAGTTACTGCAACTCACCGCAAATAAAATAAAATCTATTTTACCCAGCGGTGATGTACTCTCACACCATGCTGCTGATGAATTTGTTGCACTCCATCAAACGAGTGAAAACATTAACCAAATAACAACATTTTGCACTAAAATTCTCGAGCTATTTAAAGATCCGTTCACTCTGGATGGCAATGAAATACATCTGAGTGCCAGTATCGGTATAAGCATGTTTCCTGAAGATGGGCTAGATCAGGAAACATTGATCAAACATGCTGATGCCGCCATGTACAAAGTCAAACATTCCGGCAAGAAAAACTTTTCCTTCTATCACCACAGCATTACAGACAAAGTAATGGGCCGTCTCAGCATGGAGACAGACCTCCGAAAAGCCATTAATGACAACCAACTAATTATTCATTATCAGCCTCAAATAAACTTAAAAACAGGAAAAATTGTTAGTGCTGAAGCTCTAGTACGATGGCAACACCCTAAAAAAGGACTCATACTTCCTGATCATTTTATTGGTTTGGCAGAGGAAACAGGACTCATTATTCCATTAGGTGAAATTGTATTCGATAAAGTACTTGGACAAATGCGAGAATGGCTGAATAAAGGGCTTAATTTATCAAAAATTAGCATTAATGTTTCTGCCAAACAGTTCAATCATGAAGATATGCTGGCAACGACTACGAAATATTTAAATAAGTATGCACTTCCTCCCAAATACCTGGATATTGAAATCACTGAGTCAGCGATCATGCATGATAGTGAAATGAGCTTGAAAAAACTCGCTGAACTGCAACATTATGGCGCAACAATCAGTATTGATGATTTTGGAACTGGCTATTCATCACTCAATTACTTAAAACAATTCAGCGTTAACACCCTGAAAATTGACAAAACCTTTATCGACAATATACCCAATGACGAGAATGACGTCGCTATTACCGAGGCCATCATCGCTCTAGCCAAATCAATGAACCTGGATATTGTTGCCGAAGGCATTGAAACTAGCGAACACGAACGTTTTCTGATTTACCATAACTGCACACTGGGACAAGGCTATTACTACAGCCATCCAGTTCCTGGAGACGTATTTGAAAAGCTTTATGCTAATTGGAAGTCTCATTAAGAATCACGAAAAAACTCACTAGCACCCTGATTTCAAATTCAAAAAATTAAGTTAAAATTTTAACTTATAAAATCTAGTCTCGAAAATTGTTAAATTGCAACGGCATTTCAATGTCTGAAGCTTTCAACATTGCCATCACCTGCTGCAAATCATCTCTTTTCTTTCCTGTTACCCTGACCTGTTCACCCTGAATAGCTGCCTGTACTTTTATATTGGAATCCTTGATAAGTTTCACCACCTTCTTCGCCATTTCCTTATCCAGGCCTTCCCGCACTGTCACGGTTTGGTAAGCGCGCATACCGCGCTCTTCAATTTTGCCTTTTTCCAGACAGGCGACATCTATATTTCTGGCCGATAGTTTTTTATACATGATGTCGTGCATTTGTCGCACCTGAAACTCGTTTGTCGCCTCAAGATTCATGGCACCATCTTTTAGCGTTATTTTGGCGTCGCTGCCTTTAAAATCAAAACGGGTTCCCAGCTCACGGTTCATCTGATCAACCGCATTGGTCAGCTCATGACCATCTATTTCTGAAACAATATCGAACGAAGGCATGTAAAATCTCCAAAAAATATACAGCTATTATTTACATTTAACCAATATAAGAAAACAAAGGTTCTACAATGTCAAACTTATTTATAGCTCTGGGCGCAATCAACGCATTTATCGCAGTATCCATGGGCGCCTTTGCCGCCCACAAACTCAAAGCCAGTTTATCCGCCGATTTTTTATCGGTGATACACACCGCTTCCGATTACCAGTTTTATCATGCGCTGGGTTTGATTCTTGTCGGCCTGATCTATCAACATAACAAAAACCGACTCAGTGCCATATCGGGCTGGCTCATGTTCAGCGGCATAATACTATTCAGCGGCAGCCTGTACACACTCGGCTTAACGGGAACCAAATGGTTAGGCATGATCACCCCGGTGGGTGGCCTCTGCTTTTTAATCGCCTGGCTGATGCTGGCGGTCAGCCATCTGCGAGCACAGCAGAAAAGCTAAACGCTAAAACCACGCTGTTATTTTCTAACTGCTTTTTTGCCCTGCGCCGCAGAATAAATTCCGCGCAAAATACTCACTTCACGCCTGGTGAGATGAGTGCGATTGAACATGCCTTTTAGCCGCCGCATGATAATTTCAGGATGGCTGGTGCCAAAGAAATTCACATCTTCCAGCATTTGATAAAGATGCTGATACATTCCATCAACCTGATCCGCCGTGGCAGGCACGTCATCGATGTGTTTGGCTGCCGGCTCATTACGCTCCGGCTCGGATGGGGCCGAGGCCGCGGCTGACTCCAGCGCCGCCAGACGCAGCTCGTAACACAGTACCTGTACCGCTGCTGCCACATTCAGCGAACTGTAATCAGGGTTAGTCGGAATATTGACCAGCGCGTGACACAGCTCCAGCTCCTCATTGGTCAAGCCGGTGCGCTCGCGCCCAAAAACAATGGCCGCTTCTCCCAGCTCAGCCTGTTTGATGGAGGCGGCTGCACATTCTCGCGGCAACATCATTGGCCATTGTACCGAACGTTCCCGGGCACTGGTGCCCATCACCCAGGTGCAGCCGGTCACTGCTTCAGCCAGTGTCTTGACCACGCGCGCATCGCCCAGCACATCATCGGCACCGGCCGCGCGACTGTATGCCTCAAAAGTAGGATGATCGACCGGATCCACCAGCACCAGTTTCGACAAGCCCATATTTTTCATGGCACGCGCTGCCGCACCAATATTTCCGGGGTGCGAGGTATTGACCAGTATTATTCTTATGTTTTCCAGCATGGGGTATCAGTCAGTTTCGTGTAAAAGCAGATTTTATGGGAAATCGGGCCGTGAATCTCGCATAAAATCGCCCTGATTTATCCGTTAGCCATTCGTCATTATCATATATACCTTGATAACCAGGCCATCCTAAATACTGCAATTGACACAGTACGTTCGTGAAATATGAGGGTAAATCTGCTATCATCCGCATCGATTTAACACTGTTCTTTAAAAATTCAACCCCTAAATTGCATTAAGCGTTTGGGAATCATGGTCAAGCTGGTGAGTGCAGATTGTTTGATCGTCCAAAAAGCATAGCAATAGCTATGGTTTGAGGAGGATCAAGCAAGATGTGCCGCCAGATTGGGCCTGAACCCAAACAGGCAAGGCCATTTAAAATTAATTATGTATAAAATAAAGCCATTATCTTATTTACAACTGTGCACTCACATTCAAGCGGCCGGCTTGATGCAATTTAGGGGTTTATTATGCATCCAACAGTAAACATTGCAGTACGCGCAGCGCGTGCCGCCGGCGACATCATTGTCCGTAGTATGGACAAAATTGATCGTCTGGCGATTACTTCCAAACGTAATAACGATTTCGTCACCGAC
>JAOUNI010000088.1 GCA_029881035.1 Gammaproteobacteria bacterium | reverse complement strand
TCTCAATCGGCTGCATAACGCAGGAGTCAAAAAGAAATCCGATAGCCAGGCAATCAGTAAGGCAAAACTTGACATTGCACCAACTTGTACCTGCATACGAAGATCGCTGGTGGTCAGCACCAGAAACCCTACGCACAGAGCTAAGGAGGTGTAAGTCACCGGTCGCCCGACAATACCTAGCGTCATAACAGTTGCCTCCTTTGGATCTGGGTGTTGTCTGGCAATACTGTTGAAACGTGTAAAGTAGTGAATCGTATCGTCAATTGCTACACCCAATATCATCGGTGCAATCAGACTGGTACTTGGGTTTAAACTTATCCCCAGTATGCCCAGCGCGCCTAAATAAACGACCACAGGCAGGATATTTGGAATTAACGCAATGAGTCCAATGCGAAACGACAGAAAAAGACTGACCAGAATTCCATATACAATAATCAATGAAAGAAATACACTCTCGACCTGTCCCCACATAATGTCCTGTATCGCCTGATTCATCAATACAGGACTTCCTGTTGCCCTGGCATCCATATGTTCTGGCAATTGTTGAAGCCTTTCGTTGACTCGCACAATAAGACTCTCTACCTCATCAGAATCTATTACTTTGGCACGCACAATGATATTCATTGCGCGATAACTGGAATCAACAAGCCTCCTGGTATCATCACTATCAGTAAAAAAGAGCAGTTGCCCTGTGACTCTTTTATTTTCCGGAATTATATAGAAAGCGGGGTCATTATTATTGAACGACCGGTTAACAAACTTGATGTAATTAACCAGTGAAGTGGTCCCACCAATTTCAGGCTGCGCTTCAAGCCACTGCTGTAAATCTTCAATCGCTTTTAAATTCACCGGTTCCTTAAAAGCAGTCGGGTACTTCGACTGAACTATAATATTAAAAGCATTGATGCCATTGAATTTCTCATTAGCATGTTCGAACGCCTGCCTGATATCAGAATCTGGTTTGAAGTTCGTTATGTGTTCAGTGCCTACTCGTAGTTGCGTCATGCCTGCAATACTAATAACAAATACAATGCCCGCTATAATAAAAATAGCTTTTCTATTCTCTGCATCAAAATGGGCGATACGCTGAATTAAGCGATCAAATGAATTGTCTTTAATTTCAAACTGTGTCTCTACTACTGTTTTTAATCGGCGTTGTAATAACACGAGCAAAGAGGGTGTGAAAATCAGGGTGATAATTGTTGCGTAAATCACACCAATTACCGCAAAAAGGCCAAATTCACGAATTGCGTTTAATTCGCTCAGGTATAATGATGAAAACCCGACTGCCGTAGTTAGGCCGGCAAGCAAAACAGGCAGCGATGCCTTGCGCAGAATATCTACAATCTCAGCTATTCCATTCTTTCCTCTACTCACCGCTAGTCGGTAGTCCGAAACAAGGTACATAGAATACGACAGCGTCAGAATCATCAATAAAGGCGGAACCAGTGCAGTCAGAATATTCAGTGAATAACCTAGCAGCGTAATAGTTGCCACTGTCCATACTACCGAAATAACAACTGTGGCCAGTGTTATTAGAACGCCAGCCAGATTACGAAGCAGTGACAATAACAGCAGCAGCATCACTAAAGTAATTAGTGGTGGATAGCTTATAAGATCATCAAGTACTATTTCTATAGTCGCATGTTTTATTCTTGTCGACCCGGTTATCCAGATGTGTGTGCCATGTGCTTCTTCCTTCACTATTAAATCAACCGCAGCATTAACCTGCTTGAAAAATTTCTGATCCTGCGTATCTTCAAGGTTAACAAGGATTGCCGTTGAGTCGCCTCCTCCTGATATCAGTGTGCTTGCAATTAGCGGGCTCGCTAGCACTTCTTTGCGCAGTACCTCATATTCCTCAGGTGTTTCAGGCACCCGCGCCATAATAGGTGCGATATCCATGCCGTATTCCGTCGCTCGAATTGTCAGCGCATTAGTCAGCGAAACAACTTCCTCAACGCCCGATACCCTGGCTAGCCTGTTAGTAAGACGTGAGACAAGATCAATAGCCTGCGGCGAAAACACATCATCCGCATCAATCACAACCATTATGGTTTCATCACTGCCGAAGTTACGGCGAGCTAACTGGTAGAACTCCCAGCCCTCATGATCCAGTCCAAGCAAGGCTTGCTCTGACGGATCCACTTTTACTTTGAATTCAGCGGTATAGGGATTGTAGATTTGCAGAAGAGCAAGCAGGAACAGGACGAGTACCACCGCCACAATAAAGCGTGGATAATGGCAAATCAGTACAAGTACTGTTTTATAACAAGGAAAACGACGCGAATCAGAAGATATCACGATGCTCCTTTAGCTGAACAGGGTCAAACAATGAGTCATTGATAGGAATATCCATGCTCACAGAAATAATAGTCAACTCTGTTTTACTTGCCTTTTTTATATCACTCATCTGGAATTTGTGAGGCACCTGTATTCCATTTACTATTTTTATTGAGGCTGGTTCGGTAACAAGAACTTTGCGTAACTTATTCCCCTGCTCATAAAATTCAACTTTCTGGACTATGCAAGATTCTTTATCGAAATAGGAGTAAATCGTTTCATATAAAGATTTTTTTCCTTCAGTCGGAGCAATAGCAAACACGTACATTGGTTTACCATTTACCACGGCATCCGGTCGCTGTTCAGTAATTGCCGTGGCCATCATGTTATACATAAACTGGAAGTCTTCGTAAGAGAAATCCATGCCGTACATTGATGACGAAATTCTATCCGAAGTAATTCGCCGGACTTTAAATAAAGCTGGCATATACAAATAGATTTCGTTTTCAATTTCCTTTTCCAGAAACAGGAGACGAGTACCCGAAATGTCATACGGTTCATCAAATAAAGCAAGCATATTTGAAGTGCCGGAAGAAGAATGTTTCCAATAAACTTTTACAGAGAGGACCTGTTTCTCTTCATACATCGAACCTTCTGATGTGAGTTTAATTTTCTCAACAGCAGTCGCCTTTGGTGCATTCTTCCTGATACATTGCTCAATCTTTGGATCAATATCGGAGGCCAGCACATTGATAGCATGAGTAACCAGAAGCGCCAGAGTCACGACCCGTATAGTAGCTCTTAATTTCATTGAAAAAATATCATCCTTAAGCAAATAAACTGTTAAATCAGTACATTAACCCGCAATTTAACGCCCTTATCCTGACTTTGCAAGGTAAATTATTGTGAAGTATAAGGCACGGTATTATTGTTCATAATAATCGGCTAATTAACTTTAAATATCTATTCTATAGGTAAAATGTAGCCACTAAACATTGTGGATAACTACGTGCCATAGTCAGTTTTAAGCCAATCAATTTGTGACTCAAATCAGCATTTATCGATAATGATATTATTTATATAGCCAATCCGAGATGACTAATCACACCCTTGCATGAATGAGTCAGGCTCTAGATCAATGGGACTGACTGAATTGATTTGTAATAAAAAACTTTATTCAAGTTCATCATTAACAAGCATCGGCGTCTCAGGAACTGAAGGTAATTCAAAATAAACACTCTCAACCACTGAATTCATTTCTTCATCGGAAACTGGGAGATAATAGAACTCTTCACCTTTGTTTTGCATTGCTTCGAGATCAAGCAACGTACCAGATGGCAGCTCATCACCGTTACCGAGATCGCCTTTAACAGCATATATAACCCAACGCGGGCCTTCCAGTGATAAGACAAGATAGGAAGCATCAGCGACTGCGAGTACGCTGTGTGCGCCTAATTGACTGACTGTGCCATAACCAAGAACGATGCCGCCGCCAAGCTCATAACTGGCAGGTACAACTATAGCTTTGGATAATTCATAGACACCGACTGTTGTGCCAGCGACAACCGAAGCAGTTGTACCAGCGACCAACGTTGTACCGGCCAATACATTACCAAACACCTGTGATGTTACAGATACAGCTTCACCGCCAACCACCAGTGTTGAGCCGGTTATTACACCAGCACCACCAGCGACAACACCTACTGTTCCGGCACCTAAAGTCACTCCTGCCGCCGCTACTGGCACCCCCATATACTGGACAGTTTTACCTGAGATATAACCGATGCCTTTAACGGCATTACCTGCGACCTGACCCGTTATTACACTACCTCCACCCAGTGTGGCAACACCAGCAGCAGTGGTACCGGCCACTACATTACCTGCAGTGAATTGGAACAGGCTATAAATAGAAGCGACTGCCGCTTTTGCACTAGGCGCCACCAGGTCGTAAGTAGCACCGACCGTGTTCCAAGTCACTTCTATTGCCAGATTTGTGACCGCAATCCCTTCTTGAACCACGACCATGGCTGGGAACGCGGCCAGATTAACAGCTATATAACCCACCGAACCCGCACCAATTTTAGTTACTGGTTTGACC
>JAOUNI010000011.1 GCA_029881035.1 Gammaproteobacteria bacterium | reverse complement strand
ACTGCGATTCATAAACGTTTCCGGCTTAAGCAACCAGATATCGCGATGCGCAACAGTAATTCTGGCCACTTCACCATGAAATTTTTTCTCCGGCCGGAACGATGCCCCGTAGGCGGCAGCAAGCTCCTCAACAAACCAAAACCCGGCATTATGCCGGGTTTCAGTGTATTCGGAGCCTGGATTACCCAGACCCACTATGAGCTTAAGATCGATAACTCGTTCAGCCATATCTGTACCGTAATACAAACATAAACAGGACTAGCCTTCAGCTCCGCCTTCTGCTTCTGCTTCACCAGTCTCTTCAGTTGAAGCAGCGCCTCTACGAACATGAATACTAACAACAGCGGTATCGTGTTCTTCACCCTGTTTCAGTGCGAGTACTTCAACGCCCGCAGGCAGCTTAAGGTCTGACAAATGCAGAATGTCATTCAGGTGCATCTGTGAAAGGTCAACTTCAATGAATGTAGGAATATCTTTAGGCAGACATTCTACTTCCACTTCCATAATAACGTGGTTCACAGCACCACCTTCAGTTTTTACGCCAGGTGCAACTTCTTCGTTCATAAAGTGCAATGGAACATGCACATGTACAACATGGGTAGCATCAAAACGCATGAAGTCGATATGCATGATGTCCTGTTTGTATGGGTGATGCTGCAAATCACGCAACAGTACATCTTGTTTTTTACCGCCAACATTCAAGCTTAGAATTTGCGAATAAAAAGCTTCGTCAGACAACACATACTGCACGTCTTTCTGCTCCAGTGTCATTGCCACCGGGTCTTTGCCTGCACCGTAAACGATAGCAGGTATTTTGCCAGCGTGACGCAGGCGGCGGCTCGCACCTTTCCCCATGTCATCACGCAATACGGCGTTTAATTCAATAGTCATAATCTTCTCCAAAATACTGTCCTGTTAATGACAGCGGTTATATAAACACTTCCCCGCGACCAGGGAAGTCATTATCAGGATGCCAAAGTGATTTCTCTGATCATCCGTCCTTCGAATCAACCTTTGCAGGCAGATCCAGAATTTTGCATCGATCGCTAGTCGATATACATCTCACTGACCGATTCTTCCTGATGGATTCGGCGAATCGTTTCAGCCAGCATATTGGCAATAGACACCTGGCGAATCTGCGGACAGTGCCGCGCAGCCTCACTCAGAGGTATAGTGTCAGTCACCACCAGCTCATTCAAAACGGAGCTGGAAATATTTTCAATCGCTCTACCGGATAACACTGCGTGTGTACAATAAGCAGAGACACTCAAGGCACCATTAGCTTTCAGCGCTGCCGCTGCTTTGCATAATGTACCGGCGGTATCAACCAGGTCGTCCACTAACACGCAGTTTTTGCCTTCGACGTCACCGATAATATTCATCACTTCGGAAACATTGGCCTTGGGGCGACGTTTATCAATAATTGCCAGATCGGCATCACCCAGACGTTTGGCCAGTGCTCTGGCGCGCACCACGCCACCGACATCGGGCGAAACCACGAGCAGGTTCTCATAGCGCTGCTGCCATACATCGGCCAGCAAAATCGGCGATGCATAAACATTGTCGATAGGAATATCAAAAAAACCCTGAATCTGATCCGCATGCAAATCGACCGTGAGCAAACGATTCAGTTTCACACTGGCCAGCATGTTGGCCACCACCTTGGCCGTGATCGGTACCCTGACTGAACGGGGCTTACGATCCTGACGCGAGTAACCATAATAAGGAACCACGGCAGTCACACGTTTAGCTGATGCCCGACGCATGGCGTCAATCATCACCATCAGTTCCATCAAATTATCATTACAGGGTGTACACGTCGGCTGGATAATAAAAACATCCCTGCCGCGGACATTTTCCATCACTTCGACACAAATCTCACCGTCACTAAAACGATCAACACTGATCTTTCCTAAGGGACTATTCAACTTTCCAGCAATATTTTTTGCTAGCTCAGGATTTGCGTTACCGGTAAAAATCCTTAGTTGATTATCTTCTTGCATCACTGTTGCGTCTCGTTTTGTGTACTACTAATAATGCAGAATACCCATTAGACAGGCATACATAAATGGCTGGGCCGGTAGGATTATAAAATACGTCCTGTATTTTACCCTTCGGGCCATCAGCATAAAACGCTGATGTTCAAAATCGCTCCCGGCGATTTTGGCGAACCACTACGGTTCTCATCCTACCTGCTCAATTTATCTATTGAAGTTCATAGTTATGTGAGCTTCGTATATGGCTGGGCCGGTAGGATTCGAACCTACGCATGCCAGGATCAAAACCTGGTGCCTTACCGCTTGGCGACGGCCCAATAAACTTCTAGCTATCCCATATGGGACAAAACAGTTTATCTATTGATCACAAATCCATTAATCAACAGCTGCTTAGCTGTATTCGCAAAGGCGACGTGTTCACACCCCTGGCAATAAAATCTTTCCACGACTCAGGCATTCCTGCTTTCGCCGGGTCTCTCAAACTGGCGCGGACTTGTTGAGCCTGTGCTTCGGTTTCGAAGGCTGCAAACACCGAAGCCCCGGTACCACTCATACGCGCCTCGGCGTATTGTCCGAGCAGTTCCAGCGCTTCAGCCACCTTTGGATAATGCTTAGTCACCACAGGCACACACACATTATCCCAGCCGGAATCTGGAAGGCCGCATATTTTGATGGCTGGACTATCCCGTGTCAATTCTAAATCACCGAAGATTGCGGCCGTAGAGACATGAATATCAGGGGTAATCACCAAATACCAGGGCTGTTCGAGTTCGACCGGAGTTAATTGCTCACCCACGCCTTCTGCGAAGGCTGAAAAACCATGTATAAACACGGGCACATCGGCACCCAGTTTTAAGCCGATCTCGGCCAGCTGAGCATCGTTCAGACCGCAGGCCCAGATTCGATTTAGCGCGTGTAACGTGGTTGCCGCATCAGAACTACCACCACCCAGGCCAGCACCCATGGGCAGTTTTTTATTGAGATAAATATCAACACCCAGCTGGCAACCGCATGCCTGCTGTAAAGCTCTGGCTGCCTTGACCACCAGATCATCCTCAGCAGCAATGCCTGCAATATTTTGCGCCCGCCGCACTATGGCATCCGTTCTCGGTGTAAACCTCAGCTCATCGCCATAGTCCAGAAACTGAAACACCGTTTGCAGCTCATGATAACCGTCGGCGCGCCGGCCGGTAATATGCAGCATAAGGTTAAGTTTGGCCGGTGCCGGCCAGGTCAATGGTAATCCGGTCAAGATACTTCCCTGCCATTCAATGTCCATTGCCGAATCACTAGACGAATACCCAGCTCGGGCTGATCATTACGGCTCAGATAAAAAGCATGTGGCAAGGTATATTCTCCCACTTTTTTGTAAGCCGACATTTCTATATTCCAGCCGTCCTGAACCAGCTTATATAATTGGCCCTGTTGATCCCATAACTGCTTATATACTGGTCGATCGGCTACCGGTACCCCACGTAACCAGTCGTGCAGACCTGAAAGTGGCACGCTGACACCCAGGCTGGAAGTCAGTAACTCATCGGCATTATCAGCGTAAGTTTCACCCTTGTCGGTTCTAAGCATAACGCCATGAGCATCTCCCTGGATCAGAATAGAGCCCTGGCCCATGGCCGCAATCAGACGAATTTTGTAGGCATCATCCAGCTGATTCCAGAAAAGGTCCATGCTGCCGCCATTATTTTCGGTTTGAATACCCAGGCGACCGGTTAGTTTCCACGATGAAAGTTGCTGTTTTTGTGCCACCGACTGCAACCAGTGCTCTGGAATCTGACTGGTCGTTCTGGGCAGATAGCTGCACGAGAGCTGAGCCGCCAGCAGCACGGTCAATACCGCGCCACGAAATCCCACCAACAAAACCTGACAGCCCTGCTTCATGGTTTAAATCTTTTCAGAGTCTCCACCAGCACCGGATGTTTGGCATCGACTGCCTGCCCTTTCTGCCAGATTTCTCTAGCTTTATCTCTTTGATTAGCCTGCCACAAAACCTCGCCATAATGAGCGGCGATTTCAGCATCGACCAGATTTTCAAAGGCCATGGATAGCCATTTCAAAGCTTCCTGCAACTCTCCCAGCCGGTAATTAACCCAGCCCAAACTATCCATGATAGCCGGATCATCGGGTACCAGCTCAATTGCTTTCTGGATATATTCTCTGGCTTCCTGATATCGCTTAGTCTTGTCCGCCAGGGTATAACCCAAAGCATTCAGAGCATCAGAGTTATTTGGTTCCATCGATAAAACCTTGAGCAGGTCGGACTCTGCAATGTCGACTCGATCCACTTTTTCAGCAATTAATGCCCGCGCATACAATAAATTAATATCTTCCGGGTTATGACTTAGAGCCCTGTTATACATATCAAAGGCATCCTGATATCTTTGATGGCTTCTAAATATCTCACCCTGTACCAGGTAAATACGTACTCGGTCTTCCCAGTTTTCAGTTTCTTCAATAAGAATATCAAGTTGCTCAATGCCTTCATCTACACGATCCAGCCGGGCAAACAGGCTGGCGATACGTAACTTTGCTTCAAACACATAAGCACCATTTTTTACCTTTACATAATGTGCAATAGCGGCTGTGTGTTGCTCCTTACTTTGCGCTATACGCCCCAGATAGTAATGGGCAATATCTGTTTTTTGATCAAGCACAATCAGCCGATCCAGCAGCTCGGCTGACTCATCCAGCTGATCGGTCTCGATATAGAGCAAAGCCAGATTCAACAATATTTCGACATTATCAGGCTGTTTTTCCTGTAATAAAAAATACTGTGCACGCGCACCTTCATAGTCTTTATCCTCAACCAGCATGTGTGCGTACTGCATGCGCAGGCTCAAATTATCCGGATGATCTTCAAGCACCTGCATAATCACTGCTTTGGCCTCATCGCGTTTTCCCTGGGCCTGATAAATTCGTGCTTTGATCAAATACACATCGACCAGTGAAGCATCAATCTCAAGCACCCGATCCAGCAATTCAATCGACTGTTCATACTGTTCTAATTGTGCGGAAAACTTGGCCTGCAGAATCAGCATCTGAGGATTATCAGTTTGCTTCTGATTTAGTGCGGCTAACAAATCCAGACTATCTTTAGCCTCGATATCATCACTCAGCAAATGTTTTACCGCCATTGCCTTTTGCTGATTGGAGCCATCGTGCTGTACCAGCACCGCCTGTACATACGGCAAAGCATCTAGAGGTCGATGCAAGTGCAGATAACTAATCGCATAAATACGATCAATATCCTGATTTTCTGGTTCCAGTTCACGCCAGCGCTCCAGTAGTGATAAAGTCTGTTCATACTGCTTACCGTACAAAGCAATATAAGCCGCCCTCGCCGCGATCCGACTATCATCGCTCTGCTCAGCCGCCTGCCGGTAAAAATCAGCTGCCGCCTCCAGATCACCTGTATTGCCAGCAAATTCAGCGGCCAACAATTCGTAGAGCAAATTCTCATCCAGCGTCATTCCTTTTGACTCAGGCAACTCTGCTTCAGCGGGTTGCGTCTTCAAAGAGGTACAGGCTGCGGAAAATACCA
This sequence comes from Gammaproteobacteria bacterium, assembly GCA_029881035.1. GTDB lineage: Bacteria > Pseudomonadota > Gammaproteobacteria > SZUA-229 > SZUA-229 > LH-M37. The sequence continues at coordinate 53,770 of JAOUNI010000011.1, read as the reverse complement.
CTATAGACAGCAAGCCTATTAACAGTACCTGACGTAAAACCCCTGACATAACTATGTGCATTTCAAGCATTTTTCTCTTCTGATTAACCATAATGTTAAATATAACCCACTTTAATAATGACTGCGCGCGCTACAATCAACCACTCCCATCATCACAGCTACTCAAGACAGTCAAAATTGAGTTAAAATTCGATCTCTCGCAAAATTATGCGTTTTCGCACCAGCAACAATTACATATGTCTCTGAAAACTTCGAGCCTGATTACTCTAGGTCTAAACCACAAGACCACACCACTCGAGTTGCGCGAACGTCTGGCTTTTACACCACAAACGTTGCCCGATGCATTAAATAGTCTTCACAAACTAAAGAATATCGATGAAGTCGCCATTGTATCAACCTGTAACCGCACTGAGTTATATTGTGCAGTAAACGGTGAGGCAGACCAGGATATTATTGATTGGTTCAGCCGCTATCACGGCTTTGAATCTTCCATGATTACAAGTCACCTGTACACCTATGATCACAAAGAAACCATTCGTCACGCTATGTCGGTAACCTGTGGCCTTGACTCCATGGTGCTCGGCGAACCGCAAATTGCCGGTCAGATGAAAGAAGCCTATTCGATAGCCCAACAACACGGCACGCTGGGACGCATGCTGGGCAAATTGTTCCAGCATTCTTTTGCTGTCGCCAAACAGGTTCGTACTGATACAGCGATTGGCTCCAGCCCGGTTTCGGTCGCCTTTGCTGCCGTCAGTCTGGCTAAACAAATTTTTGGCGATCTCAATGAATCGACTGCTTTGCTGATTGGTGCCGGTGAAACCATCGAACTGACTGCCCGACATCTGCATAGCCAGAAGATCAAACACATGATTATTGCCAACCGTAGCATTGAACGAGCAGAGAATCTGGCCGCTGAATTTAACGGTGAAGCCATACGATTACCACAGATTGCCGATCACCTTCATCGTGCCGATATTGTGATCGCCTCAACTGCCAGTCCGTTGCCGATTTTGGGTAAAGGTACCGTTGAAAGAGCGCTGAAAATACGCAAACGACAACCCATCTTTATGGTGGATCTGGCGGTACCCCGGGACATTGAGCCCGAAGTCGCCTCACTGGATGATATTTATCTTTATGCTGTCGATGATCTGCAGGAAGTCATTGATGAAAATCTGCAATCACGCCAACAGGCTGCCGAACAGGCCAAAGATATTATTAATGATGAAGTTCACCACTATTTGAACTGGCAACGTTCTCTGGATTCGGTTGATCTTATTTCGGAGCTGCGTACCACTACTCAAAACATGAGTCAGGCTGTACTTGATAAAGCACTCAAGCAATTAGCCGCAGGTGAGTCTCCAGAAAAAACACTCGAATTTCTTGCCCATACGCTGACCAACAAATTTTTACACAAACCTTGCATCCATATTAGAAAAGCCAGTGAAGACAATGATCAGGATTTGATCAATGCAGCCAAACAACTGCTGATGAATGCCGATGACGAAAGCCAGAACAAATAAAATCAGGATCTCCTAATTGAAAGACTCAATACTCAATAAATTAAATAATCTGATCGACCGTCATGAAGAAGTAGCTGGCCTGATGTCCGAGCCCGGCATCATGTCTGATCAAAACAAATTCAGAGACCTGTCAAAAGAATATGCTCAACTTGAGCCTGTGGTCATCTGCTACAAAAAATATCTTGGAGCAAAAGATGATTTTGCCAGCGCCGAAGAAATGCTCAGGGATAAAGATCCCGATCTACGCGAGATGGCTGAAGAAGAAAGAAAATCAGCCAGTAAAAACATTGATACGTTAGAACTGGAACTACAGAAACTATTATTGCCTACAGATCCGCACGATAGTAGCAATGTATTTCTAGAAGTTCGGGCTGGTACCGGTGGCGATGAAGCGGCTATTTTTGCTGGTGATTTATTTCGTATGTACTCACGTTATGCCGAAATAAAACGCTGGCAAATTGAAATCATTAATCAGAATCCGGGCGAACACGGCGGTTACAAAGAAATAGTTGCACGTATTATTGGTGATGGCGCTTATTCAAGATTGAAATTTGAATCAGGTGCCCATCGTGTGCAACGTGTACCGGAAACTGAATCACAGGGGCGCGTTCATACTTCAGCGGCAACGGTAGCGGTCATGCCTGAAGTGGCCGATGTTGAACAGATTGAAATCAACCCGGCTGATTTACGCGTAGATACCTACCGCTCCTCCGGCGCCGGCGGGCAACACGTCAACAAAACTGATTCAGCGGTTCGTCTTACTCATATTCCTACCGGCACGGTCGTAGAATGTCAGGACGAACGTTCGCAGCACAAAAACAGGGCGCGCGCCATGTCGCTGCTGCAAGCACGCATCATGGATGCCAAAATTGAGAAACAACGATCAGAGCAGGCACAGACCCGAAAAAGCCTGGTTGGCAGCGGCGACCGTTCAGAAAGAATTCGCACCTACAATTTTCCACAGGGCCGTATCACTGACCACCGCATCAATTTAACGCTGTATAAGCTCGATGAATTTATTACCGGTGAAATGGACCAAATTATCGATCCTCTGGTCAACGAATATCAGGCCGAACAGCTCGCTGCTCTCGCCGAATAACACCGCTATGATGCTCAGCATCGCACAGGCACTTAAAGACGCATCAAAAGCACTGGCGGAAACCTCATACTCCGCACGTCTTGATGCTGAAGTGTTGCTATGTCATGTTCTGAATTGTAGTGCCACACACCTTATTGCATGGCCAGAAAAAAACCTGAATGAAAAACAGATCCAGACATTCAGACAACTTGTCGAACAACGTCAGGCTGGCACACCCGTTGCCTATCTAACCGGCCGCAAAGAATTCTGGTCAATGGATTTCAAGGTCACCACGGCCACACTTATTCCCCGACCCGACACAGAAATACTGGTCGAATTTGTCCTGAACCAGTTTTCAGATCGAAAAAAACTGAACCTGCTTGATTTAGGAACCGGTAGTGGCGCAATTGCCATTGCTATCGCCAGTGAGAAACCTGACTGGGTAATAACTGCCACAGATATTTCATGTGAAGCACTCACCGTCGCCAGAGAAAATGCCCGGACCCATCAAATCACTAATATTAAATTCGCTGAAAGCAACTGGTTCGAACAAATCAATAAACAATATTTTGATCTCATCATTAGTAACCCACCCTATATTGCCGCGCAGGACGAACACCTGTCGCAAGGTGATGTCCGCTTTGAACCCGTTAGCGCGCTCATATCTGGCGAAACCGGTATGGATGATATAGAAAGCATCACATCAAAATCCATAGAATATTTAAACCCGGGTGGCTGGCTGGCAGTTGAACATGGTTACAATCAACAACGGCAGGTCGATGCTTGCTTGCGTCATTATCATTTTCAGGAAATAATTCAGCTGGAAGACTTATCAGGACAGCCAAGAGTGACCGCGGGTATTTACAACAAACTCCTTTAAGTTTTTAATAGTACCAGCAACCTAAATGCCTTACCTAAAATCTACTATAATCGGACTTGTATAGTGGTGATGTGAATCGCATCAGGCTCCATGCCCGCCATCATAATGCGACCATAAAAACCATAATTCAAGAGATCTAGTTAATGCTTTTTAAAACAGATTCAAAAACAATATTTTTTACCTGCCTTTTCTGGTTGTCATTTTTCTGTACGCCTAACACTTTCGCCAAAGACAGCTTTCCGCTCATCACTTATGAGTGCAATACAGAAAAAGATTTTATTCTCGTCACCAACACCTTACTTAAAGACGGCAAAGAAAAGACTTTTAAATATTCAGATGCTGATGGTACTTATAGCCCCTGGGACATGGTAAAAATCGAAAATAATAAGATCATTGACACCAGTTTAATTAAAAAAACATGCAAACTAAGCTCTGCAGAATACACGGTTGTTCTCGAACCACAGATTTTCAACCAGAACCTGGATGGCAAGTGTGGTGCAACTATTTCTGCGGCCATCACCATTGTATCCAATAGTGCGGCAATCATGGATCGTAAACCATTTGATTTTTACTGCACAGGCAATGTTCAGGTCATCACCGGTGTAAAAGTGATTGGAAAAACTGGTGAGATCAAAACCAGAACTGAGCCCAGATATAAATTCTACTGATCCAGGCCACACATAAAAAACGACAAAACATCCACATAACACATTGATTTAACTTTTATTTAATCCAAATTAAATCAACATTCCACTTCAGCAGCCGCCCTGTACCATATACAAACCTCTTGCTATTAATTTTCATCTGTCCTAGATTTGTCTAATGCCGTTATGTAACGATATCATCAAAGAGCGGGAGATACGTTTCACCTACTCCCTGACGGAAGCTGACCAGGCTGAAAAGGCTGTTCGGCTACTGGCAGGTATCGTCGGTATAGAGCTCGTTGTACCAATCCGAATCAATATTCTGCGTGTTCGTTATGACATTCGTGAAATAACCATGCAGGCGCTGGAGTCCGCGCTGATTGATGTCGGCTTTACCCTGCAGACCAGCCTGACACTGCAACTTAAACGTGAAGTGATTGCATATTGCGAAGATGCATTGAGATCAAGCCTGGGTATAGAAGCAGATAACCAGCAACCACCACTCACATTCACCAAAGCAACCCCACTTCGTCATAATCTTGACCCCAGACCAGACAACTGGCGGAACTATATTTAGTCGCCCTGCTATTAATCATCACAAAATAATACCAATCAAAGCAAACGACTAATTTAATGCCAGCGTTTTGCTACAATAAGCCACATGAACGATGAGCAACTCCTCCGTTATAACCGTCACATCATGCTGCCGCAAATAGGTATTGAAGGTCAGCAAAAACTCCATGACGCCCATATCTTAATTATTGGGCTGGGTGGTCTGGGTTCACCCGCCGCCATGTATCTAGCCACCGCGGGCGTTGGTCAACTAACACTAGTCGATGACGATGCCGTTGAACTCAGTAATCTGCAACGCCAGATCATTCACCGTCAGCAGAATATTGGTGAAAAGAAAGTGGACTCAGCCAAAAATAATTTATTAGCCATCAACCAGGAAATTGATATTGTCACTATCGACCATCGACTCGATGAATCTGCACTGATCCAACAAATTCAACTGGCCGATGTGGTACTCGATGCCTCGGATAATTTTGACACCCGTTTTGCCATCAACCGCGCCTGTGTAGCTCAAAAAAAACCCCTGGTCTCTGGTGCCGCTATTCAGTTCGAAGGACAAATCAGCGTCTTCGATAGTCGAAATGAAACTTGCCCATGTTACAGTTGCTTATATCCCAGTAAAGGAGAAGAGGATCTAACCTGTAGCGGCAATGGCATACTCGCGCCCGTCGTTGGTATTATCGGCAGCATGCAGGCACTGGAAACCATCAAACTCATCTGCCAGATTGGCCAGCCTCTTTATGGTCGTTTATTATTATTTGACGCACTATCATTACAATGGCGTACCATGAATCTCAAAAAAGACCCCGGCTGCCCAGTTTGTGGCTCAGCCGCTTCATAATAAGAAAAAAATATGAACACTAAAATAAATCCGACACTGATATTACCTCGCAAATTAGCCAACCTGATTCTGACTCATGCTCAACAGAATCCAGAAACAGAAATTTGTGGCCTGATCAGTGCACAAAATGGTCTTGCCAAACATTATTATCCGGTAGCCAATGTTGCTACCAATAGTGCAACACTATTCAAAATGGATGAACAGGCTCAAATCGCAACAATGAAAAATATGCGTGAGCAAAATGAGGAATTACTGGCGATTGTGCACTCTCATCCTCACAGCATCGCCGAACCCTCTGCACTGGATCAGGCTCAGCACCAGTATCCCGATGCCTATTACCTGATTGTTTCACTCAATACTGTTGGCGTTCTGGAGCTACGTGCTTTCAAACAGATTAAGCAAAAATTTGAACCCGTTGAACTTATTCTCGAACATCCTGTTAGCTAATAACTGCCCACCGGTTCATCACAATATAAAGAATGAAAAAAAACTCACTCACTGCTATTTTGACAGGACTACCAGGACGTTTTCTAATACAGACCAGTCTATACGTGATCAATCTTGTAACATTCAGTTCACTCGCTTTGCGCGACTGGTATAACAATAACCGAATATTCAACAAAAGAAGTTATTCCTCAATGATCGCGCAGATTATTTTTACCGGCGTCGATGCCCTGCCCACTATCACCTTTCTGGGACTGGCTGCGGGTTTTGTTTTCACTTTCCGATTAATTTCAATACTCGACTCAGTCGGTGCTGCTGATGACATTGTTAATCTACTGGTCAATATTATTTGTCTGGGCATAGGCCCATTTCTGTCAGCTATTATCTTAATTAGTCGTACCGGCTCCGCCATCGTGGTTGATATTGGCAATATGAAATTGCATGGTGAAATTGAAGGTCTGGAAATGCTGGGCATCAATATCAACAATTATTTAATTGCACCACGCCTTATTGGTACGGCTATCTCACAACTGGCAATTACAGTTTATTTTACTTTTATCGCACTGGTCTTTGGCATTACTCTCAGCGGCCTGATGGTATCGACCAGCCACTTCGAGTTCATCTACGAGATCGGCACCGCTTTCACACCCTTTCTGGTCATGGTATTTGTCATCAAAAATCTGTTATTCGGTTATGTCATCGCTGCCACTGCCTGTTACAGCGGCTTGAATATCAGAACTTCGCCAACTGAAGTTCCTCAACAGGCTACTCGCGCCATCGTGAACAGTCTGGTAGCAATTTTTATAATTGAAGGTCTGCTAGCGGTGGCCCTATTGTGATGAAAAATGAGCTACTTATTCAATGTGAGCACCTGGTCGTTGATAGTGAAGAAGGCGGAAAAGCTGAACATCAGTTAAATCTACAAGCCCGTGCAGGCGACATCATCTCTATTATCGGCCCTGACCAGGATGGCAAAATTAACTGGATCAAAACTATTGGCGGCATTATACAGGCCAAATCCGGCCAACTATTTCTGGCCGGCAAGGAAATTACACAATTTGAAAAAGATGACTGGGTACGCGTACGTACCCAGTTTGCCTTTATGCATGCCCTCACCACCATACTGTCCGCCGCCAATGCCGTTCAAAACCTGATGTTACCGGCGCTGTATCACAAAATAGCTGAAGCCAGTGAAGTCAGAGCCAGGGCAGAGAAATTACTCAAAGACATCGATGCCGGCAACCACCTCGAACAACTGCCCGCTCATCTAAAAAAAGAACAACGCTACAAAATTGCCGTTGCCAGAGCACTGATGCTTGAACCAAAAGCACTACTACTAAGCTCCCCCTTTACCGCACTAGAGTTATCATCCGTCAGTCAATTCAAGCAATTTCTACTTAATCACGTCAGAGAAAACAACTTGCTGCTAATATTAGCTACACACGATATCAAATTCGCGCTGAAATACTCTGATCAAATAATATACATATCAGAACAACAGATGCTTCAATTTGATAAAAATCATCGTATACAGGATTGTGATGACCCGGAAGTTCGTGACTACCTGACCATTTAAAGTAAATTAATAGAGGCCCCTTGAACAGGAAATAAAAATTATGCAAGAAAGACGTCAGGAGCCCCGCACACATTATATACACCGAATCAGTTACAGCACTCAGGAACGTATTGTAGGCATCTTTGTACTAGTCGCCATGTTCATTCTACTTGGACTACTGCTGTCATCAGGTAAAACCAAAAACCTGTTTGAAGACAACATCACTATATACGGCGAACTTCAGTCCATTCAAGCCGTCAACAAGGACACTGAAGTCGTTATTTCTGGCCTGCCTGCGGGCACTGTCACCTCGGTAGATATTACCGACAATAATAAAGTTATTCTGACGATGCAAATTCTCAAAAAATATCACAACCTGTTGCGTGAAGATTCTGTAGCTACACTCAGCAGTTTCAACTTTGCCGTGGTACAAAAATCGGTAATTGAAATCACCCCCGGATCAACCCGCAAAGAACTACTGGAAGACGGCAGCACTATAGCCATCAACGAAGCCTTCAACATTAAAGAGATGATGGCAAAAATAGAGCCTATATTTTTTTCACTGGAAGACTCCATCAAGAAAATGAACAACGTGCTTTCCGCCATTGATCACAACAAACTGAAAGTCACGCTCGACAATATGAATGTACTGACAACCGATATTCGTAACATCACCCAGCACATGATTGCTGGTAAAGGTCTCATCGGCAGCGCGCTCTACGAAAAAGAAATGGAACACAATGTTAAGACTATTGCCACTAACATGGTCGATGTCACCGAAGAACTCAGAACCACTCTCCAACAAATCAACAAACAAATTGCCGATATGCCTGAACTGGTCAATAAAATCGGACCACTATTAAAAGAAGCCGATAAAACTATCAAAGCAACTCAGCGTATCTGGCCACTTTCTTCGGCCATGAAACCCACTGACAGCACCGATACATTAACCGCGCCAGCACCCGCGAATGACTAACATCACTATGAAACACATCGCCGGAAAAATAAAAAATATTCTCGCTGTTATGGTTATCACCGCAGTCACCACGGCCTGCGTCAGTGGTCCCGACGAAAAACAGCCTGAGGCCATTGAAGCGGCTAACAATGCACTCAGTATTGGCGTTAATCACTACAACGACAGCAAACAGGAACTGGCAATTTCCTACTTCAACAATGCCCTGCGCGATTTTCGCAGCATTGACCATCAGTACGGTATCGCTTCCAGCTGCCTCAATCTGTCAAAAAGCCATTTGAGCCTCGGCAACATAGACACCGCCGAAGCCTACCTCAAGCAGGCAAAAAATATTATCGAGCGCGAAAACATGGCATCACTCAATGACCATATCCGCATTATCGAATCCTCCATCGCCATCGAAAACAATCAACTAAATCAGGCCAAAGAAATTCTGCAACCACTGCTGGCTAATAACAGCAACAATGCCTACACCCTGGCTGCCATGCAAAACCGCACCCGCATCGCCATCGCAGAAATGACTGCCAACAATAACGGCGAAGTAAAACAATGGACAGAAAAGTTCGAACAGCAAATAAAATCGAGCGAACAAAACCCAGCAAATAAAGCCCGACTCGCCCGCTTCAAAGCCGCACTCAGTAGCGACCCGAAAGAACAGGAAACACTGTTTGCCGAAGCGCTCGACATCTACCGAAAACAAACCAACCGCCCCGGCATCGCCGCCACCCTGCAGGAATGGGCCGACGTACTTATACAACAAAACCAGCCGGAAGCCGCACAGGACAAACTACTACGCGCCCTCTACATCAGGCAGTCACTGCAAGACAGAAACAACAGCCTGAAAACGCTTAACAGCCTGGCGAAAATATCTGACAACAGAAAAACGAGTGCGTGGATAGAGAAATTACAAAACAACCAGTTTAAGGAATGGGATGAGTTTGTTACGGCGTTTAATCAGTTTCCGGAATAAAAGCGATTCCCGCAGAGAAAACGGCATTACACTGAAATGAGTGACTGCTTTCGACCAGATGAACCCGCCGCCGGAAACAGACAACATCATCATAATTCAGGCAGCCCGGATTTCATTACACTTCATCCGGGCTACTAGAGCTACACTTTATCGAAATGACAGCGACTATCTCGTTCCCACGCAGAGCACGGGAACGAGAACTAATTAATAGCGATTAATTAATATTCCCACTTCGCTCCAATCATTACCACTTCATCCGTGTAATCATATCGATCATCCGTTGACTTACGATCAGTATGATTTAACTCGACATAATAAACTTTATTCTTATTCCATTCATGCTCAACTTTTAGATCCAGATCAAAGCCTGAATTTTCTTTGCCTCCACGAGTGTTATCATCGAAATTATAAGCATTGTCATAATTTGTAGACGATGATTTTATTTTGGCGCGTATTTTTATTTTGTCGGAATATTTATAACGTGCACGAATAGCGAAATCTGTTTTTGAGTAATCATTATAAGCTTCGAATGCATCGGTACGTGTGGTATTACTCATATCCAGATACAGCTTCAAATCATCGGTCGCTTTATGCGCCAGGGTCAAACCGAAGTCATCATAGGTATAGTTGAGCAGATCATTCAGCGTCGAGTTGTAGGTCCCTGTGGCCGCATCTCGCGAATAACGTTTGCTGTAATCGCGTACAGAATGGCTATAATTAAACTTCAGGTCTGTGGACCTGGTTAATTCACGACCAATGCCTAACTCAATTTTATTGAGAGTATGATCGTACTCCGCACCCGAAGCTGGCGCTTCGTAATTCAGGTTTTCATAAACGAATCCAGCCATATACCACATCTTGCCGACACTACGATCATACGACGCTTTCAGACCAATGCTCTGATAGCTGTATTTGTCCGACAAACTGGTGCCGCCTGTCGTGGTTTTTGGCAAACCGCTATCGCTGTCAACATAAACCTGATTATGCGTAGATACAAAAGCACCAATATAAGCATTGCCCGCCTTTTTAATTTTTTTACTCTTCATGGTTTTTGTTAACAGATATTCAAAACCCAGATCAAGATCGACATTGGTCTGGCTTGCGTCCGATAGATCTGAGTCCAGCATAAATTTTGTATCCAGGCCAATTCCACTGATGAAATTCGAGCTGTCATTTATTTTATTTCTTAGATCGACCTGAACATCTATTGGCACAAACATGCCATCTTTTTCAACTGGCGTAACCGCAATGCCAGCAGGACGTGTTGATGGCAATGCAGTATCAACATATGCGTGATCGGGCGCATGAAAAACATTGCTCTCATAACCCAGACCCGTTTCTATTGACCAGTTTATGTCTTGTCCAAATACAGGCATGCTTACCATGTACACTGAAAACGGCAGTATTTTTAACAACAACTTGTTATTCATTCTCAAAGTCCTCATGACTGTATATCTAGTTTTATGTTTATCTTGTTATTTTCTTCTTTTATCTGTTCGTCATCGGGAAAAAGTTTCATGCCTTTTTCTGCCTCAATGGTCGCTATGTCGTATTTTTCTCTCTTCATTAATACCCGGATATATTCCAGACGATAGCTATGACTATCCGGCTTCATATCAAGCGCAATACGGTAATAATTTTCAGCTTCTGCTAATTTATCCTGATTGAGCAGTGCTCTGGCCAATAAACTAATCACCTTATGATCTTCCGTATCGAGCTGTGCAGCCTGGTAAAAAACATCTTCCGCTTCATTGTCCCGGTGCTGATCCAATAACACTAAACCAAGATTAAGCCAGGCAGAAAAATATCGAGGACTCTCCGACAGCACCTGTCGATAAACCATTTCTGCCTGCTCGAGCTCACCTATCCGGCTCAAAGCCACGGCCAGATTCAGTTGCGCCGTAAGATAGCCCGGCTTTATCTCCAGCGCCTTTTTATAAGCCGTTACCGCTTCTTTGAATTGATCTTTTTTGCTATGAATTTTTGCCACGTTATACCAGGCCTGTGCGTAATCCGGTTTATATTTAATGGCCAACAGGTATGAACTCATGCCTTTTTCTTCCTGGCCCGATTTGCTATAAGCCAGACCCAGGTTGTAATACAACTTGGCAGATTTAGCATCCTTCTGCAAAGCCGTTTTATAAATCTCAATAGCTTTCTGGTAATCTTTTTTGGCGCTGTAAATCAGGCCAATATTAATCGCTACCTCGGGATAATCGCCTTTTCGAATGTCCAGCGCTTTCTGATAATGCGACAGCGCCTGATCATAGTTTTTCAATTTATAATAAGCACGTCCCAGATTAAACACCGCCCGGGCATGATTCGATTTAATATTGACCACCGACTGAAACTGATCCGCCGCTTCCTGCCATTTTTCCTTACCCAGCAGCACCAGCCCCAGGTTATACCTTGATGACACATTCGATGGATTAAACTCAACAGCCTGTTCATAGGCTTTTTGCGCTTCCAGATCTCGGCCCTGTTTTTTATAAATAGCCGCAAGACGTGAATAGGCGCGTGCCTCATTAGGCTTTAGATTTAAAACCTGAAGATATAACTCTTCCGCCTCAAGCCTTCCTTGCTCGGTATCAGGCAACAGACTGGCAATACCCAGGCGTGGATTAACATCACCGGGCGAAAGCCTGATCGAGGACTGGTAAGCCTCTCTGGCCTGCGGATAAAATTCTTCACCCATGCGCTGATAACTTTTTGCCAGATAGTTAAATGCTTTTGATTTATTTTTTCCTGAGGCCAACTTCGATGCCAGTATAAAAAAATCTATCGCCTCGTTAAAACTTCCCTGCTTATACTTGATGTAACCCAGATAAAAATGTGCGTAATAATGCTGCGGCGATGCCTTGATGAATGACAAATAATCTTTTTCAGCCTCGACCAGGCGTTCCATTCTTGAATACACTTTTGCCCGATAGTAATAAGCCGACAGATAAACTGGCTCATGGGCTAACGCCAGAGTCAACTGCGGCAAAGCTTGCTCATACAATTTCTGTTTGTAATAAATATAAGCAAGGTCCGCCCTGATCTGTGAGCTATCATGATTTTTAATTAATTCGAGATAGGCTTCCTCTGCCATTTTCCACTGTTTGCTTTTTAACAGTGCATAAGCATGAGCAGACTCTGGTTCATCCTGCCGCATCACTGCCAGCTCATCAATACCTTCATCAACCGAGGTTTCATCAGCAAGAGCCTCATCCGAATCACTATCCTGCTGAATGACCTGCACCGGAATTTCTATCACTGTCACCTGATCAGCATCAAGGTCTGCTACATAGTTGGAGTAGTAGACGAGCATAAATATAGCCGCTACCACCAGCAACACCGGTACAAAACTTTCTTTTAATAAACGTGTCACTGACTCGAACCACCCGCCATTGCTTTACTATTATTAAGAATTTTATCGAGTGGCAGGCGCATGGGTGTGTTATTCGCGTTCTGTATTTCGATGCCGGGCCGGGCATTGATTTCTATCATCACCGGCCCCTGCTCTGCGATCGCGATATCTACGCCTAAATACTTTAACGGTACGGCTTTGGCCGACTTCACTGCCATTATCATCGCTTCCTGCCAGTAAGGAATCGCGATATCCAGCAATGCCTGCTGACTGTCCGGATGATGTGTAATTGACTTGCCGGCTTTGATTGCATGTTGCGTTCTACCGGTTTCGATGTTGATACCAAGACCGATAGCGCCCTGATGTAAATTAGCTTTGCCATCTGACTCACTGGTGGGAATGCGCGACATCGCCATCACCGGCTGTTCGTTGAATAAAATTATCCTGACATCTGCCAGACCGAGGTCGCAAATTGCATTCATACGTTCATGCTGCACGATACGCTGTTCGATCACGGCAGTGTCCTGCATGCCGTGTGAATACACACCAAAGATAATGTCAGATATATGCTTCTTTATCTCTTCGACACCATAAAAACTGCCGCCTGCAGAACACCAGCCGCCCTCCGCTTTTTTCACGATCACAATGATGCCGTTGCCACCGCTACCATTGGCGGGTTTGATGACAAAATCAGCCAGTGACGACAGGTCGTGATGAATATCTCTTAACTCATAAAAATAACTGTAACTAAAATGAGTATCAGGAACCGCAACCCCGACGGCTGACAATGTCTCTTTGCATAGCAATTTATTATTGGCAATGGGAAAATCACGCCGCTGATTATGCGGATAGATAAAACCGAGATTGCGATTGTTAATCGAAAGCACGCCGGCGGCCCGATTCTGGATTTCCTTCAGGGATTTAAGCCAGCGCAAAAATATCATCAGCGTTTACCCGCAAAGATAAGGTGACGGAATCGGTAGAATTCCATCAGCCGCATGCCCACCCATTTTCCCAGCCAGATGTTCAACGCCATCACCACAAACAACAACTCGGGGAAAGCCAGAAATAATGCCTGTAAAAACAATGAAGACATCACCGCGTACGCCGCTGCAATTACCAGCAATGTCATCAGCATAATTTTTAACGACTTAATGTAACCGTCTTCTTCGACCATAATCGAAAAACGCTCTGCGGTAATGGCCAAAATTGCAATCGGGAATAAAGTCATCTGCGCCAGTTCGAACAGACCAAAGTGTACGCCTGTAACGGTCATGCTCATCATCACCCACACCACGACAGCGAGGATCACGGCCATCTTCGGTGAATGCAGCAACTGCAACCAGTCCAGGCCTTTGCGAATGACGGCGGTAATTAAAATAATCAGCACGAAGCCAATCAATCCCCATAGCAGGCCCGTTTCCCTGGCCGCGGCCGCGATCAGGGCGGGTAAAAAAGTACCAAAGGTTTCCAGACCAATGACATTCCGGAAAACCACCGTGACCAGCGCGCCAATGGGGATCATCAGCAGCACTTTCAGCAAGTCCAGCGAAATACCGACACGTTCAAACATGCTGTACAAATTTAACACGTTCAGTGCAGAACCATCCAGGGCTTCCTGAGCATCACCACGCGGTACCATTTTTTTACTGGTGGTGAAGGCATACTGGAAATTGATATTTTTACTGTGTGTGAATAGCGACTCGTCGCCATAATAAAGCGTGAGGTAGTTGGCTGGAATTTCTGCGAAGTGATCATTGATGGTATCAAAAGGCACCCAGAAACCATTCACATAAGCCTCAACCCATTGATGGCTGGTGCGCTTGCTGCCCGTGTCCATAATAAAACCACCGACCAGACGCGCCGGGATATTCATCTTCCTGGCCATCGCCACAAACAGTCGACTTTTGCCGTTACAACTGGCCTCGCCTAATTTGAGTGCGGTCAGGGCATCGGTGAAGCCGGAGAAATTGCGATTCTCAAACTTATCCTGCAGATGCCGGTGGATGCGTGCCAAAACGTCCGCAATATAAAGTTCGCCCTGCGGCAGAATGTTCGTCAGTTCCTGCGCAATGAGTGGATCGTCGACCTGAATGCCGTCCTCAGCCTGAAGATAGCTCGACAGTTTACTCGGGTATTTGTCAGGAATTAATGAACCAACCGGTAATTCATAACGCAATTGTTTGGTTTGAATCTGGTAGACATAACGAATGTTTTGTTGCCCTTCTACGGCGTCTGCCTTCCATGCCGCCAGACGGTTAAGCCCGTCGGTTTGCTGGTCGAGCACAAACTGGCCCGAGGCGTTTAGCTCACTCAGTATTCGCTGCCGTGAATCGGTGCGAGGCAGGAAGGTACGGACATTGATATCCTCGCCATAACCTTCCAGCTGCATCGCCAGCTCAACCTGATAACTGACCACCGGCATCAATCCCTTGAGGGGATAATCCAGCACATACAGCTTGTAACTCATTAAAGTGGCAGGCACTAAAATCAGTAGCAGGAGAACAAGCCTGAAGACAATAACCCGCGCATTTGAATGATAATTATTCATAGATACGGAGTTTACGAGCTAACCTTAATACATGCTTAAAATTTAGGAAAATGATGGATTATCAGAAGAATCACCCGATCAACTGTGTTATTTCGATTGATTCATCGGCCTGCTCGGAGGCGAGCCGGCTCAACATGGCATAGAGTTCTTCATTATCACCGCTATCACACCGCCACTGCTGGCCTACTTCATCGTACTCAAAATGAAAGCCACCGGCTTTGGCCGCCATCCACAATTGTTTTAACGGCGTCTGTTTGCTGAAAATAATCTTGCTGCCGTTTTCAAACTCCAGCGTCAAAACACCACCAACTTCATCGTAATCAATGTCGGCACCGCTGTCGTCAATCGCGGCCTGAATGGCTTCGATAGTTTCATCGGCCAGATCAATAAATTCAGATTCATTCATATTTAAATTCTCGCCGTGATGACATTGTTAATCTTTTAATTTTTTCTGCATCAATTGATTAACCTGACCGGGGTTAGCTTTACCGCCGGAAGCTTTCATGATCTGGCCGACAAAGAAGCCCATCATCTTGTCCTTGCCGCCTTTCAACTCGGCAAACTGTGCCGGGTTGTTGGCAATGACTTCATCAACCATGGCTTCAATCGCAGAACTATCGGTGATCTGTTTCAGGCCTTTGCTTTCGATGACTTGATCGGCACTGCCTTCACCCTGCCACATAGCCTCAAAAACATCCTTGGCAATTTTACCGGAAATCGTATTGTCTTTAATGCGCTTCAACAAGCCGGCAAACGCTTCCGCATCTACTTTTGATTCAGTGATTTCCAGCTCTTCTTTATTCAGTCTTGCCGCCAGTTCACCGGTCACCCAATTGGCGGATAATTTAGCATCACCGCATTCTTTGGCGACCGTTTCAAAATAAGCCGCCAGTTCTCTCGAAGTTGTAATCACCGCAGCATCATAAGCCGACAGTTCATACTCGGCCATATAACGCTGTTTTTTCTGCTCGGGCAATTCCGGCAGTTCTTTTCTGATCTGCTCGATGTAAGCTTCGTCAATAACTACCGGCAACAAATCAGGATCGGGGAAGTAACGGTAATCGTTAGCTTCTTCCTTACTGCGCATAGAGCGAGTTTCATTTTTATCCGCATCGTATAAACGCGTTTCCTGAATCACTTTACCGCCATCTTCGATGACGTCGATCTGGCGCTCAATTTCAATATTGATGGCCTTCTCGACGAAGCGGAATGAATTAATATTTTTCAGTTCAGCACGTGTGCCAAATTCTTTCTGGCCGTGTGGGCGTACTGAAACGTTAGCGTCACAGCGGAATGAACCTTCCTGCATGTTGCCATCGCTAATTTCAATATATCGAACCAGTGAATGGATTTTTTTCATGTAAGCGACAGCTTCTTTCGCTGAGCGCATGTCCGGTTCAGAAACAATTTCAATCAAAGGTGTGCCGGCGCGGTTTAAATCAATACCGGTCATACCGTGATAGCTACCGTGCATGGATTTACCGGCATCTTCTTCCAGATGTGCACGGGTAATGCCAATGCGTTTGGTCTCGCCATTTTCCAGTTCGATATCCATGTGGCCCTTGCCGACAATGGGATGATCCATCTGCGTAATCTGGTAAGCCTTGGGCGAATCAGGATAAAAATAATTTTTCCTGTCGAACACCGAACGCATGCCAATTTCAGCCTCAACTGCCAGACCAAATTTAACCGCCAGACGTAATGCTTCTTTATTGAATACAGGCAACACGCCGGGTAAGGCCAGATCAACGGCACAGGCCTGGGTATTGGGTTCGGCACCGTAGGCGGTGCTGGCGCCTGAAAATATTTTAGACCTGGTCGCCAGCTGGCAATGAATTTCCAGACCAATAACGACTTCCCATTTACTGGTATCGTAACTCATACAAAAGCCTCCGGAATGGCGCGATGCCAGTCGGTGTGCAACTGATACTGGTGCGCCACATTTAACAACTGGCTTTCTTTGAAATAGTTACCGGCAATTTGCAAACCCACCGGTTTGCCGTTAACAAAACCAGCCGGTACCGACATGCCCGGCAAGCCAGCCAGGTTCACCGCGATGGTGTAGATATCGGACAAGTACATTGAAATCGGATCATCCGACTTCTCACCAATATTGAACGCCGTATCCGGTGCAGTCGGGCCCATAATGACATCGACTTTTTCGAATGCGTTTTTAAAATCATCACTGATTTTGTGGCGCAACTGCTGCGACTTAAGATAATAAGCATCGTAGTAACCGGATGACAACGCATAGGTGCCAACCATAATGCGACGCTTTACTTCCGCGCCAAAACCTTCACCACGCGAGCGTGTGTACAGATCCATCAGGTCCACCGGATTCTCACAACGGTAACCGTAACGCACGCCATCAAAACGTGACAGGTTAGCCGAACACTCGGCCGGTGCCACCACGTAATAAACCGGCACCGATAAACCACTGTTGGGCAATTCGATATCGACCAGTTCCGCGCCCAGTTTTTTATATTCATCGAGTGCCGCTCTGATGACTTTTTCTACATCGACATTCAAGCCTTCACCGAAATATTCTTTCGGCAGACCGATGCGCAGCCCCTTCAGTGGTTTATCCAGTTCAGCGGTATAGTCAGGCACTTCCATGTCCAGACAGGTCGAGTCTTTTTCATCAAAACCGGCCATTGCGTTCAGCAGCAGGGCACAGTCGTGTGCGCTCTGCCCCATCGGTCCGGCCTGGTCGAGGCTAGAAGCAAAGGCGATCATGCCGTAACGCGAAACTCGGCCATAAGTGGGTTTAATACCGGTGATGCCGCACATCGAGGCTGGCTGGCGAATTGAACCGCCGGTATCAGTACCGGTTGCTGCTGGAGCCAGACGCGCGGCCACCGCGGCCGCTGAACCACCCGATGATCCACCGGGAACAGTATCGGTATTCCATGGATTTTTAACCGCGCCGTAAAAACTGGTTTCATTCGATGAACCCATGGCGAATTCATCCATGTTGGTCTTGCCCAGCATGACCACGCCCGCCTGTTTCATCTTCGTTACCACGGTGGCATCGTAGGGCGAAATAAAATTATCCAGCATTTTCGAACCACAGCTGGTGCGCACGCCCTGCGTACAGAAAATATCTTTGTGCGCGATAGGCACGCCGGTTAATGGACCTGCTGTACCATTTTTAATCGCTGCATCTGCATCTTTTGCCGCAGCCAGTGCCAGCTCTTCAGTCACGGTGATAAAACTGTTTAACCTGCCATCATGGGCTTTGATACGATTGAGAAAATATTGCGTTAACTCAACACTCGTAACTTCTCCCGCCTGCAACATGGTCGATAATTCAGCGATAGTTTTTTCGTGGTACTTTTTCATTTCCTTCTGGCTCATCATTCAATGACCTGCGGTACTAAATAGAGTCCATCTTCGGTCTTTGGTGCAATCGCCTGAAAAATTTCACGCTGATTTATTTCAGTGACCACATCATCACGTAAACGCTGCACGGCATCCAGTGGATGCGACATCGGCACGACCCCATCGGTATTAACTGCATTCATCTGTTCAACCAGATCGATAATATTCGACAGGTTATTCGCATAAACCGGTACATCTGCCTCGTCTATTTTCAGACGAGCCAGATAGGCAATTTTTTTCACTGCATCCGCATCAAGGGACATCGAGCTCTCTCCAAATTCAGCTATGAAATAATCGGTATTACAGCACGACAGCCGAAAGCTGCCTGCAAAAAGCGGAAAGTTAGCATAAACCGGACTTTATCGCACTGTTTTGCTTGCCGGAATCAAACCCTGTTGTTAGAGTACGCGCGAGTTTTCACCAAAATCTTCAAAATTAGCCTATATTATTTAGGTTAATTACGATAACCGAACACAACGAGTAAAAAACCGATGTTACCTAAGCGCTTTAGAGGTTTATTTTCCAACGATTTATCCATTGATCTGGGTACCGCCAATACGCTGATTTACGCGCGTGGTAAAGGTATAGTGTTAAACGAGCCTTCTGTTGTTGCAGTACGACAGGATCGCGGTCCAGGCGGCCCAAAATCCATCGAAGCTTATGGTAAACAGGCCAAAAACATGCTGGGACGTACTCCGCAAAATATTATTGCTATCCGCCCGATGCGTGATGGTGTGATCGCTGATTTCAATATCACCGCAAAAATGCTGCAACACTTTATCCATTCGGTCCACGAAAACCGCTTACTCCGCCCTAGCCCACGTGTGCTGATCTGCGTGCCCTGCGGTGCCACTCAGGTTGAACGTCGTGCTATTCGCGAGTCAGCTAATGATGCTGGTGCACGTAGTGTGCATCTCATCGAAGAGCCTATGGCTGCCGCTATTGGTGCTGGCATGCCGGTCGATGAAGCTCGCGGCTCCATGGTACTGGATATTGGTGGAGGCACCTCAGAAGTCGCTGTCATCTCTTTAAACGGTATCGTTTACTCTGCTTCCGCCAGGATTGGCGGCGATAAGTTTGATGACGCTATCACCAGTTATGTTCGCCGTAACTATGGCATCCTGATTGGAGAAGCCACTGCCGAGCGAATCAAACACGAAATTGGTGCCGCCTATCCTGGCAAGGAGTTACTGGAGATAGAAGTTAAAGGCCGCAACCTTTCTGAAGGTATTCCGCGCAGCTTCTCGCTCAACAGCAACGAAATTCTCGAAGCCCTGCAGGAACCTCTGCAAGGTATTGTGCAAGCCGTTAAAACCGCGCTGGAACAAACACCTCCTGAACTGGGTGCTGATGTCGCTGAACGTGGCATTGTACTCACTGGCGGTGGTGCATTACTGCGCGATATCGATCGTTTATTGATGGAAGAAACCGGCCTGCCCGTCGTTCTTGCCGAAGACCCGCTCACCTGTGTAGCACGTGGCGGTGGTCGAGTACTGGAATTAATTGACGAACATGGGATCGATTTCCTCGCTCTTGATTAATAACGTGACAGTAACCGCACTGTCACTCCTTTGTCACAAACAGGCTGCTTGCTGCTAACCAATGCAAACGCTTTTCCTACAAGGCCCATCAGTCACCCTGCGGGCAATCATTCTGATCATTGCCAGCATTGGCCTGATGACGCTGGATCACCGCTGGGGACAGATGGAGAATGTGCGTAATACCCTGTCATACGTGCTTTACCCCCTGCAATACACTATCGACCTGCCCATTCGGATGTACCACTGGACTGATGAAACTATCAGCACGCATCAAACTTTATTAGATGAAAACCGCAAACTCGAAGATCTGAACTTACAAAACAAGGTTCGTTTGCAAAAACTGGATATCCTTGAAAGAGAAAACTTCCGTTTACGTGAGTTACTACACGCAACACCTAAAACCGGCGAAGAAATACTGATTGCCGAAATCATCAATGTTGATGTCGATCCCTATCGACAACTCATCGTCATCAATAAAGGCAGCAACGATAATGTTTATATCTCACAACCCATTATTGATGCTCATGGCGTCATGGGGCAGACTGTTCACGTTAACACGTCATCATCTACTGCTATGCTGATCACCGATGCCAGTCACGCCATGCCAGTACAGATAGACCGTACCGGCCTACGTGCCGTCGCCTTTGGTACCGGTAAAATCGATCAACTTGATTTACGCCATATCCCTCACAATGCCGATATCCGTGAAGGCGATACCTTAATCACCTCAGGGCTGGGTGGGCGTTTCCCCGCCAACTACCCTGTCGCCGTGGTTACCCACATCGAACGTTCACCCGATGAAGCCTTCGTCACAGTCAGAGCCGAACCCCTCGCTCTGCTTGATCGCAGCCGCGAAGTCCTTCTGGTCTGGCATAACCAGCCACAAATAATACCGAAGACCAATGATGAACCCTAATACCCGCATCGGTGTGCTCACCATTATTGCCGCATACATGCTCGCCATGATGCCCTTGCCCGACTGGGCACAGGCCTTTCGCCCGGACTGGGTGACACTGGTTTTAATTTACTGGACCATGGCTTTACCCGACAACATTGGCGTTACCGTCGCCTGGTTTGCTGGATTAATGCTAGATGTCACTCACGGCGCATTACTCGGCCAACATGCACTCGGACTGGTGCTGGTAATCTATGTTATTCATGCACAACATCAACGATTACGTGTGGCCTCACTATTACAACAGGCTCTGGTTATTTTATTTTTACTTTTAATCAAACAGGCCCTGGTGCTATGGGTGAGCGGTATCATGGGACATGCACCGGATAGCTGGTTGTATTTTATGCCATCGGTCACTAGCGCAATATTCTGGCCCTGGGTTTATATTATTTTGCGGGATCTGAGAAGGAAGTTTGCGTACAAAACGCATTTCTAGATTTTTAAAATTCCAATGAAAAAATCAACCAAAGCAGCCCTGTTATCAGCTTTTATATTTCCGGGCACAGGTCATCTTTTCTTAAAGAAATATATTCAGGCTGTCGTTTTAGCAGGCACTGCTTTTGCTGCGAGCTATTACTTAATTTCAAAGTCTGTAGAAAGGGCGCTACAGATAGTTGAAAAAATAGAGAGCGGTGATATAACGCCAGATGTTTTGGCCATTACAGAACTACTGGAAAAACAGGCTGCCGGCGCGGAAGCTCAATCACTGGATATTGCGATGGCAATAATAATCATCTGCTGGCTAATCGGCATTGTTGATGCTTATAGATTGAGAAACTTACGTGACAAACCAAATTCTTAGCATAATAAAAATAACTTAATCAACAGGCACCGTTCTATTCGCAGCCCACTCCCGTAAACGTCCGATCTGCTCTGCCATCACGACTGACAGAGGCCGTGTGGCTTTTATTTCGTCGATTAAATATTGCGTGTTCATTTCACCGCTACCCGCGCGCACCGCATATAACGCGCTGACCACAACTTGCTCGATCTCAGCACCGGAAAAACCTTCACAGGCCTGCGCCACTTCACCCAGGTTCACATTGGCACTTGCGACTTTGCGCTTGTCCAGATGAATCGAAAAAATCTGTTTTCGAATTTCCGCGTTCGGCAAATCGACAAAAAATATTTCATCCAGCCTGCCTTTGCGTATCAGTTCCGGAGGCAGGTCTTCAATGTTGTTGGCCGTGGCGACAACAAACACGTGTGCCTTGTTTTCGGCCAGCCAGGTCAGGAATGCACCCAGTATGCGTTTGGAGGTGCCGTCGTCATTACCGCCAGAAATACCTTTTTCGATTTCATCGATCCACAATACACAGGGCGCCATCATCTCTGCGGTTTTTAATGACGAGCGCAAATTATTTTCTGACTCACCAATGTATTTGTCGTACAGGGCGGCAAAATCAAAACGTAACAAAGGTACATTCCAGATTCCGGCGATGGCTTTGGCGGCGAGGCTTTTTCCACAACCCTGCACACCCAGCAGCAACAGGCCCTTAGGCGCATCCATGCCCTGGATATCACCTTCGCCATGAAATACTTTTTCGCGTTGATGTAACCAGTGTTTTAATTTTTTCATACCGCCGACATCACCAAAGCGGGCAGTATCGTATTCATATGAAATCACACCATCACGATTCAGCAATTGGTACTTGGCTTTCATCACCTCGTCGATGTCGCTTTCGGTAATCGCGTTATCGTGGATAATGGCATTTCGGATCAAACGTCTTGAATCTTTGAAGGTTAAGCCTTTTAAATTACTGACTAAACGTGACACGGCTTTTTTTTCAACTGAAACTTTCTGGCCCGATTCCCGCTGCCAGCTCAGTGCCTCTTCTTTAACGATATTAATCAGTGCCTCTTCATTGGGCAGGCTCAAATCAAAACGCGCGACGCTGTGATTGAGGCTGATCGGCATATTTATTTTATGACTGATGAACACCAGCTTGTTACGACCACCATCAAACTTCATGGCGATTTCCTTGATGTAACGCGTATTGGTCGGTTCACTGAGATAGGGATCAAAATCGAGCAGCACAAAAATACCTTCGACATTGGCTGACTTGATATGCCCCAGCACATCCGACGGTTCGGCATTATGGCGTTGGGTACCGAGGTCGATGTCGAGGCGTTTGAGACCTTCTGTCACCGACCATTGATAAACCGGTAACCGGTTAGCCACGGCAATGCGTACCAGAAGATTGAGCGCACGTTTCTCTTCATGCGATTCAATTTGAAGAATGGGGGTATGCCCCAGAATTAAAAGTTCCAGATCTTTTTGATCGGGCATGCGCTATCCACCTGATAATCGTATTATGTTTCCTGGCGACACATTATCATAAATAGTCGATGACGAAAAAATCAGGCCAAAAAAAAGCGGGCTATAAAGCCCGCCGTAGTCAGACTTCCAGTCTGATCACCAATCGTCTTTTAAAACGGTACAACACTAATTACTCTTGCGCTGATACGACAGCAAACCCGCACCAATCATTAATACCAATAGTTGTAAACCGAGACTCTGCAAAGTGGGATAAATACCCAGCATTTCAACCCTGGGGAATTCAATCCTGCTGGCAGCTATCATGCCGGCTTCCTGAAAAGCAGCTATGCCCTGACCGGAAAAAACAACGGCGAGGAGGAATAACAACACTGCATTAATCTGGAAAAATTGCTTGATTGGTAAACGTGTACCAAAGCGTAACACCACGATAGCAAGGATGACCAACAATGCAATTGCGACCAGAATGCCCAGCAGGAAACCCTGTTGTGATTCACCAGTGTCGATTTGCACCCACATGGCCTGATAAAACAGAACTGTTTCAAACATTTCACGATAGACCGCAATAAATGAAACCGTAGCCAATACCCATAAAGTACTGCTCTCCATCGCATTATCAATCTTATGCTCGACAAATTGTTTCCAGCGTTTACTGCTACTGGCGCTGTGCAACCAGAAACCAACATAAACCAGTATCAAAGCTGCAAACAGTGCTGCCGCTCCCTCGGTCACTTCACGACTGGCGCCACTAATAGAAATCAGATTTTCTGCTGCCCACCAGGTTGCTATACCCAGCACAACGGCTGACAACCAGCCCACGTGAATATATTTCACGGCTTCACGGCGACCGGTTTTTATCAGCGCCGCCATGATCGCAGCCAATACCAGAATTGCTTCCACGCCTTCTCGCAATAAAATAATAAAGGAACCAAAAAAAGCGGCACCCGGTGACATTTGATTCGAACCAATTATGTTCTTTGCTTCATTCAATAAATCAATCAGACCTGACTGCACAATTATCATCTGTTCAACATCGCCAGTTTTGGATAACTCGCGAAAAGCGATCATTTCCTTCTCGACTTTTAATTTAAGTTTTTTATCAATCATCACCAATGAAGGTTCTGCTATTTCAAAGCCATCAAGATAAGCTGATAATGCCGCCTTATAAGAAGCTTTATGATCGCCGGCTTTAGCGTGTTCCAGACTGACCGCCAGCATGGCAATACTGGTATCGAGTGCAGAGTGGTCTGAGATATCGAGAATTGAAGGTTCGCTCCGTAAATAAGCGAGTACCGCTTTGCCATCAATATTGACATCTTTTCCCAACTCATCAGCTTTGGCATATGACATGCCCGTCAGGTTATGCAGCGACTTGAAGTAATCGTGCAGATAACCCTGCTGCCATAATGATTTCCCGGCTTCACGCTGCTCTTGTGTACCTGAAAAACGACTCACGCTAATAGCCAGTGCCCAGCGTTGTTCATCACTAAGTTTGTCAAAAGCTTTCATCGGTGTACCATTCACACCTAGCGAGATAGTGTTATACAAATCGAAGATACTACGGGTGTACTGACGATCCATATCGTGGAAATCACTGGGTGGAATTTCCTGCACACTAGCCATTGGGCCATCACCATAACCCATAATACCGTGACAGATTGAACACTCGGCTTCGTATAAAGCCTGTATGTCGGAAAGATCAGGAGCTTTCGAAGGACCTACCGATATTTGATAAGTAGCAATTAAGTCTACTTTAAGCTGCTGAGTGAGCGTTGTTATCAGCTCACCAGTAACCAGATTTGCAATACCACTACGAATTCTTTCGGCTTCTTCAACTAATACGGCTTTATCTGCATTTTCTGGCATAGCCAAAATCAGGTTGCGTAATTCACCAGAAAATTCCTGCATTTCCGCATATTCGACCTCATTAATCACTTTGCCATTTTCAATCGTGGGCGGGTAATCTACACCAATATAATCCAGCATTTGAATCAGGCGTTGGGAAGAATCTGCTTGTGAAATAGCAGGCGCAGCCGAAAACATAACCGCCATCAGCAGGGAAAACGGTCTTAAAAATTGTAGCAACATTAGAATAAGTCTTAAGTTTGTAAATGATAATGATTCGCATTATCTTAAGTATCAACAATCCTGTCAAGTATCGCATTCCCCTGTACCCGCTATTCTAAACCAAAACCATCATAACCACTTAATTTAACTGATTGTTTACAAATGACAGTAATTCTTATCTAACCCAGCAATGCCTTTAATCCTGCCAAATGAGATCTTCCTGTCTCAGGAGTCGATTTTTCTTCACGTCCGCCACCCGACCATTCCAGATCATCAGTAGGCAGTTCTTCCAGAAAACGGCTGGGCTCACAAATCACTTTATCACCATAACGCTTACGTACCCGTGCCATAGTTATACATAGAGTACGTTGCGCACGTGTAATACCGACATAAGCCAGACGCCGCTCTTCTTCGATACTGTCTTCCTGAATGCTAACCTGATGCGGAATCAGGTCTTCTTCAAACCCGACCAGATAAACATACGGGAACTCAAGGCCCTTGGCCGCATGCAAGGTCATCAATCTAACCGCATCCTGCGCATTGTCATCTTCCTTGCGCTGCAGGATATCCATCAGCGCCAGCCGCGACATCAACTCGGCCACACCTGCTTCGGGGTCCTTGGTCTGCAGCCGGTTGATCCATTCCAGCAGTTCCAGCACATTCGCCCAGCGACGCTCAGCGGTTTCCACATCCGGGCTCTGTTCCAGCAGCCAGGTTTCATAACCCAGATCATCGAGCAGTTGCTGAGCGATGGTAGTGGCAGGTTCATTTTCGGCACGGTCTGCCAGACGCAGCAACCAGTCACAAAACTGGGTGAGGTTTTTATACGCTGAAGCTGAAAGATGGCTCTGCATGCCAACTTCACCGCAGGCGGTGAGCAAGCTGACTTCACGACTAACCGCGTACTTGCTGAGCTTTTCCAGCGTCGGCGGTCCGATATTGCGGCGCGGGGTGTTGATGACGCGCAGGAAAGCCGCATCGTCATCGGGGTTGGCCAGCAGGCGCAAATAGGAAACCACATCCTTGATTTCGGTGCGCTCGAAAAACGAAATGCCGCCACTGACCACGTAAGGGATATTCATCGCACGCAAATAGGTTTCAAAAATCCGCGCCTGAAAATTACCACGGTACAGAATCGCGTAATGCTCGTATTTCGTGCCGTTCTGGATCTTGTGCGACTGCAGTTCGATGCACACCCGCTCGCCTTCATCCTCGGCGCTGTTGCACTGGATCACCCGGATCGGATCACCGTAACCCAGATCGCTCCACAGGCGTTTTTCATAAACGTGTGGATTATTTTTGATCAGTTCGTTGGCCACCTTGAGAATGCGACTGGTAGAACGGTAATTTTGCTCCAGCTTGATCAGCTCAAGGTCGGGGAAGTCCTTCGACAGCTGCTCCAGATTCTCCGGGCGTGCGCCGCGCCAGGCATAGACCGACTGATCATCATCACCCACCGCGGTCAGGCAGCGGCGGCGGTCGGCCAGCATTTTCACCAGCTGGTACTGCATGGCGTTGGTGTCCTGATACTCATCCACCAGCAGATAGTGAATACGGTTCTGCCAGGCTTCCAGAATATCCGGATGCCTCATGAACAGCTGGGCCGTTTGCAGAATCAGGTCATCCAGATCGAAGGCATTGTAGGCGTGCAGCTGGCGCTGGTATTTCACGTAGAGCTTGGCGAACTGCAGCTGCCGGTCATCGGTGGCAATGGTGGCAGCCTGCTCAGGCATGATGCCGTCATTCTTCCATTGGGAAATCTGCGCCTGCGCCGCACTCGCCAGATCCAGGCCACGGTCACCGCTGCTACGCAGCAATTCCTGCAACGTGGAGATGCTGTCCGCCTGAGCGAACACCGAGAACCCAGCCTTGTAATCCAGCGCCGCATATTCCTTATGCAGAATATTCAGCGCCAGCCGGTGGAAAGTCGACACCCTGAGTCCCTTGGATTCTTTCTTGCCGGTCAGCTTTTTGACGCGTTTTTTCATCTCTTCGGCGGCCTTGTTGGTAAACGTCACCGCCGCGATGCGGTTCGCCGCGATGCCGCAGGGGCCAATCAGATAAGCGATCTTTTCGGTAATCACGCGGGTTTTGCCACTGCCTGCACCGGCCAGTACCAGCATCGGGCCATCGATGGTACGCACCGCCTTGGCCTGCTGAGGATTTAATTTTGGTGTACTAGATATATTCAACTTTGCGCCCTGAAATGAGCCGCCCATTGTACCGACTGGAAAACGATTGTCATTACTGCGTGATGGGGGATTGATTTATTCGAGAACTGTCTTTTTGAGAAAATACCTTATTACAATCACCACCTTAGCTATCAGCAACTATAATCAAACCTATTCAAAAAAAGATAAATAAATATTCGTGCAGATAAATACTGAAACCGGCCTGATTGAAAATTCACCATACATCGCCTCACCGAATGCGGATGCTCGCCCTGCTGATGCGGATATCGACCTTATTGTCATCCACTCCATCAGCCTACCGCCGGGTGAATACGGCGGCCCGTGGATCGAAAAACTGTTCACCAACCAGTTACCTGCTGATCAGCACCCCTACTTTCAGGAGGTTCACCAGATGAAGGTCTCCTCACACGTACTGATTCGCAGAGACGGCACGGTGCAGCAATTTGTGCCTTTTCATCAGCGTGCCTGGCATGCCGGACAATCCTGTTATGAAGGCCGTGAAACCTGCAATAATTTTTCGATTGGAATTGAACTGGAAGGTACGGATAATTCCACTTTCGAAGATATCCAGTATCAAAAACTGGCTGAACTGATCGATGCCCTGAGCGCTAGTTATCCCGGCATCAATAAGACTCGTCTGACCGGTCACAGTGATATTGCCCCGGGACGCAAAACCGACCCCGGTACCGGTTTCGACTGGAACCAGCTCAAAAGTTTATTAGCATAAACACAGGTGTTATAAATACGAGTAATGTTATCATTTGAGAAGAATTTAAATAAATACTAAAAAATATGGCTCTCATCACTATTATTATCAGCTTAATGCTCGATCATGCCTTCAGACATCTACACCATTGGCGTGATCTTTCATGGTTCGAACACTACACTCACAGAGTCTGTAGTTTTGCAAAAACAAACAGTAGCTGGCTTAAATTGGTACTCGTACTGGCTTTGCCTTTATCAATACTCGGTCTGTTCCAGTTTGTTATGTTTAATATTCTCTGGGGCATCCTTTATTTTCTACTCAGCATTCCGGTGCTGTTCTACTGCCTGGGTCCGGACTGCCTGATCAACGAAGTAGACGCCTATCTTGATGCCCGCAGTCTGGGTGATGATGATGAAGCATTGCATTATGCTGGCGTGCTCACCGGGCAATCCGCTTCAACTGCACCGGATCAACAAACTACCGATGTTACCCGTGCCATCCTTACCGCCACCAATGAACGCGTTTTCTCGGTATTGTTCTGGTTTGTACTGCTCGGTCCATTAGGCGCCGTGCTTTATCACCTGACCACTCACTTGAGTAAACAGGATAATGAAGAGCCAAAACTACGTGATACGGCAACGCTGGTTCATGCCGGCATGGCCTGGGCACCGGCACGTTTGCTTGCCATTGGCTATGCACTAACCGGACATTTTGACGGTGCTGTCCATGCCTACCGAAGTCGGCCCCATGAGGACAACATTGCACTGGCTAATTACGATATTCTAATCAGCACCGGTCTAGGTGCTTTGCAAGGTCAGGAAAGCACCGATGAAATTTCCAGTATCCGCTCTGCCCGCAGTTTAGTCAGCCGTTCAATCCTCATATGGATTGCGGTACTGGCATTGCTGACGCTGGGCGGATGGCTCGGCTAATGAGTTCATTGCACAAAGCACCCAGTAAATTAAATAAAACATATGACTACTAAAATTGATGTAATACGCCACGGCGAACCCGAAGGTGGCCGCCGTTATCGAGGTTACGGCGTGAATGACCCGCTCACCGAAAAAGGCTGGCAGCAGATGTGGGCGTCGATGCCGGAACAGCCTACCTGGGACGTGATCGTTTCTTCACCTCTGGCTCGCTGCCTGGATTTTGCACAGGCATTGTCAGCAAAAATCGGTACTACCTGCATCGTCGAAGAGGACATAAAAGAAATCGGTTTCGGCGTCTGGGAAGGCTTAACCCCGGAACAAATTCTGGCAAAAGACAGTCAGGCACTGGATCATTTTTACAAAGATCCGGTACATAACCGCCCCGAAGGTGCAGAAGATCTGGATGCTTTTTCGCAGCGCGTCTGGAATGCTTACCAGGCGATTGCCTCGACCTATAAAAACAAACACATTCTCATCGTCGGTCATGCCGGGGTGGTACGTGCCGTTGCTGCGAATGTGTTACACATGTCGCTGGATGATGTTTACAGCAGTCTTGGAGTTGAATACGCGGCGATAATTTCCACTGTAATCAAAGACGGATCACCACCAAAACTGGTGATGACAGCCTAGGTTCCGACCTGATTTCAGGCCGGACTAAGTGCGCCGATATTTTTCAGCGTTGCCAGATTCAGTCCATTTTTCTCTGCCAGATCAAGCGCTCTTGCCAGACGGCCCGGTGCGCTACGCCCCATACACTGATGATTCAAATCACCATTAAAAGCCTTCACCATACCTTCAATCAGTGCAGATGAATCAAATTGCTGACCAGTCAGTGCCTGCTGCAATTTAATCACATCACTAGCAATCGCAGTCGCCAAATCACGATGATGAGTCCACAGTTCACCGACATTACCACCCACCTGCAGACCGGCAATATTGGTGGTAAGGATATAAACATTTTTCAGCACCAGCTCAAATAACAACGCTTCACGACTCAACAGTATATGGGTCGCAATATCAATAGAGACCAATGCTTCAGCAATACCTCCGGCATGTTTCCCATAAACCGGCGATGGAATAATTACCTTCGAATCCATGCCTTTTTTCTTTTCAAACCAGACCGAAGCCACCGTCGGTTCAAGGCCATATTGCGACCAGTCATTAGGTAGCAGTTCATTCTGTAAAAGAACTACCCGATCAGACCAGGCCGCCGGTAATTTCTGCAATACCGGATGCAAATCTGTTTCCGCAACGGCAATCAATACCAAGCTGGGCATAACCTGTTTAGCAGCAAGTTCCTCAGCTACGACATCCATATTCATACTTCTTGTAACAGGAAAAACTGGGTGACCTGCACGTAGAAATCCACGCGCAAATACACTACCCATTTCCCCCATACCAACAACAACGACTGAATTTCTCATTTATTACCCACTTTATTAATCCGATTATTCATTAAACTACTGCTAGAATTACGACCAATACATTTTAAACATAAGTTATCAATAAATTGAATCCTTCACACCCAGATAGCGACCAGGATCGCAAAACACTGTTACAGGAATGGCTAGTCAGTCTTCCCGGTTATCAGTTTTCGGCTATTACACCCGCTTCAGCAGATGCCAGCTTTCGACGATACTTCCGCAGCACCGATGAAAACACTGGCCAGACATACGTGGTTATGGATGCTCCGCCCGATAAAGAAGATTGCGGCCCGTTCATGCACATATCAAAAATATTACGCAATGCTAACATTAATGCGCCGGACATCCTGGCACAAAATACCGAACAGGGCTTTCTACTATTGACTGATCTGGGTGATCAACCCTATCTCAATCACTTAAATGAACGACACGCATCGACCCTTTATATTGATGCGCTGTCATCCCTGGTTCGCATGCAAAATATCAAAGATAAAAGCATGGCGAATTTACCGCATTATGATGCACTACGCCTACGCAATGAAATGGAACTGTTTGAAAACTGGTATTTAAATAAACATCTTAATACCCAGCTTGATGACCAACAAAAAAGCGTCCTTGAAAACACTTTTAATTTATTGATAAAAAACGCACTTGAACAACCGCAGGTATTTGTACACCGCGATTTTCATTCGCGCAACTTAATGCTCACTCAAATCGATAATCCTGGCGTGATCGATTTCCAGGATGCCGTCATTGGCCCACTCACCTATGACCTGGTTTCACTGTTCAAAGATTGTTACATTGAATGGCCACGAGAATGGGTAGTGCACTGGCTGGAAGAATTTTTATTAAAATCCGAAGTTGCCTACAAACAGGAAATCCGACTACCGAAACTCATTAAATGGTTTGATCTAATGGGGGTACAACGCCACCTCAAAGTACTCGGAATCTTTGCCCGCCTAAACTATCGCGACGGCAAAGCACAATACCTGAATGACCTGCCGTTAACGCTCAAGTATGTCATCGATGCCTGTCGGCGTTATGAAGAGCTGACCCCACTGCAACAACTGCTCGAACAGACTGTACTGCATCACTCCAAAGTGGAAAACGTATGAGAGCGATGATTCTGGCCGCTGGCCGTGGTGAGCGTTTACGCCCGCTCACCGATCACACACCAAAACCTTTACTCAAAACCGGCAAGCACAGTCTCATCGAACATCATTTATACAAACTCGCACAATCTGGCATTCATGACATCGTTATCAACACCGCCTGGCTGGGCGAAAAAATACGACAAACACTCGGTAACGGTGAAAAATATAATTTAAACATTCACTACTCCGACGAAGGCAGCCAGGCACTGGAAACCGCTGGCGGCATCATCAAGGCCCTGCCCCTGCTCAATGACGAACCATTTTTAATCATCAACGGCGACATCTTCACCGATTACGATTTCAAACAACTGATTGAATTAAAAATAAAGTGCGAAGCCCATCTGGT
Source organism: Gammaproteobacteria bacterium (assembly GCA_029881035.1). Classification (GTDB taxonomy): domain Bacteria; phylum Pseudomonadota; class Gammaproteobacteria; order SZUA-229; family SZUA-229; genus LH-M37. Next base: position 21,413 of record JAOUNI010000011.1, on the reverse strand, counting down.
CATGGTCGAAAACCCCGACCACAATCACAAAGGTGATTTTGCACTGGAAAATGGTTACTTAAAAAACACCGGCGATACACTTTATACTTACAGCGGCATTGGTATTTACACACCACAATTTTTTTCCGGTTACGCCGAAGGCATTAGAGCACTTGCGCCGATCCTGAAAGAAAAAATGGCGCAACATAAAGTCAGCGGCGAATTATACAAAGGCGAATGGACCGATGTCGGCACCGCCGAACGTCTGCAACAGTTATACAATCAATTAAATTCCTAAAAAAATAGAAACAACGGAAAATATCTCATGGCAAAAACCGGCGCAACAGGACTCACCCGAATCATCAAAGCAGGCGGCTATTCATGGCTGGGTTTTAAAGCCGCCTACAGGCACGAAGCCGCCTTCCGTCAGGAATTATGGCTGTGCATCGTACTCGCACCCATCGCCCTGTACCTCGGCGAAACCCTGATGGACAAAGCGATATTAATCTGCAGCCTGTTATTTATTCTGATCGTAGAATTAATAAACTCCGCCATCGAAGCTGTAGTTGATCGCATCGGCGACGAAGTGCACGAATTATCCGGCCGCGCCAAGGACATGGGATCAACGGCGGTGTTTATTGCTATTACCATGGCGGTAATTATCTGGATTGGGGTTTTGTATTAAAAACTAACCACAAAAAATACCGAGAAAACATCTTTAGAGATGGTTAGCCATCATTCAATTACACTGTATTAATCAAATCTTCACATCGTTCTCATTCTTCACAATTTCATTCTCATTTCTTCCTGCTATACTGCTATAAAAAATGATGATATAGCAATACAGGTACTTAAAAGGTTTAATTAATTGGCACGGCTGCTTACCGATATATCCACAATATTCTAATTTTTAAAAAACTAGCCGGGCAGCAATGAAACAACTTTTCACATACAAGCACTCCCTACAACAACGTTTTACAGTGACTGCCGTAATGATGCTGGTGCCACTGGTCATTCTAGTAGTGATTCAGTATTTAGTATTTAATAACACTATCGCACACCTTAATAATGTCATTGAGCATGGCTCAAGTGAGTTGACCGGCATCAAACAGTTACAGCACAAAATGCACCTGGCAATAATGGCGCCCAATGACTACCTGATTCATGGCAAAAAAACAGAACGTGAAAACTATGCCGCCCTGTCCAGCAAAGTCTCAATGACTATAAACAATATGATCAAACTTATGGCACGCCATCAAAATGAGCGCGACCTGATAATAAAAGTCGACCAACTCTGGAGACAAATCGATCAAAAAGCATATAAGGTTCTGGCATCGACAAATCCTATTGGTGATATGGCCATAGCAGAAGAGATGGAGTTACTGGACGCAGTGGCTGAACAGGCAATATCAGTTCTTGAGCAAGTTTTTAAGATTGCCACACTAGAAATGGCTGAAGAAGTAGAAGAAGCGGAATATTTAAGGACCATCATGATAGCACTGATCATTGGAGGCGCCTCAATAACTGCATTGATGATCCTGTGGCTTAATACGAGGCTGGCAAATGCCATCGTAAGACCCATTTGCTGTTTAAAAAGTGCAGCCAACCGGGTTAGTGATGGTGATTATAACACTCGCTTATCGTGGCAACGTCAGGACGAAATTGGTGAGTTATCACAGTCTTTTGACGCCATGACAGAACATCTGGAGCAAACACATACTAAACTGGAATTGTTATCACGGCATGATGGCCTGACTGGAATATTAAATCGCCGTGAGTTCGACCGCCTGTTTCCTATCGAGTTTAGCCGTGCAGTTAGATATAAGAAAAATCTGTCTTTAGTTATGATTGATCTTGATCATTTCAAAGAGATCAATGATAAACATGGCCATTTAACAGGTGATAGCGTATTACAAATATTCGCTAAACTAGTAAAGGAAACAATTCGTGATATTGATCAATTTGCCCGTTATGGTGGTGAAGAGTTTGTATTAATCCTGCCTGAGGCTAACAGAGAGGGGGCGTGCATACTGGCAGAACGAATTAGAGCGCTGGTTGAAGATATCAACTTTGGTGATACCAATGGCGAACCTGTGCATATCACAATCAGTGCTGGTATTGCTAACTACCCAGAGCACGGCACATCTGAAAAAGAGATTATTGATACTGCTGACAAAGCTCTATACCTGGCCAAACATGGTGGCCGAAACCGTGTTGATTGCGCTAACTCCATCATCTGATATTAAATCCACGTAGGGTGTGCAAGCTTTTTACCTACCCTCGCACCCCAATTTATTTAACAACTGCGTAGCCACAGACCGCGTGCCTGGCCTACAAAAACTACGAGCGTTCAAATTTGAGCCATTCAAATTTGAACGCGATAAAAAGCTTTTATTTTTTCAGCTACAATAGCCCCATGAGCAGCAGCAATCTTAAAAATACCATTCGCACACAACGTGAGAAACTTACAGCTATGCTGGCTGAAGAAATGCACGAGCTGGCTTTAAGATCAGTACCACTACTGAAAGATCGCGAAGCACTGGATTCATTACTAACTGATACGTTACCCGAACTCTCATTCTGTAAACATCTTTACATATTAAATTCCGATGGTGTACAAATAACAGATAACGTTACTCAAACCGGTAAAGATGATTCACATTTTGGACGTGATCGGATGGACCGGCCTTATATGGAAGGCATTATTGGCACTACAGATTTTAAATTATCGGATGCTTACATCAGCCGCAATAAAAAACGTCCGTCATTTACCGCTATTCAGGTGATACGCAATGAAGCGGGTGAACGGGTCGGCTTTCTCGGCGCAGATTTTGATTTAAGAGAATTACCCGGAATCAAAGAAATCTATCAGGAGCCGAATAACTGGCGACAGATAAAAGGTGACCCGGCGATTCGCAGTGCGGTGATGCGCCAACAGCGTGCTGACAGCGAGATGGACAAACATCTTGATGAAGTCATCCCAATCATCAGCGAATTGATGAGCGAGCATGGCGTGTTTCACGGCAAGCTGCATTTTTCCAGCAGCCGCGCCACGCTGTGGCTGATCGAAGATCCATTCAGTTACCGGATTTTAAGCATTGATGAGTTGATCGACCCGGATATTTGCCTGGCCTATCCACGCCATGCCTATCACGAAAGAGCCATCGTGCCTGCGGACAAAATTATGCCGGTATTCGAACTTTTTCGCAGGCTACGTTTTGCTGATGAAAATATTTATTTAAGAGCCGGTTCCCTGAACCTCATCAATGGCATGGTCGGGCTGAATTTTTCCTGTGATGGTTCGCACTACATGCGCTTCGATGAATTTCTAGAAAAAAGTACCGACTTCTGGTTTGGCACACAAAAAGATTAATGCCGGTAAGAATAGTCACGATAATGACCTCTGCCGTTAATATGTTTTAAGATACCCGCACATTATTTAACAATCAAAGATTATGTCAGCCAAACAATTCACACCGACCGCTTTTCCCGAAAAGGCACAGGCATTAGTCGAGGTCTGCCACTTTCTGGGCGCGCGTGACTGGGCACCGGCCACCGGCGGGAATTTTTCGGTGCGACTGGATAAAGCGCATTGCCTGATCACGCAATCCGGTCGGGATAAAACAAAGCTGAATACCGACGACCTGATGGTCTGTAATCTGTCCGGCCGGGCGCTCGACCCTGCACTACGGCCTTCCGCCGAGCTGGCTTTGCATACCTGTTTATATCAACTGGATGCCAGCATCGGTGCAGTGCTTCACACCCATTCGGTAACGTCGACGGTTCTATCTCGTGCCACTGAAGGTGATCTGCATTTGCAGGGCTTCGAAATGCAGAAAGCGCTAGCCGGTAATCTCACGCATGAAGATGAAATCAGCATCGCCATTTTCGATAATGATCAGGACATGACGGCGCTGGCAGAATGTGTGCAACAGCGCTGGGCACAAAATTCAATTACGCAACCGGGCTTGCTGGTACGTGGTCACGGTTTATACGCCTGGGGCACAGATCTGGCAGAAGCCCGGCGCCATGTCGAAGGGCTTGAGTTTTTATTCGCCTGCGCCTGGCAGGAAAAATTACGGGAACACAAATGAATATCCGCGCTATTGTCACTGACATCGAAGGTACTACCACCTCAATTGATTTTGTGCATAAAGAATTATTTCCTTATGCCAGCAAACAACTGCCGACTTATGTGCACGAATATCAAAACGATGCCGCGGTCGTTTCACTTTTGCAGGAAATTCGTCAGCTCATCAATCAACCGAATGCTGACGTTGAAGTTTTAATCGAAACCCTGTTGCAGTGGATCAAAGACGATAACAAGGCAACACCGCTGAAAGCCCTGCAGGGTCTGATCTGGCAGCATGGTTATGAAAACGGCGCATTTACCGGCCATGTTTACGATGATGTCAAACCGAATCTAAAAAAATGGTTTGCCCAGGGCATAAGCTTGTACGTTTATTCCAGCGGTTCGGTAGCCGCGCAGAAATTGCTTTTTGGTTATAGTGATGCGGGTGATCTGACCAAATTATTCAAAGGTTATTTCGACACCCGCATCGGCCATAAACGCGAAGTACAATCGTACCAAAATATTGTTACCGAACTGGCGATGCCGGCGCAGGATATTCTATTTTTATCCGACATCGTCGAAGAACTGGACGCCGCCGCCCAGGCCGGTATGCAGACGATACAACTGCTGCGCGAACCGAATATGATCACTGGCACACATGCCATTGCGCATAACTTTAACGAGATTAACTTTTAAATTTATTCAGGTTATAAAAGTATGAGCCAGCTCACCATTTATGCAGAAAATGCACCCGAGAAACCACTGCTGGTGACGCAGGATTTCACCAGCATCGCCACCGAACTGCAGCAGGCAGGTATGCGTTTTGAACGCTGGCAGGCAAATCAGCCTCTGGCCGCCGACGCCGACAATGACACTATACTTGCCGCTTACAAAAACGAGATTGATCGACTGGTTGCAGAGCAGGGCTTTCAGTCTTATGACGTCGTCAGCATGAACCCGGCGCATCCACAGAAAAAAGAATTCCGCGAAAAATTTCTTGCCGAACATACCCACAGCGAAGACGAAGTACGTTTCTTCGTACGTGGCCATGGCCTGTTCGTCGTCCATCTCGTTGACAAGGTTTATGCCCTGCTGTGTGAAAAGGATGATTTGATTTCGGTGCCCGCCAATACCCGGCACTGGTTCGACATGGGACCGAACCCGGTGTTTACCGCGATCCGGTTATTCAATAATCCGGAAGGCTGGGTCGCCAACTTTACCGGCGATGACATCGCCAAAAACTTTCCGACACTCGACAACTAAACATGCAAGATTTACTCGCTACCAGCCTACGTTATCGAAACGGCCAGCTGCACGTACTCGACCAGCGCCGGCTGCCCGCCGAAGAAGACTGGCAGGTGTGTACACACGCCGATGATCTGGTCTCGCTGATTCAGGGGCTGGCGATCCGCGGTGCGCCCCTGATCGGCATCGCCGCCTCGCTCTGGGTCGGCCACATTGCCGAACAGGGGGCTGACAAATTACAACTGACCGAGTTGATCGCCAAACTGCGCGCCGCTCGCCCGACCGCCGTGAATTTGATGAACTACCTCGATCGCCTGCAAAACAAAGTCGATCAGGGCGCGCTGGCTAAAACCATCAGCGATGAAGCCGTGGCCATTTTTGAAGAAGATGTGAGACTGTGCGCCGCGATGTCGGCACACGGCGCCGCACTGGTAAAACCGAATGCACGCATCCTGACCCACTGCAATACCGGCAGCCTCGCCACCGCCGGTGTCGGCACCGCGCTCGGCGTCATCACCACTGCTCATCAGCAGGGCAAGAACATCAAGGTCTGGGTTGATGAAACCCGGCCATTATTACAGGGCGGCCGCCTGACCAGCTGGGAGCTGGAAAAAGCCGGTGTGCCCTACCAGCTGATCTGCGACAACGTTGCTGGCAGCTTAATGGCCGCAGGCGAAGTCGATATCATCTTCGTCGGCGCCGACCGCATCGCCACCAACGGCGACTTCGCCAACAAAGTCGGCACCTACGCTCTGGCTGTGCTGGCCAGCTATCACCAGATCCCGTTTTACGTCGTCGCCCCGGTCACCACCATCGACCCCAATTGTGGTCATGGCCGCGACATCCCCATCGAACAGAGAAATGCGCAGGAAGTCAGAGGCGTCAGAGGCGTCAGCGGCAGCTCCGGCGAATGCCACTGGACGCCGAAAAATGCCCCTGTCTACAATCCCGCCTTCGATGTCACCCCCGCCAAACTGGTCACCGGCTGGGTACTGGATAAAGGTGTATTCAATCAAAATGATGTTAAGGAAAATGCACTATTAAACGTGTAAGATGCGCTAACCGCGAAGGCACAGAGAAATCGTCACCTGGCCTGTTTTTCTGACCGAAGTCTTCACCAAGCTGTTAGGCCTCTATGGCATCACTGCAATTTATGATTAATGCAAATCCTATTGGAATTTTTGATTCTGGCATCGGCGGCTTATCGATAGCACGGCGAATCCGGGAAATACTGCCCAATGAAAACCTGCTGTATATCGCTGATTCTGCTCATGCGCCCTACGGTGACAAATCAGAGTCGTATATTTACCAGAGATCATCCTCAATCATTGAATTCCTGTTAGAACGAAATGCCAAGGCGGTGGTGATCGCCTGCAACACAGCAACCGTTTCGTCGATAAAACAGCTTCGCGCTAATTATTCAATTCCCATTGTGGGTGTTGAACCCGGTGTTAAGCCTGCGGCATTTAAAACCAGAAGCGGCATTATTGGTGTACTGGCGACAACACAGACTCTCAAAAGCACTTCATTCAACGCTTTGGCCAACAGCTTTTCCACCCATGTAAAAATAGAAGTTCAGCCCTGCCCCGGTTTAATGGAACAGGTTGAAGCGCTGAACCTGGACAGCGATATCACCGAACAACTCATTAAAGAATATGTCTCTCCTCTCCTGGCCAGGGGTGCTGACAATATTGTACTTGGCTGCACACATTACGCTTATTTAGAACAGAGTATAAAAAAAATAGCAGGCCCCAATGTAGAAATAATAAATACCGATCTTGCAGTTGCCAAAGAGGCCGCCAGACGTTTAGACAATGCGTCTTTATTAACAACAAATACAGTACCCGGCAAAGATGAATTCTGGAGTAGCGGTGCACCCGATATAGCGCAAAAACAAATTAGTCAATTATGGGGGGAAACAGTCAACGTATTACAGATGTAGCATGATCAAGCTCAGAGTCATCCAGAAAAAAGCATACATTAACCTACAAATTATATTGTTAAAATTAATCTATCGTGTATAAATACCACTATATTTATAATAATATTACAAACGTAAATAACAATAAAAACTGTTTCATTACCTGAAGAATAAACTCCATGCCTGATCAGAATAACCGTAGAATTAGTACTCGTCGTGATCAACAGGAAGTATTAAGCCTGACTATTATCTCTACCTCTCGTAATCCTGAGCTACTAGGTAAAAAACTTAATGGCTCTACCGTTGATATTTCCGCTACAGGCCTACGAATCAAATTAAGCAGCGCGTTACCCGCAGATAGCACAATTAATATGTCGATAGAACTTAAGGATGATCCCAGTGAATTCTTTTTATCCGGCAAGGTACGCTGGTGTCGTGTAATCGAAGCGGAAGACACCTATCAGGCAGGCGTTGTTCTTCATGCAATAATGAATACAGAAACTGACTACAAACGCTGGCGCGAAATAGTTAAATAATAAGCAAACCCACATAAATATCTGGTTGTAGAAAGTTGGCTCCCATTCGTAATGGCAACATAAAAAACTTGAACAACTGCAATTTGAAAACAGCTACAGTCAACTTCCCGAAATATTTTATTGCCGCCACACAACCACTCCGCTGAGCAATCAACATCTAACTTGCCTTGCTTAATCAGATCATTAATTCTACTTAATTAAACTTTCAATCGACACACTAGAAATTCTGCTACCCCACAAACAAAACGATTCAGAAAAACCTAGTCGTTTTGCAGCAACCCCTCTATGCGCTCAAGATCATTCACCACACGCCATGCACCACCATTCGATTCAACCCGACTCTTCCAGTCAGCTAATCTATCGAGGTATTCACGTGGATCAACATTATCTGAACGTAGTTTGGTCACGTTCAATGCAGTAACAGTCACCCCGGCAAAATTAATTGGGAAATCACGTATATGCCCCTCCGGGATTTCTTCTTTCATATCCGAGAACACAAATACATGCCGATTGCCTGCACCCGATTCTTCGAGAAACTCTATTGCCTGCAACATGCCACCACTAATATCAGTATAAGTACTGCTTTTTACCTCGGCTACCATTTTATTAATAGCAGCCTGAAAAGTACGCTTCTGTGAATTGGCCGCTGACGGCCTGTCATCAAAAGTCATTTTTGCAACGATATCCTTCTCACTGAAACTACCACTATCTATGCGAGCCACAGTAAAGGAATCGCCACTACTTAGTGTACCCAAAATATAATTGATTATTGACTGAGCTTTTTCCAGCTCGTTAGTATAAGTGCCTGACGTATCCAGCAACAACACAACTGAGGTTGCATGCGATCCACCACCAGAGCAGGCAGGCAGTACAGAAAATACCATTAGAATAATTAGTTTCGATATTTTATTTAATATTGTGTTTTTCATAACGTCCACCTGTTAACTTGTCATCGATGAAACTGCATCTTTAATATCGACTACTGATTTCGATTTTTTATTGCCGACCATTTCTTCTATTTTCAGTGGTATAAAAATAATCAGATCATAAACATTTAGCAGGATGTAACCCACATTACTGGAAAGACTACCCAGCTGCCTGATAAAGAAAGCAAGCATCTGCAACAGAAAAACGCCGACCATGCCTATAACTGTTCTTAGTGAATGTACAAATGATTCTAAAGGGATCGCCACCAGCATTAATGCAAAAGGTAAAATGAAACCCATAACCATTTGCCCTACTGTAGTAATCCAGCGAAACTCTGGAGCAACTACTGCCACTCCAGCTAATGATTGTGTCAATGCTTCGCGATCAGCTGCTAGCAGGTCTCGCATGTAGGCCAATGATGATTCAACGCCAGCAAAAATAAACAGGAATATAAATGCAATCAACGCCATATTCTTCCGTAGCTTGTCATTAAGCGCACTGATAATCGGAAACAGCCGGGTAATCTGAAAAGCCTCCATCAGAAATAGACCCAGCACTATCTCAAAAAATACCAGCACCAGTGCCGCCACGTCCGATGCCCGCATTGGCCCCAACCGACTGGCACCACCAACCATTTCTGACATAGGTAGCGCAATTAACTGAAAATTGACATAAGCGCCCAATAACGCAATGACTAATACCAGGCCTGAGGTGAAAAACTGTGTCATTGATGATGAAGTCAATACTCTTTCAGCCAGACTCGTTTTTGCCATTATCTGTTCGTATTTTTCTATTTGAGCATCAATAACTTTTGAGCGTTCTTCAAGACCAACGATTTTTCTTTCAACACTCTCCAGAGTTTTACTCAAATTTCGCCAATAGGGCATCATCACTTTTAGCAGTTTATGGCGTTGCTTGCTTGAACGACGATACTCAGCTGTCTCTTTTTCGCAATTACGTTTCATCGTAGCATGAATTGCTTTGAGGATATTGGACACCATTGAATCACCATTGCTATTAATTTTATTTACAGCTTCAATGGCATCTATATAATTTTTTGGTACTGGCGGGACTTCTGCCGACTCACGATAATCTTCGTCAATCTTTATAATCTGTTCTTTCAAATCACGTTGCAATGAGGGGTAGCCACTTAAATCACGGGTAACTACATCTTCTACACGCTGAAATTCACGCTCAATATATCGTTCGGTTTCTTGCAGGCCTGTAGTTAACAGAACCTCCCTGTTACGTTCAAGCAAGCGGCGTTCAATTGCAGTGACTGAGTGCGCTGCCATTCGCATGGCATTACGGATAACCAGACTAAAACTTCTAATAGTTCTGTGTGCAGGTGTACGAGCCATCCACATCAATAAAATCATAACAATTGACCAGATCAATATTGATACACCGGGTTGAGCTGGCCACCAAATGGACATAATTTCTGAAAATGACATAACAACCTCCATGCGTTAGCATGTGCTTATTAACTTATTTTATTAATTATGAGCTTTAGATGTAGCCGGATATTAATGGCTACCATTTGATATATTAGCTTGAAGTAATTTTATTATTTAGTGGCAGATGGTTATGCTTTATATCACATCAACCGATACCACATTAGCAACTAACAAATAACTTATCAAGCTTTTATCTTGATGACAAAATGTATAGCTATACTATACTTAACTGGCTTTAAGGCTGTATTACACCACAGGTTTCCCATTGAATCAGCATCGTCGACTTTATTTTTCTCTATTCATAGTCATCTGTTTTATGATGACATTGTTGATATCACAGAATAGCAATATTCGCTGGCTGGATGCGCAGATGTTTCGCTTTGCCAGTTATTTATTGCCCACAAAAACACAATCAAGCGACATTCGTACAATACAACTGGACGATGCACACCTGCAAACACCCCAGGGGATACGTGAACTTCGCTTCCTTTTACGTAAGTTAAAAAAATCAGATGCAGCAGAAATTGTCTGGCTCAGTGATGATTTCCCACAAATGGATTATGTACAACTTGATGAAGAAGGAACTGATACTGGTAAGAAGAAACCCTCATCAACTTCTGACAACAAAGATGAAGTGACAAAATGGCAACCTACTGAGGGTGAACGAAACAAGCTTGCGTGGATGCTGGAAAACCAGCATGTATTCTTAACTCAATATAACAGCTCACCACAACAGCAAAACAATATTACCTATAACGAAACATTGCTCTATAAAGATGGTTGGCGGAAATATATTCCATCATTATTTTTACCAGAGGCACAAACTTTTAGACTGACCAACACTCAACTGCCTTATCGTGTTTACCCTTTTGATTTACACATATCAAATGAACAGGCTTTAATCTGGTATGACGAAGTCAGAGCTTTTACTCTACCCGATTTAAGTCTTGCCGTATTTAGTCGATTCCAAAACAGTAAAAAATTACACTGGAGTGAAAATGGTCTGATTGAACTTGATGCATCGCAAATTCATGCCAATCTTTCGGGTAAAGTGTTTAGCTATTTTTCCTCACTAACTGGACGCCATACAGAAATAGATCTCCTCTCTCTCGAATCTGCATCTGATAAACCAGGCGTTTATTTTAAAAATAAGATAGTACTAATTGCTCAGGACATTAATCAGCTTCAGATTCTGGCTGATTCAATCAGCAGCCTACAGGCCAACGCAACATATTACACACCCGCTAAAAGCTGGTGGTTGCTGCCACTGCTGCTGGCACTGGTTTCTATTTACCTGTTATGGCTATTACCCCTGTTTTCAAAACAAAGTGGCCTGTTTCTAGGTGCCTTCCTGATCATGGGCATTGTTTCTGCGCAACCGGTACTGTTGATCCTCAAGGGAATATGGTGGCCTACCATCAATATTCTATTGCTAATGCTGATCGGTCAGCTGGCTGTTTATGTTTATTTATCGGGCAAGGAAATTTTAAATAACCTATTACAGAAACAGCATAACGCCTGGTTTCAGCTGGGCCACTACCAATACGAAAAGGGCGATTATGAGACAGCTATTACCAGTTTGTTAAAATGTAACGCTGACGATGAAGTCTTATCAGATTTATATGAAATTGGTTTACGTTTTGAACGCAAACGAAAATATGATAGAGCTTTACAAATTTATTCGGAAATAAATACTCGGCGTAAAAATTATAAAGACATAGAGAAGCGTCTTCACTCCATTATTGGCATATCAGAAACACCTTCTCATATTTCATCACCTGTCCAGGCACAGAAAACGTTAGTCATGTCACAAATGGAAATGCCTGAATTTGGTCGCTATAAAATTGAAAGAGAATTAGGTCGTGGCGCTATGGGCGTAGTCTATCTCGGTATAGACCCAAAAATAAATCGCAAGGTTGCCATCAAAACACTCGATTACACGCAATTTACAGCCAAAGAATTAAAAACCGTTAAATCACGTTTTTTCCGTGAAGCCGAGGCGGCTGGACGGTTGAGTCACAGTGATATTGTCACTGTTTATGATGTCGGCGAAGAGCATGACTTTGCTTTTATCGCCATGGACTATGCGGCAGGCGTACCTCTGTCTGATTTTACTCAATCGGAAAAATTACTGCCCGTGAATGAGGTTTATCGCATTATTCTGGTGGTCGCCACAGCCCTGGATTACGCGCACAAACAAAATATTGTTCATCGCGATATCAAACCCGGCAATATTATGTATAACCCGGAAGACCAACGTGTGAAAATTACCGACTTCGGCATTGCGCGCATTACTGATTCGGTTAAAACAAAAACTGGTAGTTTTTTGGGCAGCCCTTCTTATATGTCGCCGGAGCAGATTACCGGTAAGCATGTTGATGGACGAGCCGATATCTATTCTCTGGGCATTAGTTTTTATCAATTATTAACCGGCAAACTTCCATTCAGCGGTGATAGTCTGGGCAATCTGGCTTATAAAATAGCCAATGAAAAACATAGACCCGTAAAAGACTTACGAGCTGACTTACCTGCGAGTGCTTCGCGCATCATTAATAAGGCGTTACAGAAAGATCCAGAAAAACGTTACGCCAGCGGTATCGCCATGGCGAATGCATTAAAGCGGGAAATCGAGGAAGGTATATAGACGAATTCAAATCAACCCTGACTATACAGTATTGTCGTTACTGTACAGTAATAGCTCAATAATGACTCTCACAAATGTTTACCTGAGATAGGACGCCAGGCATCGACCAGCTGACCAAAATACCTGACTTCATCTGCTGTATCACCTTTGGTTTCTGCATACAGTAGCCACTCCTGCACTTGAGCAGCTTCTTCATGTGTGAGTTCTTTATTGATAAAACACACATGTCCCGGATTAAAAGTAACATTAAAACTGGCCGCATGATAAGAATCATCGAGCTTTGCCGCAATTTCACGGTTATGAGTTCTGACCAGATCTATAATTGACTGTAACTCAGTCGGTATTAAATGCATTTCAGGTAATGTCGATGCCATAATCACTCCTTACAAACTATAAACATTTTTAAAATTAGCATGATTTTCTGGACACGCTAAATAGATGCGCGGTTTATTAATCTCAGAATACGTGCAATAATCCTGCGGTAATTATCGCCTTTTTTAAATATTTAATAACATATCAAAACAGTTTCAGTAAAGGAAGAGTCAACACTATGTCTGATAATATCAATCGCCGATCCGAGAGTCGCCATCTTCAACAGGAAGCATTAAGCCTGACCATTGTTTTCAGTTCTCAGAATCCAGGCCTGTTAGGCAAAAGGTTGAAAGGTTCTACCATTGATATTTCCTCATCCGGCCTGCGCATCATGCTGACTACTGCACTGGAACCGGATAGCACCATCGACATGTCGATAGCGCTTAAAGATGATCCTGATAAATTCTTTTTATCTGGAAAAGTACGCTGGTGCAAGTCAGCCGAAGAACCTGGCACTTATCAGATCGGGATTGCTCTTCAGGACTTATACAATACCGACACTGATTACAAACGCTGGCGGAAAACCGTTAAATAAAAAATAAAAACACCTGTTTCCTTATGAGCAAAGGAAACAGGTGTTTTTATATAGCACAACTAATCAGGCTTTATTGCATACCGACCACTGCCTAAAAATACGATTGCTGCAGCAATAAATAAATAGAACCCCTGCAGCTCAAGTTTCCAGCCGCCATGCTGTGATAACGCAAAAATCTCACCACTGTGCATCAGAAGAATGGCGAATAACATATTAATGATGATAAGCATTGCACCGTATCGAGTAAAAATGCCCAGTATAATCAATGCAGGTGCGAGCAATTCACCGATATACACCCCGTAAGAAAAAAAAGAAGGCAATCCGTTGGTAGACAAACTGCCTGCTAAAAACTCAACAATGCTGGGGCTTTGAATTTTTGCCACACCATGAAATAGCATCAATATGCCTAGCGTCAGACGCAAGATCAATTTACCCGTATCATCACACTTCATTAAATCATTCATTTTTATTCCCTCATTGTTATCTTCTGCACGCTAAATAATTATGCATATAAGTCGTGATTTTAGTAGTCATATCATCTATATTCTTTTTCTAACTCATTAACAAGAATAATAACAATGAATAACCTCAGTTTATTAATACCTAAAAATAAACGCCCTGTCTGGATAGATGCTCTGGATGAAATCGACAGTGAATCGAGTCAGATGGTCGAAATTCCTTTACTGGGCACTATCACTGCTGGCCAGCCCATTGAACGTGTTGAGCAGGATGAACGCATCAAAGTCCCTGCTAATATGGTGCGTAAAAACACCTATGCACTGAAAGTCACTGGCCACTCAATGATTGATGACAATATCCAGGATGGTGACATTATCATTGTTGAAAAACGCGAGTGGGCCGAAAATGGCCAGTCAGTGGTCGCGCTCATCAATGGTGAGCAGGTAACGTTGAAAAAATTCTATATCGAAGCGGATGGCATCCGCCTGCAACCCGCTAATCCGGAGATGGAACCGATTCGCCTGAAGAATGAAGAAGTACAGGTTCTGGGCGTGGTCACCGGTGTCATCAGGGATTTTGAGGCCTGATCACACTACCATCGAAACTAAGCTGCTTTTACCCTGAAAATACCCGCATCGACCGAAACCACGACGACACGCTGACCTGAAGACAGGCTATCAGCATCGGCACTTGGATCCAGCTCGATCTTCCAGTCCACCCCAGAATAGCGGTGACTGCCTGAGCTCATCAGGCTGATGTCTTCCTGTAGCACAAATTGATAACCAATCAGATCGCTGCTATGGCTCTGCGCAGGGGTATGATCGTCCTGCATTTTTCTCATCGGCTTCCATAACACTATGCTGGTGACACCTGTTGATATACCAAAACTGGCAACACCTGCGATCCAGGTTTCGGGCAGGATGCCGACGCTCATCAACAGTCCAGTGACCAGTGCGCCGATACCCGCGAACAGAAAGATAATGGTGGTAAAACCAAACACCAGCACTTCGGTTGCCAGCAGCAAAAAACCTAGCGCAATCCAGAAGCCGGATTGATGCGTCTGAATATACTCAATCATGCGGCACCACCCGGTTTATTCCTGTTCAGCGAATTAATAATCGTCATCGCCTCGGCCACAATGTTTGCTGCACTGGTTTTCTCATCACTCAGCAGCACCACCGAAGACTCTTTGGCGATGGCGGCTTTTGCAGCAATCGCCTGCCCAGCCAGATCCAGCTGAATGGCTTTCTGGCCTCTCTCTTCAATCGCAATATTACCGACCACTTCCAGCGCCCTGGCTTTGGCATCAGCCACCGCAATAATCGCCTGCGCCTCACCTTCGGCGCGCAGAATCTGTTGCGCCTTGTCCGCCTCGGCCGCCAGCACGATCGCCTGTTTATTACCCTCAGCGACGTTGATTGCCGACTGACGCTCACCTTCCGATTCCAGAATCACCGCGCGTTTTTCACGCTCGGCTTTCATCTGGCGTTCCATCGCTTCGAGCACGGTACGCGGCGGCTCGATATCCTTGATTTCATAACGCAACACCTGCACACCCCACGGGCCCGCGGCCTCATTGATCGATGCCACAATATTAATATTCAAAACCTCGCGTTCCTCGAAGGTTTTATCAAGCTCGATCTTGCCAATCTCACTACGCATGGTGGTTTGTGCCAGCTGGGTCACGGCATAAACATAATCATCGACACCGTAGGAGGCTTTGTAGGGATCCAGCACCTTGAGATAGAGCACACCATCGACCACCAGGGAAATATTATCCCGGGTAATCGCCGACTGGCTGGGCACGTCAAAGGCCTGCTCTTTCAATGAGCGGTCATAAGCAACTTTATCGAAGAACGGCAGCAGAAAATTCAGCCCCGCGACCATGGTTTTGTTGTATTTACCAAAGCGCTCGACCACGTAGGCACGATTCTGTGGCACAAACTTGATTGAGGTTTTGGCCAGGACCACCGCCAGAACCGCGAAGCCTACCCAGAAATTAAAAATCAGACCAAATAGATCCTGCATAACCTTTCTCCCTCATCATGCTGCTAAACAGCTGTTTATTATTGTGAACTCTGACCATATAAAAGGTCGAAGCTAGAATAGCGGAATCACCCTGCTTTGTCATTGCTGATCATCGCACCTATACACTTGCATCTCTCAGCCACGACCGCATAATACGCTGCCTGTGACACTTTTACGCCATTCATGACTACACCCGCCCTACAGACCTATTTTCAACAACTGGATTGTTGCATATTGAAAGACCGTCAGGGCTTTTACCGGCGGCTGCGTCAACTTCAGAAAAATGGCGATAAACAGGGCTTTGATAAAGCATTAAAAAAACTCGCCGATGATCTGGAACGGTCAGTCGAACAGGCCAGGCTTCGCCAGCAACAGAGCCCGGCGCTCAGCTTTCCCGAAGAACTGCCCATCAGCCAGAAGCGCGATGAAATTCTGGAGGCGATCAAAGCCAACCAGGTCACCATCCTGTGCGGTGAAACCGGCTCGGGCAAAACCACACAGCTGCCCAAAATCTGCCTGCAACTGGGTCTGGGTGTGCGTGGCCTGATTGGCCATACCCAACCGCGACGACTGGCGGCGCGCTCGGTGGCGACACGCATTGCCGAAGAATTAAACACCGAACTCGGTCAGCAGGTCGGCTTCAAAGTCCGCTTTTCCGACCAGACCAGCGAACACAGTTACATCAAGCTGATGACCGATGGCATCCTGCTCGCCGAGTGCCACCATGATCCGTACCTGAACCAGTACGACACCATCATCATCGACGAGGCACACGAACGAAGCCTCAATATTGATTTCCTGCTCGGCTACATCAAGC
This sequence comes from Gammaproteobacteria bacterium, assembly GCA_029881035.1. Classification (GTDB taxonomy): domain Bacteria; phylum Pseudomonadota; class Gammaproteobacteria; order SZUA-229; family SZUA-229; genus LH-M37. The sequence continues at coordinate 4,421 of JAOUNI010000011.1, read as the reverse complement.
AGCTGATAGAGAAGCGCCGCGACCTGAAAGTGATCATCACTTCAGCGACGATTGACCCGGAACGCTTTTCTAAACACTTCAACAATGCACCAATCATTAATGTTTCCGGGCGCACTTATCCGGTCGATGTCTGGTATCGCCCATTACATAAAACGAATGATGACGACGAAGACAACGATCCCAAAGATATGCAGCAGGGCATTGTTGATGCGGTGCTGGAAACCACCAAAATTGATCGCGGTGATATTCTGGTATTTCTCTCCGGCGAGCGTGATATCCGGGAAACCACCGAGGCGCTGAAAAAACAGCATCTACAACATACCGAAATTCTGCCGCTGCTGGCCCGGCTCTCTGCCAGTGAACAGAACAAAATCTTCAAGGGCTCCAGCCAGCGCAGAATTATTCTTGCCACCAACGTGGCCGAAACCTCGCTCACCGTACCTGGCATCAAATATGTCATCGACACCGGACTGGCGCGCATATCACGTTATTCATGGCGCAGCAAAATTCAGCGACTGCCGATAGAAAAAATATCACAGGCTTCGGCCAACCAGCGCAAGGGACGATGCGGCCGTGTCTCCAATGGCATCTGTATCCGGCTCTATGACGAGGAAGACTTCAACGCGCGTGCTGAATTCACCCCGCCCGAGATTCAGCGCACCAATCTGGCCGCCGTGATACTGCAAATGGAAAACCTGCAGCTCGGCCATGTTGATGACTTCCCTTTTGTTGAAGCGCCCGATGAGCGTTTAATTAGCGACGGCTACAAACTGTTGTTCGAACTCGGCGCCATTGATGCAAAAAGAAAACTCACCGGCATCGGTAAAAAACTCGCGCGCCTGCCGATTGATCCGAAGCTGGGGCGCATGTTAATTGAGGCCGAAAAAGAATCATCACTCAACGAAGTACTGATCATCATCGCCGCACTGGCGACGCAGGACCCGAGAGAACGCCCCCTGGCCAAACAGCAGGCGGCTGATCAGAAGCACCAGCCCTGGAAAGACGTGAAGTCCGATTTTATTTTTTATCTCAACCTGTGGGATGAGTTCCATGCACAAAATAAAACGCTCTCGAACAACCAGTTGCGCAAATGGTGTACGCAGAATTATTTGTCCTGGCTGCGCATCCGCGAGTGGATCGACACCCACAGACAGGTAAAAAAAATGTTGCAGGAACTGAACATCTCCTTCAACAACAGCACGGGTGATTATGATGCCATCCACCGCGCCCTGTTAACCGGCCTGCTCGGCAATCTCGGCCTCAAACAGGAAAACAACGAATACCTGGGCGCGCGCAATAAAAAGTTTCAAATCTTTCCGGGCTCCGGCTTATTTAAAAACGCACCCAAATGGCTCATGGCGGCAGAAATTGTCGAGACTTCGCGCGTGTTCGCCCGCACCAATGCAAAAATAGAACCGGAGTGGATCGAACAAAAAGCCCCGCACCTGTTAAAACGCAGTTACAGCAACCCGCACTGGGAAAAACGCCCGGCGCAGGTGGTCGCCTCAGAGCAGACCAGCCTTTACGGCCTGATTATCAATCCGGAAAAAAATGTTAATTACGGCAAGGTTGACCCGAAACTATCACGCGAAATATTTATCCAGTCGGCACTGGTGCAGCAGGACTTCGACTGCAAGGCAGATTTTTTTAACCATAACCGCAAGCTAATCGCGCAGTTGGAAAAGCTCGAAGCCAAATCGAGGCGGCAGGACATTCTGGTCGATGATGCCATTTTGTTTCAGTTTTATGACGAACGGATTCCCGAACATATACACAACGGTGTTTTACTTGAAACCTGGCTGAAGCAATGCGGAAAAAATGATCCTGCACAATTAAAGCACCTGCTGCTCAGCGAACAGGACCTGATGCGACAGGACGCCAGCCACGTCTGCAGCGAACAGTTCCCTGATCATCTGGACATGAACGAGGTCAGTTACCCGCTCGATTATCACTTCGACATTAACCACCATCGTGACGGCATCACGCTGACGACGCCAGTCGCAGCCCTGCACGCCATCAATGCGCAACGCTGCGAATGGCTGGTGCCCGGCATGTTACGGGAAAAAATGATTGCGCTGCTACGCTCGCTGCCGAAATCAATCCGCCGCAACTTTGTACCGGCACCGAATTTTGCCGACGCCTGCATGGAAGCGCTGGAAGTGTCGAACTCTCCGCTGACCACGGCCATGACCAAACAACTCAAGCAAATGACCGGCGTGGAGATCCCCTACGATGCATGGCGCACCGAGCTGATTGATAGCCACCTGTTTATGAATTTCCGTGTGATCGATAGCAATGGAAAAATGATCCGCGAAAGCCGTGACCTGCCCGCTTTAAAAGAACAATTAAGCCATGATGGCTCCGTCCAGACCGATCAGCCCCGTCCTGTTCCGCTCAATGCTGCGCAGCCATCCGAAAATAAAAAGCACAGCATTGAACAGGACGAAGTTGGCACAGAGGCGATTGACCTGCTCGACCAGATCATTGAAATCGAACAGCACGGAGTAAAAATAAAAGCCTATCCCGCACTGGTCGTCAATGGCAACAAAGTTGGCCTGAAACTCATTAATTCAAAACATCTTGCCGATGAAGAGACACTAAAAGGCTTGAGGCAGATGTTTATCAATGCGCTGCCGCAACAGATCAAACATCTGAAAAACAACATCCCCCACATACAAACCCTGTGCCTCAAATATACCGACTTCGGTCGCTGCGATGAACTGAAGCAGGACATCCTGCATGTTGTCATCGAACAGTGCTGCATGCAAAAGCCTATCCACAGTCAGTCAGATTTCGAAATCGCACTTGAATCCGGTCGAAGTGAACTAATGAAAGCAGCAACCGAATGGTGCCAGCTACTGACAAACATTCTTGATCAATATAAAGACCTGAAAAAAGCCCTGAAAAACCCGCCGCTGTCACTGCTCGATATTGTTTCCGACATCCAGAACCAGCTCAGTTATTTATTCCCGGCACATTTTTTAACATGCATTGATAAGCAATGGTTAAAACACTACCCACGTTACCTGACTGCCATTAACAAACGCATGGAAAAAGCCCGTGGTGATGCCAGTCGTGATCGCCAGCCCCGTTTACACATCGCCGATTTATGGGAGGCTTATTTAAAACGCCACAACACGCTGGAAAAGCAGCATCTGGTTTCAGCACAACTGGAACATTACCGCTGGATGCTGGAAGAATATCGTGTCTCACTGTTTGCCCAGGAATTGAAAACCCAGTTCCCTGTTTCCGAAAAAAGGTTGAAGACTTACTGGAGTGGGATTGAGGATGTTTGACAATCCAACTTTCTGCCTATCCCCTTGAGGCAATTAGTCAAATCATCACTAGAAATCAACTGTAACCGTGTCTCCGGGAAGCTCTTGATGAAGTGCTCGACAGATTCCACATACTACCTGCTCGCACCCTTACACACCGTAATCTACTGATTCTGCAATGTAATTACACAGAAATGGGTTATGGCACCATACATAATTGTTAATTCCTTGCCAGAAATAATGATTTCCTGTAAAACAATTGCACAAATTAACAAGGCAGTAAGTCGTCAAGGGAATAGACAGAAATCCACCTATCCCCGAAAACCCAATTTTCTGTCTAATACACTGTTAGGCGAAAATAGAAAAATAAAAATGCAATTCCATAAACCATCTATACATGCGCCATTAGATACTCAAGATGACCACAATCGAAGAATGGCGGACATATCATTTCGTCATCTAACTGGTGCATGGGAAAACCACAATAAAAAGCAACAGCACAAATGGGTAAAAAACATTACAAATGAAGATCCAGCGTGGGGAAAGGGTGAGTACTTAACTTCACGTACGCATTTTAATGCATATGAAAGCGAAGAATACACACAAGCAATGGCATCAACAATTTTTTCTCATGTCTGGCTGTTAAGTGTTGCTAATTACTATAGGTTATCTTGTAATAATTCATCAACTAAAGGTAATTATTTAAAATGCGAAAGCATTATAAATAAAACCAGTACGCCTCAAGCGATAGCGACTGAACTAAACTTACCTAAAAATATTATTTCTTATGCAGAAAAACTACATAATATGAGAAATACAATAATGCATTTGGTTGAAGGTGATAAAAAAACAGCCCCAATCACTTCGTTAGATTTCAAATCTGCTTACATGTTTTCAAAAGCAACATGGGTTATTTTTTGTGCCATTTTACGTAATTATGGTATAAGACCAGACAGAGGTAGCTGGAGAATACAAACAAACTTATATTCCTTACCTCATAATCTAAATGGACTATAAAGTTGAAATCAAAATCGCCTAACAAGCGACTGTGATGTCAACACCTATTAAAATTAACTAAAAAGCCCATTCTGTTTTGTTCTTTATCATCGTATTTAAGATGGTAATAAACTTTCTCATACACGCAGT
>JAOUNI010000087.1 GCA_029881035.1 Gammaproteobacteria bacterium | reverse complement strand
TCATGTTCATTGTGGTACTGGGTACGTTTGAATGGTCGAGTCTGCGCATCATGGGCAAGATTCCGAAAAACGATGCTTTTGTTTTAATACTGGTATCCGGTGTTACTGTATTCACTGACCTTGCTGTCGCTGTTGTCGTCGGTGTTATCGTCTCGGCATTGTTCTTTGCATGGGAACACGCCAGTCACATTCACGTAAAAAGTTACGATGCGGAAAACGGCTCACGTGTTTATGAATTAAATGGCCCGCTGTTTTTTGGCTCGGTGAAAAACTTTCTCGATCTGTTTAATCCGGCCACTGATCCGGACGATGTCATCATCGAGTTTCAAAACTCGCGCGTGGCTGACCACTCAGCGATTGAAGCGATTGATAACCTGGCCGAGAAATACATCAAGGCGGGTAAAAAACTGCACCTGCGTCATTTAAGCCCTGAATGTACCGAGCTGTTAACCAAAGCCGGCGATCTGGTTGAGGTGAATATGATGGAAGATCCCAAATACCATGTGGCCGACGACAAATTATCCTGATTGCTTAAATGTCTCAACGAAGTGACCTGAAATGAACATCTGGGTTGATGCCGACGCCTGTCCGGTGGTGATCAAAGAAATTTTATTCAAGGCCGCGACCCGCACCGGGGTCATGGTCACGCTGGTCGCTAACCAGTTCATCAAAATTCCACCGTCACGCCACATCAAATTTATTCAGGTCACATCCGGTTTCGATGTTGCTGATAACGAAATTGTTAAGCGACTCGTTGCCGGCGATCTGGTTATCACCAGCGATATCCCCCTGGCGGCCGATGCTATAGAGAAGGGCGCGTATGCCCTCAGTCCCCGGGGTGAGCTACATACGACTGACAACATTCGTGCGCGTCTGAACATGCGCGACTTTATGGAGTCGCTACGTTCCAGTGGGGTTGATACCGGCGGACCATCGGCACTCAGTCAGGCCGATCGAAAATCGTTTGCCGATCAGCTCGACAAGCTGTTAACCAAGTATCTCTGAAATACTTCTGATGATATTCAGCGTCAGGAACAGCGACGCGAATATGAAGCCCAGTCGCGGAATCCAGACAGAAAATACGCGAGCACCTACAGGGTGCGGGTCTCTCTTTTTTATCCTGATCAGCGACAGATTAATCAGGATGAATACGACCAGAATCATAAAGCTGGTCAGCTCGGCCAGCCTGACGATGGGCAGCAGCACAGCAAACAGGGTGATGAACGTAGCAATCACAATCGTGCTGTTGATGGGCGTGCGCGTCGGCGAATATATCTTCGAAAACCAGGGTGATATCCAGCCGCGGCTACCCATGCCGTAGAGCAGGCGCGAGGCCATAATCAGCTGGATCAATGCACCGTTGACCACGGCAAACATGCCAATCAGGCTGATCACCACGGGCGCACTGCCGGTGGCCGCGGTGTACACCTCGGCCAGTGGCGCACCACTCTTTGATAACTGATTCGGATCAACCAGCAGCACCGCCACGATGGCCACGCATGCATACAATAGAGTGGAGATAATTACCGCCAGCACGATCGCTTCCGGCACGTTTTGTTGTGGCTCCTCGGCTTCCTCGGCGACGTTGACCATGTCTTCAAAACCGAGATAGGCATAAAACGCCAGAAAGCCGCCGGCAAAAATGCCAATGAATGAAAAATTATAATCCGTTCCCGGAATGGCATTAAAAGTCTGTTCCATCACCGGCCACTGCTCAGCACCGACCCAGATCACCAGCCCCAGGCCGAACATTTCTACCACGGTCAATAAAGAGGCAACCATCACCGACTGCTTGATGCCCCAGACCGCCAGCGCAGCCAGTATCAGTAGCAACACGGTGATGATAGCGCCAGATGGCACCGCCTGCAGCGCCGGCACATAGTCGACCGCCAGCACCTTGAAGTAACCGGCGAAGCCATGAGAGATCGCGGCGGAGGACATGATACCGGCGCAAACGATGAGCAAACCCACGGCCGTCGATAGCCAGCGCAAATGAAAGCCTTCGTATAAATAGACCGATTCGCCGCCACTCACCGGGTAGCGCGAAGCCAGTTCGGCGTAACTCAGTGCCGAAAAAGAAGCGATGATGGAGGCGACCACAAAGGACAGGGGAGCGTAATAACCGGCAGCGCCGGCCACTTTGCCAATCAGGGCATAAATGCCCGCACCCAGAATGCTGCCCAGGCCATAAAAGGTAATCAGCGATAACGACAGGCTTCGTTTTAGTGTGATTTTTTTATCGTTCATCTCATTCAGCCATCACCATCATGGAGACCTTCATCATACCTTTAAGCCAGACGGGCGGATGCTCAAAAATAAAAAATGCGGTATCTATTTGTTTATATTAAGGCTAATTGACGAATGTTTGAATAGTTATAATTTTCACTTGGATCACACAACATCTTGTGGTAATTTACGTGGATAGCACTAGATGATGATAATTAAATGCTAATAAACATGGTTCTAATATAGCTAATTGCTTATAAGAATAATAATAAAATCAAGGGAGCAATCAATGACTGCACACAAACTCCACGCCGTACCCAATAACGTTAATGAAGTCCCTTACCAGGTCGCTTCACTGGATATCTGGGACACCAAGTACCGTCTCAAGACTCGTGATGGCGAACTGGTTGATAAGACCCTGGATGATACCTACGAACGTGTTGCTCGCGCTCTGTCCGACGTCGAAGCCACGCCAAAACTGAAAAAAGAATGGTATGAAAAGTTCGTCTGGGCTTTACGCCACGGCGCCATCCCGGCCGGTCGTATTATCTCCAATGCCGGCGCACTGGAACACAAACCAGCCACCTCAACCATTAACTGCACCGTCTCCGGCACCATTATGGATTCGATGGACGACATTCTCGGCAAAGTGCACGAATCCGGCCTGACCCTGAAAGCCGGTTGCGGCATTGGTTATGAATTCTCCACGCTGCGCCCCAAGGGTGGTTATGTTTCCGGTGCAGGTGCGTACACCTCCGGCCCGATGTCGTTTATGGATATCTACGATAAAATGTGTTTCACCGTGTCTTCAGCCGGCGGTCGTCGTGGTGCCCAGATGGCGACTTTCGATGTCGGCCACCCCGATGTCTTCGATTTCATTAAAGCCAAACGTGAAGATGGACGTTTACGCCAGTTCAACCTGAGCCTGCTCATTACCACGGCGTTTGTCGAAGCCGTGAAAGCCGATGCCGACTGGCCGCTGGCATTCCCGATCAGCACCAAAGAATGCGCCCAGGAAAATATCGACCTCAACGACACCAGCAAAATCATCTGGCGCGAGTGGCCGGTGAAAGGTGATTACGTGACCAACGACACCGGCCTCAAAGCCTGCCGTATTTCGCGTGTGGTACCGGCCCGTCGCCTTTGGGATAGCATCATGGCCTCGACCTACGATTACGCCGAGCCCGGCTTCATCCTCATCGACAAGGTCAATGAAATGAACAACAACTGGTTCTGCGAAAACATCCGCGCTACCAATCCCTGTGGTGAACAGCCTCTGCCGCCGTACGGTTCGTGCCTGTTAGGTTCCATCAACCTGACCCGTTTTGTGCTCAATCCATTTACCAGCAAAGCCTCATTCGACTGGGACAACTACCGTAAAACCGTACGTATCTTTACCCGTATGCTCGACAACGTGGTTGAAATTAATGGCCTGCCGCTGGAACAGCAACGCGAAGAAATCATGAGCAAACGCCGTCATGGCATGGGCTATCTGGGCCTCGGTTCCAGCCTGACCATGATGGGCGTGAAATACGGCTCAGATAAATCACTCGAATTTACCGAACAGGTCACCAAAGAACTGGCCCTCGAAGGCTGGCGCGCAGGTGTCGAGCTGGCCAAAGAAAAAGGTGCAGCGCCTGTTTTTGATCGGGAATACGAAATCACCGGTGAAATGATCTACAAACGCCCGGAAATACTCGATGACGGTTATAAAGTCGGCGATAAAGTATCAGGAAAAATCCTGCACGCCAAATACAGCCGCTATATGCAAAAAGTAGCCAAAGAAGATCAGGCACTAATCGATGAAATGTGTGAAGTCGGCTGTCGTTTTACCCACCACAGCTCGATTGCACCCACCGGCACCATTTCACTATCACTGGCCAACAATGCCAGTAACGGTATCGAACCCAGTTTCGCGCATCACTATGCACGCAACATTATTCGCACCGGTAAAAAGACCAAAGAAAAAGTTGATGTATTCTCATTCGAACTGCTGGCCTATCGTGCCATGGTCAATGCAGAGGCGATGCCGTTTTCACAGGACGAAGATAAAAAACTGCCGGACTACTTTATTTCATCCGAAGACGTAAATCCCAAGCAGCACGTTGACATACAGGCCGCCGCGCAGAAATGGATCGACTCCTCCATATCCAAAACCGCCAACGTGCCGACCGATTACCCGTTCGAAGATTTCAAACACATCTACGAATACGCCTACGACATGGGCCTGAAAGGCTGCACCACCTTCCGCTTAAT
>JAOUNI010000057.1 GCA_029881035.1 Gammaproteobacteria bacterium | reverse complement strand
CAGAATCGCCATCAGTTTTCCCCGCCCATTGGGTAGCTGCTGGTTAAACTTAAGAATGGGATAAGCATGTAGAGCCGATGGCGGAGTGCTTGCGGACGCGGGTTCAATTCCCGCCGCCTCCACCAATAACGAAGGCCACCCTTTTCGGGGTGGCCTTTTTTATTTGCTGTACGGGATTTAATAACAATCAGCCGCAGGACGACTATTTTTATTTATAATAACAAATAGTTACGCTAGTTACATGGCTTATAGCACCAAGCAAAATTCATTGACATACGAGGGCCGCTGGGGGCAACATTGGGGGCAACTACCAGTCCTCGGAAATGAGTTTTCCTAATACAGTTAACGGCTACCTAAATCGAGATTTTATAATTTCACAATTATTACACTGCGAGAATAACAAATCTAATGGCTGATCTGTTCGAGCGTATCCTGTTTCTGAAAAAATGCAGTATCTTTTCGGAAATTATAACTGACGACTTGAGATATATTGCACAAGTGCTCGAAGAAGGCGTATTTTTTGCTGGAGATCGTGTATTCGATATTAATGATCAGGGTGATTATCTCTATATCGTAGGCAAAGGTAAAATAGGCATTTCAATTGATCAGGATCCTTCAAAAAAGGAATTTATCAGATTTATTGGTCCAGGCGAAGCATTTGGCGAGATGAGTCTTATTGACCTTTTACCAAGATCTGCAACTGCACATGTCATTGAGGATACAGAAGTACTGACACTCGAAAAATCACGGCTACGCGGTTTACTATTGAGCTATCCTGAAATTATTTTTGGTATGATGCGAGCACTCTCGCTAAGAATACGCGAAAACCATATCCGAAATGCACTCATGTAAAACTAAATAAGTAACAAACACGATACTGACCAGTAGTCCTAGTTACTCCCACCTAAAAAAATCTAAATTTTTGACAAAAAACCTATGGTCTCAGTAAATATGTTGTCAAATTTTTTTAGATCAGAATGTCCTACTGAGATTGTGCTTTTGTATAGTTGGCGACAACCTGCAGTCCTACCTGTTCCAGTAGTGCGGTACGCTGCTGCAGAAGAACAGAATCACCGGGCGATTTTTCGATCATTCGTGTGAGTGAGTCGATAGCGTCATACCACACACCTTCTTTTGCATAAATACCAGCCAACGAATGTTCATCCGCACCAGCAATTTCCGCCTTGAGTGCATCGTTCAGTTTTATGCGCTGAATAGTGCCACTAGCAATAACATCATTTGAACGCTGGCCCGGGTCAGCGACAACGGAGACAAACCAGCGATACTCCATGCCCGGCACAAGTTTCGCGCCCGTTTTTGCAAGATTTATACTCTGGATACCTGCATGGCCAGGAGTTGCGACAATCTCCTCAAGCTCCGGCTCAATGCTTTCATCATTAATCAAGGTTACTTCTAACCTGGCAGGAACGGGCTCTGAAGCGTACCAGTAAAGTGTTGGCTGCTCTTTGGTTGTGAGACCAGTATGGTCTGGTGCAAGGACGACAAGCTCCAGCGTCGCATTACCTACGCCTCGCGTTCCTCCACCAATTCGTGCCGCCGGTGCTCCTCGCATCGGTGGACGATAGCTAAATCCACCTAGACTGCTTGAGTTTCCTTTTACCTCTGCGATATCTTTATTATCGGCTTCCACAGTAGCTGTTGTTATTAACAAACCCAGTGCAAAACCACTTAGCACATTGACTGCCTTCATAAGGTTACCTCCTGTTATTTCCTGCCGACTTGTTTAAGCAAAATATTGTACTGCTAAATTACTTGGTGATGTACACTTTTTTAAAACTAGATACCCACCCTCCAGTTTACCCAGGCAATTTCTTACCCATCAATGCAAAGACGTCAACGCCCTGCGACTTGCCTTTAAGTTGAAGTGTTCCAACAGCTTCAAAATGAAAATCATCGGGCAGCTGTTCGACAGTTGATGCCGCAACCATAACCTGGCAATAGGGATCAATAAATTCTTCGGGGATTTCTTTGCCATAACTTTCAAGTCGTGCGGCCGTATTAATTACGTCTCCGATAGTGGTGTATTTCATACGCTGTGCACTACCAAGGCAACCAGCAACCACCGAACCTGTAGCCAGGCCCATGCGCATTTTTATCGGTGGAATATTATCTTCAGCATAGGATGCATTTAGCAGTTCCATTTCTCTGCGCATTGCCAGCGCACAGCGTATGGCATTAATGGCATCCTGCTGGATTTCTTTAGCACTATTACGTGGCACTGGCACACCAAAATTGACTTTGATTGCATCACCATAATAATCATCTACCACGCCCCCATGTTTGATGACCAGTCCTGTCATAGTGTCCATGTAATTATTTAACCAGTCCATTAGTTCCGTTGGCGAGAGTCGTTCTGCAACAGGCGTAAAATTAGCCAGATCAGAAAACAGAACCGTTACTGTCATAGTACTTGGCTCCAGTCGCCCGCCCTTAAGAAAATTTGAACGGTGTTTCCACATCTCGTCAGCAACCTCAGCCGATACATTTTTACTGAAGAGATCCATCAGGTACTTTTTCTCCTGTTTCTCGTGACCAGATAGAAAAGCCGTTACCAGTCCTGCCGATGTCAACCATGCAACGGCAACAGGGGCTACTGGTAACCACCAATGGTTATAAAATGCGAACGAAGATGTGACTAAAAGAAGCGATAGCCCAGTTATCATGAATAGCGATAATCGCAAGCCGGAGCGAGTAAACAGCCCCACCAGTGCCGCCACCATGCCCCATAATAAAATCCAGAGATTCTCATAGATATTACTCAGGAACTGCACTGGCGAGTCACCTTCCAGTGCCGTGCGAATGAGCTGACTGACTTCGTAGCCATGTATTGCAATCCCGGCGGTTGCCTGGCCACGACGAGTAAAGCGGTCGAAGGGTGTCAAAAATTCATCTTTTACGCTCTCGGCATTGACGCCTACAATAACGACACTGTCCTTGATTAAATCGGGTTCAACCCGACCTTCCAGCACATCGATAAGTGAATAAGTTTTAAAGCGATCAGCGCTACCTCCATGATAATCAAGCAAATATTGGTAACCACGTGCATCAGCGTTAACGTAAACCGCGTCATTAGCTTCGAAAGGTTTTAGCGTGACAGAACCAAGGCGGATATGTTCAGGGTTGGGTTCACCTTGTTGTGGTGTTATGCCTTCCTTAGACAGGTAAAGCATACTAAGGCGCAATGCCAGAGAAACCGAGAAATTCTCCCCATCATCGAGAAACAGCAGTGCACGACGCACTACGCCATCGTCATCCACGGGTACATCCGCAAAACCTATCTGTTCAGTACCACGTAGAACCTCGGGCCCTGCAACATGCTTGCTGCTATCCTCGCCAAACTTTTCGATAATAACAATTCGGCTTTCATTAGTGAGCAAGCTGTTAAGTTCCTCACTACCGGGTGGCACCGGAATATCACGATACAAATCCACGCCTATCGCCCGTGGATCATGAGCCAGGAGTTTCTCAAATATCTCAGTCATCCGGGCATCTGTCAGTGGCCATTCACCCAGTTTCTGGATGTCCGTCTCAACTGTTTGCACCAGTATGACTCGCGGCTCAATGACGGTCTGCTGTTCCTTCAGACGTAAATAAATATCATAGTTCGCCAATTCAACAAACTGGAAAATACCAGTTCCGCGTAATCCAATAACAACCAGACTCGCGATTAATCCCAGAGTCATGCCTACTAGTGGTGCGCGTAATTGTTCAAGCTTGTCGGTAATCATGATCCATATGAACAAAAGTTCTTTTGTAGCTATATCTTAAGCAAATGATAATGCGCATCATACACGTTTCTTCTAATTATGAACAAACTATACAATGGCATAGCTGCCTGCTTCACTTTATGCTGATGCAGCGTTTTTTACTCATTGCATTCAGTCTGCTGATATACCACGACGAGTCATGACATGTTCAACATCTTGATAGTCCGTATGTTATCGAATGTGCTTAATAATCCTACACTTAACATTTCAAAGCATCTGGCAGATGCTTCTGGCCAGGAGTTTTGTTGTAGCAATTTGATTCTAGATTTACTCAAGTTCAAAAGTTATCACTATACATTTGAATGTACTTTAGGTGATAATGAGAATAATAATTAGTCAGTAAATTTTACACTTACATAGTAGAAATCAATTGAATTACCAATAGAGATTTTTAACCTATTGAAATATATGTATATAAAATAACTGGCCTAAACTTTGCATTGCAATAATAAGCAATTACCATTTAAGGAACTGTTTCTTAATTGTCATGAAGTTACTGGTTTGCTAATGGTAATAGTAGAACCTAAATGTTAAAAAATAGATACAAGGAGTATACCCATGATTAAGCTTACAATCGTAGCCTCAAATGCCTTTGTGGCATACACAAAATTCCTCCCTCTACTCACTTTCATAATACTGACTTCTGTCCCGGTTGATGATAGCTTCGCAGCAACAAGGAGCCGTACCACCACAACCTCAGGCGCCATTAGCACTGATTATCATGACCATGGTGTACGAGTTCTATGCACGTGGCCAAACCTTGAAGGACAATGGACAGCTAGTACCGGGGATCCAATTTCTGGGGATCCAATTTCAGTATCTCACTCGGTGCAAGACCCAAACAATACAGAGGAATATGCCACCTGTAGTGGATGGAATGTCTTCGCTGATGGCAGTACTGACGTTGAATATAACGAAGATGGCAGCATTAATCATGCGCAAAATAAATATGGATCAGGGAAATTCCTCTTCGATATCAACTACTCATCTACAGCCACTACAACATGCATAGAAGACGCCAACTCAGGGATTGGCAATAACTGCGTTAAATTCACTGATCTACAGAACAAGAAACACGGTGACGGTAGTACTGCCACTCCGACTGGTGCCACCCTTGCCTGCGCAGACAACTATCCAGGCACAACTTTAACGTACCAGTTTTTCTGTTCAGCTGGTGTTGAAGTAACAGGTGAACTAACGTTAGTACCTGTGCTTAATGGTGAAGCACAAGTGGCACCAGAGTTCACCAACTGTGGTGAAGCGCGCGTTGCAGATAGTGCTTGCACACTGAAGTACGGCGGCATTCCTATGAAAACCGTGAAAATAAAAGGTGTGCCCACGGAGATCGTTGATGTCGACGCATGTCTTGCAGCTTTTCCAGAGGCCAGTGTGGCTAATGCAGTAGGCTCAACACAACTGAACCTGGCATCTAACGCACTCCTCTTTTATCAGGAAACAGCCTACACTGGATCCTGCGATAGCATGACTGATCTGCCAACTGATCAAGGATCTCCGACAGCTGCCTATGGTCGCTATTGCACATCAGATATCGACACCTTCGAGGACAATACTGGTGATAATGTTTACCCTGGCGACGGCTTGCTAGCTACTGCTTCCCCTAATATAGGCATCGATGGTTTTGACAATGAATTGCGCGTCTGTGAAGAAACAAACAACAATGGACCTCACACTGGTGGTCAGGATGTTGATACGGCAGAATTGGCTGATATTTTAGTTGCTGGCCAACCCACTCTGAACCTGAACTGCACTACAGGCGACAATACCGACTCCGGCAAGTTCAAAGTATGGATCTCTGATCAGGCACAATTGTTAGTCAGTAGCATTAGTACAAATCCATTGAGCGATGCGCCGACACTTGAAGGCGTTAGCCCAATTAAAGCAACGGTTACTAACGAGCTTGGCGTAGACACACTTGAGCTGGTCTACCCGACATGTAATGCCTTATCGGCAGCTGTTATAGAAAATAACAGTCTCGACTCAAGCTCGAATAATTCCAATGTTATGTTGCATCTGACAGGTGGTAATATCCAGCCAACAGCAAGCAGTCTTAACCAGACTCTTAATGCTGAGATCGAAGTCAAAGTAAACGGATTATAAATCAAACAGAAATAGTCAAATCGCTTCTGCCTCCGTACTATCCGGGGGCAGAAGCGTACATCATTATAAACACGTAGCCTGGGCATGAAGAGGATGAGCTTATGACCACAATACAAGGATTACGCAAACATTCTCCAGTAATACTGACTGGGGGACTGCTGTTTAGCTTGATCAATTTCCCTTCCTTTAGCTATGCCGATGTTACGGCTACCAGTACTCAGGGTAATTTGAATTCGGGAGTAACAGCGGGTCCGAATTTTGATATCACCGGTGGTACAAGATTGGGATCCAATCTATTTCATAGCTTTGATTCGTTTAATTTAACGTCTAGCCAAATAGCCAATTTCATCAATGATAGCGGCCTCACTACCACC
This sequence comes from Gammaproteobacteria bacterium, assembly GCA_029881035.1. Classification (GTDB taxonomy): domain Bacteria; phylum Pseudomonadota; class Gammaproteobacteria; order SZUA-229; family SZUA-229; genus LH-M37. The sequence goes on along the minus strand of JAOUNI010000057.1, from coordinate 10,473 downwards.
AATATTCTTAGTCGTGTCACTGGTGGACCATCGAGTATCGACGGAACAATCCAGACCACAGGATTCTCTGGTGCCAATCTGTATTTGATAAACCCTGCTGGCATCATCTTCGGAGCAACAGCCCAGTTGAATGTCGAGGGGTCATTTCATGCTACTACTGCTGATTACATCAATCTCGGTGGCAATGGTATTTTCTATGCAGATGTAGCGCAAGGTAGTGTCCTCAGTACATCCTCACCCTCGGCATTCGGCTTTCTCAATAACAATCCTGGATCCATTGAAGTTCACACGGGTGGAATCGACTTCAACACATACCTGCCTACTGCACTGCTAGAAGTCCCTCAAGGTGAGACACTTTCACTAGTAGGTGGCCAAATTGATTTAGGTACGTCAGATTTCAGTACCTCCGGCTTCTTGCTAGCCCCTGCTGGTACCGTGAACCTGGTCAGTGTTGCCTCAGCCGGGGAAGTAACGATTGGAACGCCTGGCAACCCAATCAGCGCCGATGGTTTTGCCCTGTTGGGCGACATCAATATCAGCGGCGGCAGTATCGTCGATGCCAGCAATATTTACATACGTGGCGGCAACCTTGTGATCGATGAATCCGTTCTTGTCCCCGGTGGCTTTGCTTTCGAACTATCGTGGGTCGGTTATTCACCGCTACCCGATGGCGGCGAGGTCAATATAAAGGTCACTGATAACCTCATCATGACTGGAACAGATCTTGAGTTCCTCACCCTTGCCGCACCGGGAATCTTTGTCTATACCGGGGATTTCTTCGACATTTCCCCCGCTGCCAAGGTTCCTGATATAAATATTGACGCTGGCTCCTTATCTATTTCGGGCGTCGCAGGCATTAGTATTAATCGAAACGCGCCCGGTGCATATGGGAACGTCGTGATCAATGCCAACGACGTCACCATTGAAAGTGGTGGATCCATCGCCCTGAGGAACGCCTATGTAGGAGACGACCCGATGGCTCCGGGACCCAGTCTGACCATTAATGCACAGACAGTAAATATATCGGGCGACGGTAGTGCCAGCGCCTTCGGGTTCGAGGGAATCGCGGCCCAGGGCGTAGTTAATCTTACCTATCTGGACACGCAATATGGCGCAGATGTCATCACGGCCAACGGTGGCAACATCAGCATTAACGCGACTGATAGCCTCAGCGTTACAGGCCTGGGTCAGATCACAACCGACAACCGAGTTTTCGGCAATGCTGGTGACATTACTATCAAGACCGGCGATCTCCAGATTGCTGGCACCGGTAATGCGAACAGCGCAGTCATCGGCTCGCAGAGCGCCTTTGCCGGCAATGGCGGCAACATCTTGATCAATACAACTGGGGACATCACGGTGACGGATGGTGGTCGCATAAGTAGTTCCGCGCTCGGCTCGGGTGATGCAGGTGATATCACATTAACCGCTGCAGGGGCAATTACACTTGATGGCGAAGATTCTCGTATTGTGGGTGGAACTATTCAACCTTCAGATAACACGCTCAATAATCTATTTTTGGAAGTATTTTATTGGTATGACTTCAACATCGCACAGGCAGATTCCGGAAATCCCAATGCGAGCCTGATGGAGGTTCTCGCCTACCTCAGTGGCTTTGGTGACATTAACATTCCTGGCCTGGACCTCATACCCGGCAATGGTGGAGCAGTAACAATTAATACGCCGACACTGATAATGAATGCTGGAACAAGAATAGAAACATCTACGGGTTGGGAAGGCAATGCTGGCAGCGTAACAGTAAACGTGGGTTCTTTATTCGTCAATGACGGCGCCAGAATTAGTAGTCGCAGTGGTATTGAGTTTCTCGACGGAACAGTTCACATAGGCCCAGGCAACGGAGGCTCCGTAAATATCAATGCCACCGATACAATCACGATTTCAGGTGCAGGCAGTGAAATTTCAACAGGTACTTTTGGCGAAGGCCATGGTGGCGATGTTCTTCTTAATGCCGACAATGCTGTGAAGATACTGAATGGTGGACTTGTTGCTGCTGATAGTGGAGGAACTCTCGCAGGTCAGGAGCTCTCCGGAACCGGACTCGCGGGTGACATAACCATCAACGCCGGCAATGAAATCAAGTTAGTAAATGGCACAATTTCTACACGCGCAGTTACCGCTGATGGTGGCAACATTACGCTAATGGCACCAAAACTCATTTATCTGGAAAAATCAGATATTACAACTTCAGTTGAGAGCGGTATTGGCGGCGGAGGCAACATTGATATTGACCCCGACTTCGTCATCCTCAAAGAAAGCAACATTCTTGCTAATGCCTTTGGTGGCCCAGGAGGTAACATCACTATAGTGGCAGGTAATTTCATAGCAACTCCCGACAGCATCGTTGATGCTTCTTCTGCATTGGGTATCGATGGCACAGTTAATATCAGCTCGCCAGATGAAGACGTTTCTGAAGACCTTGTCGTACTACCAGACAACTATCTGGATGTAACCGGTCTTATTAGCGAACCTTGTGGCACTAGTACAGGTGCAAGCAGCCTGGTCGATGCTGGCCCTGGTGGTCGCACTGTCGATCCCGATGGCTATTTGCCCAGCTTTGTAGCAACAACTAATTACAACAACGATAATAATGATGGAGACAAATCTGCAAGCAGCAGCAACCAGTGGTGGTTAGCATATGCTATCAACCCTGAGTCACAGACTGCCCAGATTAGCTGTGCGTTCTAACTATGCCTGAAACAGATAATTTAATAGCTGAATCTACAAATAGATTCAGCAAAGGGAGCATCGGTGTTTTTAATACTGATGTATCACTAACCGCCCTCTCTCAAGTATTCGTGCTAGCCATAGCTCTTGGGTTACACCATGGTTCACTGTATGCACAACCAACGGGTCCTGCAGCCCCAGCTGATACACCAACTGGCGGCACTACCAGACCCGGAGATATTCTCCCGGAACTCCCACAACCAGGCGCACCCGCTGAGGCACCTATCGAGGTTCCAGAAGAAGCACTACCTAAAGACGAACCCGTCCCAGAGAAAAAAACAGTACCTTATGGCATTAAGGTCTTCATTAAAGAAATTCATTTAACAGGCAATACTGTATTCAGCGTCGATGATCTTCAGGAGATCATCACACCGTATCAGAATCGAGTTGTTTCTAGCAGCGAACTTGAAGATCTTCGCGTTGCCCTGACCCGTCATTACATTGATCATGGTTACATCAATTCTGGAGCCGTTCTCCCTGACCAGAAAGTCGTTGATGGTACCGTCAATGTGGTCATTATTGAGGGCCGTTTGACTGATATCGAAATCGTCGGTAACAAACACCTGAATTCGAGTTTTGTTAAAGATCGACTCGAGCTAGGCATAAGGCCACCACTCAATGTTAATGATCTGCAAGAGCAGATTCAGCTCATACTCGACTCACCTGTAATCCAGACCTTAAATTCGGCGCTCAGACCGGGTGACCGCCCCGGAGAGGCAACACTTACCACCCAGGTTAACGAAGGTCCTCGCTTTCAGTTCACCCCGGTCATTGATAACCGAGTGTCCCCTAGCCTGGGTGATGCACGCCTCCTGTTGCCGGTCTATTTATATGATCCTACAGGCTACGGCGATGTCCTCAGTGCTGGTGTTGGCCTGAGTGAAGGTTTGACTGATAGTTACCTGAACTGGTCAGTTCCCCTTAATGCGCACGATACAACTTTGAGCCTGAGCGCCAGTCGCTCAGACGGTGATGTTGTAAATGGCTCATTCAAAGATATTGATGTAAATAACAAAACACAAACCGTTGGCTTCAGGGTAAGCCATCCTTTTTATCGCACTCCGAGCCAGAAATTCAGCATGGCATTAGGGCTGGATCTACGCAACAGTGAATCAAAGCTATTAGGTACAGGTTTCCCATTTACCGCAGGTGTGCCAGCTGATGGCAAGTTGCAGATTTCAGTAATCCGCTTCTCACAGGACTGGACGAAACGAGGCTCTGAGCAAGTGCTGGCAGCACGTTCTCAGTTTAGTTTTGGTATTGATACTCATGATGCAACAATCAATGAAGGTGATATTCCAAGCGGGAAGTTTTCTGCATGGCTTGGTCAGTTCCAGTGGGCAAATCTTTTAGGCGATGATCTGGGACAAATCATTTTTCGTACTAATGTTCAACTTACCAACGACCCGCTATTTGGCATGGAACAGTTCGCTGTGGGTGGCTCATTGAGTGTGCGCGGTTATCGTGAGAACCAGATAGTGCGAGATAACGGATATAACCTGTCGTTGGAATATCGCTATCCGCTGATGAAAGATGCTACAGGCAGAAGCGTACTTGTGTTAGCCCCGTTCTTTGATGCTGGCGGTGCGAATAACACAGTGTTGCCTAATGGTCCTGATCCTGACTTTATAACCAGTGCAGGTATCGGCCTGCGTTGGGATCCAACGCCCAGGATTCATGCACAGGTTTATTGGGGACATGCATTCCATGATGTACTTGTTGATGGTGATAGCCTACAGGATGATGGCGTTCACTTCCTTTTAAGCGCTAACTTACTTGAGTGGCTCTAAAATCCTTTGAACAGGAAGCGCTTTAAAAAACGTAGTTAAAAAATCTGCGTAGCGAAGGCATTAGTCATCAAGACATTGTTTATTTATACAGGTGCGTAGTAATCGTACTTTAACTAGTAGGAGATTAAAAGTGGAATTCCGCTTACTGTCACAAGCTTTATTATTAAGCGCCAGTTTCTGTTTTAGTGCTGTGGCTATAGCAGCTGAAGAGCCGCCTACTACCCCCTCACTAATGCAGCAGATTGATTCTGGGCGCCAGCATTTTAACCAGGGCCGTTATGAAGATGCGCTCGCAGCATGGAATGTTGCGCTTGATCAATATCAGTCAACAGACAACAAGAGTGGCCAGGCACGCATACTTCAATATAAAGCTGATGCATATCTGGCCATTGGGCAGTACTACAAGGCAACCACCAGCCTGGAGACAGCATTAAGTCTGGCAGAAACTGCTGGTGATGAACAATTGGCAGCTGAGGTTGCAGGCAGTCTAGGCACGGCATTTTTACTGACCAATCGCATAGATGAAGCACGTGACTTACTCAAAAAAGCGGTTGCAGGTGAACAGGCTGAAGAGCGATGGGGTTTAGCTGCTGTTGCCGGCAACAACCTCGGCAATCTGCTCGCGTCGCAGGGCGAATTCAAATCTGCAATAGCAGTTTACAAACAAGCTATGTCTGATGCTGGAAAGGCTGGTGATATTAAGTTGTCTGTTAAAAGCTCGACCAATATTGCACGTGTATTGGTTGACAGTGGTATTGAGAAAGAAGCTCTGGATGCGATGGACGATACAACAAAACAAGCCGAATCGCTTTCACCGTCTCACGAAAAGGCTTATGTACTGATGAGCATTGGCCGCCTCTATTCTCGCCTGGCTGGATCACCTGAAGCATCAAATACCAGTCTTCAGAAACGGGCTTATCATGCTCTCAAAATGGCAGCCAATATCGCTGAATCGATGAACGATAACCGTGCTATGTCATATGCCTATGGCTATCTTGGTGAACTCGATGAGAAGGCAGGACGTATTGATGACGCGATGCTCTCGACTAGCAAAGCCCTGTCTCATATACAGACAACGCCGGCGCCGGAAATTCGTTACCGCTGGCAATGGCAGGAAGGACGCCTGCTCAAGGCTAAAGGTCATACTGAGCAAGCTATTAGCGCTTACAAACGTGCTGTCGATAATCTGCAAACCATCCGTCCGATAATTGCTGCAGGCAATATGGGCAAGCAAAGTAATTTCCGTGAAGAATCTGGCCAACTGTATCTTGAACTTGCTGACCTGCTTCTTAAAAAAGCAGATAGCACTACCGGCGCACAAGCAATTGAAGCTGAATTACGTGAGGCTCGAAATGCCGTCGAAATGCTCAAAGGTGCCGAACTGGAAAATTACTTCCTGGATAATTGCGTTGCGGCTCTGAAGGCAAAAACAACTGGAATAGACCAGTTAGGCGAACATACTGCTGCTATATACCCCATCGTTTTACCAGACCGTCTTGAAATTCTTGCCAGCATGCCAGATGGCATGAAACGTTACACTGTTCAAGTCAGCGCTGAAGACCTGAACAACGAAATCAATCGCTTCCGTGCTCGTCTTGAGAAACGTACGACACACCAGTACATGCGACATGCAAAGAAGATATATAGCTGGTTGATAGGCCCTCTGGAAAAAGACTTACAATCGCAAAATGTTGATACGCTTGTGCTCATACCCGATGAAGGACTGCGAACTATTCCCCTTGCGGCACTCTACGACGGTAAAGACTTCCTTATAGCGCGCTACGCTATAGCCACTACACCGGGACTAACACTGACTGATCCGCAGCCACTACCTCGTGAAAATATGAAATTGTTAATTGCCGGTTTGACTGAGAGCGTGCAGGGTTTCCCGCCGTTACCCGACGTCGCCGGTGAAGTAACTACCCTTGACACGCTGTATGACAGCGATGTGCTTGAGAATAGCCAGTTTACACAATCAAACATTGAACAGGAGCTAGGTGATACTCCCTACTCGATTGTACATGTGGCTTCGCATGGCAAGTTCCAAAGTGATGTGCGTAATACCTTCCTGTTAACCTACGATGGCAAACTAAGCATGGATACACTTGAAGGTTACATGGCGAGTACAACTTATCGTGACCAACCTGTAGAGTTACTTACGCTCAGTGCGTGTCAGACTGCAGTAGGTGACGATAAGGCGGCTTTAGGCCTCGGTGGTATAGCGGTGAAAGCTGGGGCCAGGAGTGCGCTTGCAACCCTATGGTACATTAACGATCAGGCGTCTTCTAAGTTGATTACCGATTTTTATACAAACCTGAAAGATCCAGATGCATCCAAAGCAAAAGCGCTTCGTGATGCCCAACTCGACATGATTAAAGACCCACGCTTTAACCATCCTAGTTATTGGGCGCCATTTTTGCTGATAGGTAATTGGTTATAGCTTGCACACTTATATCTGTGGGTTGAAGTTTGAATTAAACACAGTGGTTTGGTACAAACCACTCTTACTTACAACTCGAATATTTGTCCGCGCTTGAGTACTTTCAGCTCTCTGCCATCAACCAGTTCCGCAAGTTCATGCATGATCTTTTTTTCTTCACCTGGTTTGTGATGAGTTATATAAAGATCAGGGTTGTGTTGTAGCTTGCGTAAATCTTCAGCGAGTGAAGACGGACGATGGTGACCGGCTATCTGACTTAGTGTTTCTTCGTGATCGGCATAAGCACATTCAATGATCAAAATATCTAAACCCGTATGATTATTTAATGTAGACCAGAACTGATCAGTACTTTTTGTGTCCCCCGAAAATGCAAAAGAACCCCCTTCTGGCGATTGCACTCGGTAGCCCACTGCAGCTTGAGTATGTGTTACTGGAATGGCTTCGACAAGGCGATTACCCAGCTTTACCTGCTGGCCTGGATTAATTACATTGTACTGAATAACGGGATTTTCCTCGTTAGGCAACCTGGCAAAATCAGGCCATACCTGCCAGTTAAAAATATGTTTTTGAAGTATATCCAGGGTTTCAGGTTGAAGATGAATGGTAATCGGATTATCGATTAAAGCCTCGAATGCCGAATCCGCTAGAAATGGGATAAAGGCAATATGATCAAGATGTCCGTGGGTTAGAAATATATGCCGGATTCTATTCTGTTCATCCTGCGTGAGATCACCTACTCCTGATCCACAGTCTATTAGCACATCATTGTCGATCAACAGTGATGTCGTACGAAGACCGGGGCCGATGCCACCACTGCATCCCAAAATCTGTAATTTCATAACAATCCTTTTTTTTCGGAACACCAGACTAACTAATTGAAGCTGGCACTCAAAACATTTAGATTTACTGTAGGATATCTTTAAATAATTTAATATATATTCTATTTAAGCCTGTCTGTCGCATGCACGAGACGTGTGCTCAGTATTTCGTTTAGATTTGAAAATAATTGAGCCGCATTACGCGGATACCGCCGCTTTAAAAGTTCAAGATTTTCACGAGTAATGCAAATAAGTCTGGCATCTTCTACAACATCGACATTTGCGGTGCGAGTTGCGAAAAATAACCCCGCTTCACCAAATGTGTCGCCGCGAACAAGTTCATCTAGATTTACTCTGCCTTCGTGACCTTCAATTGATGCCTGAAGCTTTCCATCGACTACGGTATACATTTCTTCACCCGGCTGGCCAATTTCGATGAGTCGCTCGCCACTTTTAACTTCTTTGATGCTAGCCATCCGCGCAACGACACGTGCCTGGAAATTAGAAAGCCCTTTGAAAAGTGGAATTGTATCCTGCGGTTTTTTTCCAAGATCGAGTGTTAAGACATCCCACAAAGTAGCGATTCTCAATCGGCTGCATAACGCAGGAGTCAAAAAGAAATCCGATAGCCAGGCAATCAGTAAGGCAAAACTTGACATTGCACCAACTTGTACCTGCATACGAAGATCGCTGGTAGTCAGCACCAGAAACCCTACGCACAGAGCTAAGGATGTGTAAGTCACCGGTCGCCCGACAATACCTAGCGTCATAACGGTAGCTTCCTTTGGATCAGGGTGTTGTCTGGCAATACTGTTGAAACGTGTAAAGTAGTGAATCGTATCGTCAATTGCTACACCCAATATCATCGGCGCAATCAGACTGGTACTAGGGTTTAAACTTATCCCCAGGATGCCCAGCGTGCCGAAATAAACGACCACTGGCAGTATATTAGGAATTAACGCAATGAGTCCGATGCGGAATGACAGAAAAAGACTGACCAGAATTCCATATACAATAATCAGTGAAAGAAATACGCTCTCGACCTGTCCCCACATAATGTCCTGTATCGCCTGATTCATCAATACAGGATTTCCAGTTGCCCTGGCATCCATATGTTCTGGCAGTTGTTGTAGCCTTTCATTGACTCGCACAATAAGACTCTCTACCTCATCAGAATCTATTACTTTGGCACGCACAATAATGTTTATTGCGCGATAACTAGAATCAACAAGCCTCCTGGTATCATCACTATCAGTAAAAAACAGCAGTTGCCCTGTGACTCTTTTATTCTCCGGAATTATATAGAAAGCGGGGTCATTATTATTGAACGACCGGTTAACAAACTTGATGTAATTAACCAGTGATGTGGTTCCACCAATTTCAGGCTGCGCTTCAAGCCATTGCTGCAAATCCTCAATTGCTTTTAAATTCACCGGTTCCTTAAAAGCAGTCGGGTACTTCGACTGAACTATAATATTAAAAGCATTGATGCCATTGAATTTCTCATTAGCATGTTCGAACGCCTGCCTGATATCAGAATCTGGTTTGAAGTTCGTTATGTGCTCAGTGCCTACTCGTAGTTGCGTCATGCCTGCAATACTAAAAACAAATACAATGCCCGCAATAATAAAAATAGCTTTTCTATTCTCTGCATCAAAATGGGCGATACGCTGAATTATGCGATCAAATGAAGTGTCTTTAATTTCAGACTGTGTCTCTACTTCTATTTTTAATCGACGTTGTAACAACACGAGCAAAGAGGGCGTGAAAATCAGGGTGACAATTGTTGCGTAAATCACACCAATTACCGCAAAAAGGCCAAATTCACGAATTGCATTTAACTCGCTCAGGTATAATGATGAAAACCCGACTGCCGTAGTTAGGCCTGCAAGCAAAACAGGCAAAGATGCCTTGCGCAGAATGTCTACAATCTCAGCTATTCCATTCTTTCCTCTGCTCACCGCCAGTCGGTAGTCCGAAACAAGGTACATAGAATACGACAGCGTCAGAATCATCAATAAAGGCGGAACCAGTGCAGTCAGAATATTTAGTGAATAACCTAGCAGTGTAATGGTTGCCACTGTCCATACGACCGAAATAACAACTGTGGCCAGTGTTATCAGAACGCCAGCCACATTACGAAGCAGTGACAATAACAGCAGCAGCATCACTAAAGTAATCAGTGGCGGATAACTTATAAGATCATCAAGTACTATTTCTATAGTCGCATGTTTTATTCTTGTCGACCCGGTTATCCAGATGTGGGTGCCATGCGCCTCTTCCTTCACTATTAAATCAACCGCAGCATTAACCTGCTTGAAAAATTCCTGATCCTGCGTATCTTCAAGGTTAACAAGGATTGCCGTTGAGTCGCCTCCTCCTGATATCAGTGTGCTTGCAATTAGCGGGCTCGCCAGCACTTCTTTGCGTAGCACCTCATATTCCTCAGGTGTTTCAGGCACACGCGCCATAATAGGTGCGATATCCATGCCGTATTCCGTCGCTCGAATTGTCAGCGCATTAGTCAGCGAAACAACCTCCTCAACGCCCGACACCCTGGCTAGCCTGTTAGTAAGACGTGAGACAAGATCAATAGCCTGCGGCGAAAACACATCATCCGCATCAATCACAACCATTATGGTTTCATCACTGCCGAAGTTACGGCGAGCTAACTGGTAGA
>JAOUNI010000086.1 GCA_029881035.1 Gammaproteobacteria bacterium | reverse complement strand
GCCCTCGGCATTTTTAGCCCACGGCGTGGTCGGCAGGTTGCCGCCATAAATGGATGAACAGCCGGTGGCATTCGCCACTACCATACGATCACCAAAAAGCTGGCTGGCGAGTTTGATGTACGGCGTTTCGCCACAACCTTCGCAGGCACCGGAAAATTCAAACAGCGGTTGCAGAATCATCGCGCCCTTGATGGTATTGGTTTTAATTAAAGTGCGATCATATTCAGGCAGGTTGAGGAAGAACGCCCAGTTGATTTTTTCCTGTTCGCGCAATGCCGGTGTATAAGGCGCCATGTTAAGCGCCTTATGGCTGACGTTGCTCTTGTCATGTATCGGGCAGATGTCGGCGCATAAACCGCAGCCGGTGCAATCTTCCGGCGAGATTTGATAACTCATGCGCAGATTCTGCGCAAAATCTTTGCCCAGGATAGGCATCGACTTAAAACTTGCCGGTGCGCTATTTATCAATGTTTCATCATAGACTTTCGAACGAATGACACCGTGCGGACAGACCAGCGGACATTTGCCGCACTGGGTGCACAGGTTTCCGTCGAGCACCGGAACTTCGAGCGCGAGATTTCTTTTTTCATAAGCGGCCGTTCCCGTTGGATAACTGCCATCAGCGGGAAACAGGCTGACCGGAATTTGATCGCCACGACCTGCAATGATTTCGCTGGTCACTTTTTTAATAAAATCGGGCGCAGTCTGCGCCACTTTATTGTGCGAAGATAGTTTTGAATCAACGTGATCGGGTACCTGTATTTCGATGAGATTCGCCAGTGTTTCATCAATCGCTTTGAAATTCATGTCGATGAGCCGTTGGCCTTTTTTACCGTAGGTTTTTTCCACCGCCTGCTTGATGGCGGCAATCGCCTGATCTTTCGGCAGAATACCTGAAATAGAAAAGAAGCAGGTTTGCATGATGGTATTGATGCGTTTCTCCATACCAGTGGCATCGGCCACTTTATAGGCATCGATGGCATAAAGCTTGATGTGCTTGTCGAGAATGTGTTGCTGCATTTTATGCGGCAAGGTCTGCCAGACCTGTTCGGGTGCGGCCGGTGTGTTCAGCAGGAAGATCGCGCCGCTGGCAGCCTTGTCCAGCATGGGGTAGCGTTCAAGGAATATCGGTTGATGGCAGGCGACAAAGTTGGCATCAGCGCTGCCGATGAGATAAGTCGAGCGGATGGGTTTGTCACCAAAGCGCAAGTGCGAGACCGTCACAGCGCCCGATTTTTTTGAATCATAAACAAAATAGCCCTGTACATATTTGTCGGTGCCCTCGCCTATAATTTTTATGCTGTTCTTATTGGCGCTAACTGTGCCGTCACTGCCCAGGCCATAAAACACGGCCTGAAAAGATTGGCCATTGGCATCGGTGCGAAAATACTCGTCCCACTCCAGGCTGCTATGGCTGAGATCATCAACAATGCCGATGGTGAAATTGTTTTTGGGTGAGGCTATGATCAGTTCATCAAGCACCGCCTTGACCATGCCCGGGGTGAATTCCTTGGAAGATAAACCGTAGCGGCCACCGATGACGATTGGCATGGTTTTGAATTTGCCGGCCTGTGTGGATTGATATCGGGCTACTGCCGAAATCACATCTTTGTATAACGGTTCGCCTTCAGAGCCCGGTTCTTTGGTGCGGTCGAGCACGGCGATTTTTTTCACGCTCGCAGGAATGGCATTGATCAGTGCCTTGCTATCCAGCGGTCGATACAGGCGTACTTTAATCAGGCCGACTTTTTCGCCGTTTGAACATAAATAGTCGACAGTTTCGTGAGCTGTTTCAGCGCCTGAGCCCATCATGATGATGATGCGATCGGCATCCGCTGCGCCGACATAGTCGAACAGTTTGTATTGCCTGCCCGTGAGTCGAGCAAACTGATCCATAATGGCCTGCACCGTGCCCGGCATCTTCTGGTAATAGGGATTGACGGATTCGCGGGCCTGAAAAAATACGTCCGGATTTTGTGAGCTGCCGCGCAAGACCGGATGCTCGGGTGAAAGTGCGCGCTGTCGGTGATCGGTGATGCATTGATGGTTGATGAGCTGTTTCATTATCGACGCATCAATGGTTTCTACTTTTGCGATTTCATGCGAGGTTCTGAAACCATCAAAAAAATGCACGATGGGGATGCGTGTTTGCAGTGTTGCTGCCTGTGCGATCAACGCTATATCCATTACTTCCTGCGGTGAATTGGATGCCAGAAAAGCGAAGCCGGTCGAACGTGCGGCCATGACATCACTGTGATCACCAAAAATGGACAGCGCCTGCGCCGCCACCGAACGTGCGGCAACGTGGAATACCACGGGTGTTAATTCACCGGCAATTTTGAACATGTTCGGGATCATTAATAACAATCCCTGCGAGGCGGTGAAGGTGGTGGTGAGCGCGCCTGCCTGTAAAGCACCGTGAATGGCACCGGCGGCACCACCTTCGCTTTGCATTTCGATAATGTCAGGCACTGTGCCCCAGAGATTAGGTTGCAGGCTCGATGACCATTCGTCAGCCCATTCCCCCATCGGTGAAGCAGGTGTGATTGGATAGATGGCAATCACCTCATTGGTGAGATGAGCAATGGTAGCCGCAGCCTGATTACCATCAATGGTTACCGTTCTGGGCCTGGTCATTCCGGTTACCCCATGAATTAATGCGTGAGAAATTCGGGTAAATGTTTTCGTATATCTTCCGGGCTATGACGGGTCAGATTCTTATCCAGCTCGAATGCAATTTTGTCTTTTGTATCTACCGACAAATGTGCGCGTAATTCACCCAGAAATGCTGGTTCAGCCACAATTAGAAGATGAGATAATTTATTTGCATTACGCACTTGTTCAAGGTGGCTGGCTACACGTTTTGCAAATTCAGCCAGCTCATGTTTTTTTGGATCAGTCTTTGTTTGATAAGCATGTCCACCTGCACCACCGGACCCTGTGTCCTTGCCTGGCAAATCACTGGTGATATCGCGATCGTGTAATCTGCCTTCGGGATGAGCCAGAGTTTCGATTTCAACTAATGGTGAATGGCTTGAATCAGCTGTAAAAATACGAGCACGCGTACTATCGGCAACGATTATCATAGTTGGGTTCATAACAAATCTCCTTATTGAGTTTATATGTTAATGCTTACCACCAATGGATAAGAGCAACATGATTTTTATCAACAAATGTTCATAAAACTACAGTTATTAGAAATGAATTTTTTTTATCATTCCTGATATGAAAGAATAGATAAAAAATAAAATGGATCAGTCTGGCCTTAATTGTGCTAAGCAGATCGATTGATGGTGTTGATGTCAACGATTTTAAATAAGCGATGTAGAGGAATTGGTTTGGCAATGTCATTGCCCTGAGCATAATCTATGCCAAGTTCGCGAAGTTTATCCTTAATTTCCGTGCAGGTAACAAATTCGGCAATAACTTTAGATTGAGTAGCAAGGCTGATTTGTTTGATAGCAACCACTATAGCCATATCCAGGGAGTTATCGAGCATACGTGTCACAAACAAGCCGTCAATTTTCAGGTAGTCAACAGGGATGGTTTTTAGATAGGAAAAAGAGCATAAACCAGAGCCAAAGTCATCTAATGCAAGACTGCAACCTAATTTTTTGATGCTATCTATAAACTCCATGGCAATTGAAAGATTGCTGATTGCGGCAGTTTCGGTTATTTCAAAACAAATAGAACTGGCTGGAATATTATAGTGTTTCAGCCTCTCTTTAATAAAAGGGAAAAAATCTTTATTGCCAAGTGTAATTCCGGATAAGTTGATTGAAAAAACAATATTGTTGTTTTCCTCGATGGGAGAGCTAAGCAGCTTTTCCATAAATGAAAAAGCTTTCTCTATAACCCATCTATCAATGTTAGGCATGAGTCCGTAACGTTCGGCCGCAGGAATAAACGTATCTGGGTAAATAATATGTTGATTTTCATTTAGTCGAATCAGTATTTCATAATGTTTGGATGATGTTTTAGTCTCATCTAGTGGCATGATGAGTTGCGCGACAAGAAAAAAAAGATCGTTATCAATGGCATGTTTAATTCTGGATACCCACTGCATTTCTCCATGTCTTTCTTCTAATGTTTGATCTTCATCGGTATAAACATGTATTCGATTGCGTCCTAATTCTTTTGCCATATAACATGCAAGATCAGCTTTACGTAAGATATTACTGGCAGATTCGTTTGGGTTATTGATGAAAACAACGCCAATGCTGACGCCAATACTAAATGACTTCTCTTTCCAGACAAAACGAAAATCAGAAACAGTGGTAAGTATCTTATTGGCGATATTGATAGCCATATTTTCAGGACATAGGTTGAGTAGTAATGCAAACTCATCACCACCGAGTCTGGCTAACATATCAATGTCACGGACAGTTTTTTTAAGATAAGCTGCTAACTCTTCCAGTAGTTTGTCACCGGCCAAATGTCCACAAGTGTCATTAACAATTTTGAATTGATCAAGATCCAGATACAGTAAAGCATGTTGAGAATTATGTTCTTTGGTTTCAATCAGAG
>JAOUNI010000085.1 GCA_029881035.1 Gammaproteobacteria bacterium | reverse complement strand
GTGACACCTGATCAGGCTGGTGAATTTACTGTTGTTTGTAATGAATTTTGCGGCATTGGTCACCATACCATGCTGGGCAAAATTTTCGTGAAGGAGAATTAAGATGGCGCAATTCAGACTTTGCCCCGATTCGGGCTTTTATTTTGACAAATCTGCCGAGAGTTTGATGAAAGTCAACGCGGTAGCAGGTGTCGTCTTTTTGCTTATCGCTGGTATTCTGGCGCTTGGGGTTATCTTAACCCGTTGGCAGGAAGTTCATTTGTTACCCGCAGACCTGTTCTATCAGGTATTGACCGCTCATGGTATCAATGCCTTGATTTTCTGGGTTATCTTTTTCGAGATGGCAGTGCTTTACTTTGCCTCATCGACATTATTGCGAAGCCGGCTGGCTGCACCTGGTTGGGCCTGGGCTGGTTTTGCACTGATGATTATTGGCGCTGTGATGAATAACATTGCTGTCTTGCAAGGTAATTCAAGCGTTATGATGACATCTTATGTGCCTATGCAGGCAGCCCCTCATTTTTATCTGGGTCTGATCCTGTTTGCAGTGGGTGCGTTGATCGGGTGCTTTGTGTTCCTGGGAACATTGATTATTGCAAAAGACGATAAGACTTACGATGGCTCAATCCCTCTGGTTACTTTCGGTGCTTTAACCGCTTGTATTATTGCGATCTTTACGATTGCATCAGGTGCGATTATCCTGTTCCCGACTTTCCTCTGGTCAATTGGTTACATAAACCATATTGATGCTGAAATGTACCGTGTTATCTGGTGGGCATTGGGTCATTCATCTCAACAGATTAACGTTGCCGCTCACGTTTCTATCTGGTATCTGATTACAGGTATTTTGTTTGGTGCACGTCCAATGTCTGAAAAAGTCAGTCGTTTCGCGTTCCTGCTTTATATCTTCTTCCTGCAACTGGCTAGTGCTCATCATATTCTGGTTGATCCAGGCGTCAGCTCTGAGTGGAAGATCTTTAATACCAGTTATGCGATGTACCTGGCTGTGTTAGCTAGTATGATCCACGGTCTGACCGTTCCAGGTGCGATGGAAGTAGCTCAACGCTCCAAGGGTTACACTAAAGGTCTGTTTGAATGGTTGCGTAAGGCGCCATGGGGAAATCCTGTGTTCTCAGGCTTCTTCTTTGCTCTTATTATCTTCGGCTTCATCGGTGGTATCACTGGTGTTGTTATGGGTACTGAGCAGATTAATCTGATCATCCATAACACTATCTATGTGCCCGCACATTTCCATGCAACCGTGGCAGTAGGTACAACATTGACATTTATGGCATTAACTTACCTGTTGATTCCTGTCTTGTTCAGACGTGCTCTGTTCTTACCCTGGATGGCTAAATTACAGCCTTATGTTTTCTCACTAGGTATGACTATCATGATCCTGTTCCTGTTGGGTGCAGGTACTCTGGGTGTCTCACGTCGTCACTGGGATATGGATTTCACCGGTGCAGCATTGAGCTTTGACTATCCGGGCACGGCTTATATGATGGTCGCCGTGGGTGGAATAGGTGGTGTGCTGGGTGTCCTGGGTGGCGCTATGTTCTTAATCGTGGCTGTTGGTTCACTGCTTTTTGGTAAAAAACTAGAACCGTCTGCGGGTCTGTTCCAGGGCTTCCTTGGTTTGCCACTGGCCGATTCAGTCTATAATGTTGAACAACCTCCTCGCTTAGAGAGAGCAGCACCTATTGAGCATCATCATGGTAGCGGCTTTGAAGCACCGGGAACATTTGTTCTTGCCCTGGCTCTTCTGGTTTGTTTCGTTGTTTACTATGCGATCAACTGGGACTACCTGTCATCGGTTTGGCCTATTGGCTAACAGTAGTCGTACGATGTGAAAAAACGCGGGAAAGTCTTCGGCTGACCCGCGTTTTTTTTGACTTTAAAGAAGTTTGTTTTTCCTCTTTTGTGATACCCTTCCCGATCATTTTTCACTTTAAGCATAGGTCAGCATGAGATTATTTTTTGCATTCATTTTTTTGCTGGTACTGTTGTTTTTTCAGGCTACTGTTAACGCAAATACACAGCTTGAAAGCGAATCTGTTACTCAGAAGGAGCCAGGTTCAAATGCAGGTTTTGATTATGATGTCGCCCTTAAAATCAGTCAGGATGTGATTGGTAAGAAACTGGGTGGGTATTCATTTACTAATGCTGAAGGTAAAACCATTTTAATGAGTGATTTTGCGGGTAAGCCACTGGTATTGAGTATGGTCTACACCAGCTGCTATCAGATTTGTCCGATGACAACGCGACATTTGGCTAAGGTTGTGGAAAAGGCGCGTGATGCTCTGGGCAAAGATAATTTTTCTGTGGCTGTTATAGGTTTTGATACGCCGGTTGATACCCCCGATGCTATGCAGTATTTTGCAAATAAACAGGGCATACATAACAAGGATTGGCATTTGTTGAGTGTTGCTAAGGAAGATGTGAAGGCGTTGTCAAAGGACCTGGGTTTTATATACTTTCCTTCGGCCAGTGGTTTTGATCACCTGATTCAGGCAACGATAATTGATGCTGATGGCAAGGTCTACCAACAGGTTTATGGACAGGTATTTGATACGCCACTGTTAATAGAACCATTAAAAGAACTTATATTGGGCCGGCCGAAACAGAATCAGACATTTCTTTCTGAACTTACCAACAAAATAAAGTTGTTTTGCACTACCTATGACCCTGTTCGTGATGGTTATTATTTCGATTATTCATTATTTCTGGGTATTCTGATTGGTGCAACAATCATTTTATTCACCGGTATATCTATGGTCAGGGAGTGGCGTAAAAGTGGTCATTCTTCTGATACTTGATGTGCATCATTAGAGCTTAATATAGCCAAATGCTAAAATGCGCCATTCGTTTATGTGAGAGAAAATTCAGTGTCGATTAATCCTATGAAGAGGGCCTATCTGGCTCTGGAGTCCTGGTTTAATGTTTCTTTTGGTACGGAATGGAATCCCGTATATCATCTTGGAACACTAACCTTCTTTTTATTCTGGATTATTCTGGTTACCGGCCTTTATCTTTTTGGAATTTTTCATGGCAGTATCGATGGTGCTTATGACTCCGTTGAATATATAACGCATGAACAATGGTATGTCGCCGGTGTCATGAGGAGTCTGCATCGTTATGCTTCTGATGCGGCAATTATTACCATTCTGCTGCACCTGTTTAAAGAATTTGCATCGGGCCGTTACCGTGGCTTCAGATGGTTTTCCTGGGTATCGGGGCTGCCGATACTCTGGCTCGTAGTGACATTGGGCATTACCGGCTACTGGCTGGTATGGGATGAACTGGCACAGTATGTGGCTATCGGTTCAGCGAGACTGCTGGATTCCTTGCCGATCTTTTCTGGCTCGATGGCAAGCAACTTTCTGCAGGGTGAGATGACAGATCGTTTCTTTATCCTTATAGAGTTTTTACATCTGCTGGGTCAGCCGCTGATATTGTTTTTCCTGTTGTGGTTGCACGTCAAGCGACTTTCAAATGTGGATATCAATCCGCCACGCGGTCTCGCGATGGGTTGTTTATTGGCTTTGTTGGTACTGTCATTCATAAAGCCAGCTGTGAGTCATGGACCGGCAGATTTGAGTTCTATGCCAACGGTATTGCAGCTCGACTGGTTCTACCTGAATGCCTATCCACTAATGGATTACTGGTCAGAAGGTAAAACATGGTTGCTGGCAACAGCTATTACAGTTGTTTTGATGTTCTTGCCCTGGATCCCTCCTAAAAAAGATGCACCTGCTGCTGTCGTCGATCTTGCACACTGCAACGGCTGTGAGCTGTGCTTTGATGATTGCCCCTTTGAAGCGATCTCAGTACAGGCACGTACCGACGGTGCAAAATTTGAAAAGGAAGTGGTTGTCGACCCGAATCTGTGCGCAGCATGCGGGATCTGCATGGCCTCCTGTCCATCGTCTAATCCATTCAGGCAAACCAACGAAGAATTAAAAACGGGTATTGATATGCCTTCGCTACCCGTTGATAAAGTGCGTACCCTGACTAAAGAAGCGGTGGCAGCGATGACCGGGCCAGCTAACATTCTTCTGGTCGGCTGTGAGCACGGCTTTAATGTAAATCGACTGGATAATAATGAAACCAAAGGTGTCAAGCTGATGTGTAGTGGCATGATTCCGCCAACCATGGTTGAGTATGCATTAAAGAAAGGTGCCGATGGAGTCATGATAGTGGGTTGTCGTCACAATGACTGCTTCTTCCGTTTTGGTAATCTCTGGGTGGATAAACGCTTCTCAGGTGAGCGTAAACCGATACTGCGGAGCCGTGCAGACCGAAGACGTATTAAGGTGTTTGGTGGT
The DNA here is from genome assembly GCA_029881035.1 of Gammaproteobacteria bacterium. GTDB lineage: Bacteria > Pseudomonadota > Gammaproteobacteria > SZUA-229 > SZUA-229 > LH-M37. Next base: position 223 of record JAOUNI010000085.1, on the reverse strand, counting down.
TCTGAAACTGATAGAAAATCCATTGAAAGAGAATTAAAAGTCTTTCGTAATGAATTGCTGGCAATCAATGATCAGGTTGCTTTTTCTAATCAGGCTGATGACTAAAGAGCTAGCAGATGTTTAATTCAAAAAATAAATTTTTCAGATATTTTTTACAGGCCATTAATTACAGCGTGTTCATGGCATTTATCTGGTATCTGTCGACATCGCCTTCTTATCGCCA
>JAOUNI010000031.1 GCA_029881035.1 Gammaproteobacteria bacterium | reverse complement strand
GGTCAATGGCGATTTGATTTATTTTCCCTGTCTGAGCTCAACATCCAACAGCCTATGCAAAACTGGATCTTTTTCCTGCTGTTTTACGGGCTAGCCGTGCGAATTCCTATTTTTCCGCTGCATGGTTGGTTACCACTGGTGATACAACGGGGCAGTGTCGCTATTGCCCCCATCTTTTTATTGGGTTTGAAAACAGGCGTGTATGGTCTGCTACGTTTCGTTTTTCCACTCTTCGCTGATTCAGTGATCATCTGGCAAAAATATATTATCGCCTTTGCCGTTGTCGGTATTTTTTATGCAGCTTTGCTGGCCATGCAACAAGATAAATTACGTGGCATGTTGGCTTATGCAGTGGTCAGCCATACCAGTATTCTGCTGATAGGTCTGTTTAGTTTGAGTGATATTGCCTTTCAGGGAGCCATCATTCTGACGATCAATTTCGGTCTGGCCATCTCGGTACTGTTTTTAATGACCGGTCTGGTCTATCGCCGAACAAATACCACGACACTGTCAAAACTGGGTAACCTGTTTGATCGCATCCCCATTATTGCGATTGGCTTTTTTGTTGGCGGTGTGGCCATCGTCGGTATGCCCGGCACTCCTGGCTTTGATGCAGTACATTTGGTGCTCGAATCGTCCATTGAACGTAATGGCGCTCTGGTTACTATTGCAGCGGCTATTGGCAACGTCCTTGCGGCAGGCTTTTTGTTGCTCGCTTTTCAGCGTGCTTTCCTTGCGCCGCAACAAGCGACGGCCAAACCTCTGGAGGTTGAACCCACCCAGGTCGTTGAAAGGGTGATTGCCGGTTTGTTGATACTCATCGTGCTGAGCATTGGTTTTTATAGCGAACCCTGGATGGCACTGGTTGAGCAATCCGCTAATACCCTCAGTCTGCCCTATCTCAATCAACTGGCCAATGGTCACTAAGATGTTTGGTGAGGAGAAACTGAAATATGCATGAAACCATCCAGAGTTTGATCAGTGATCTGCCCTTGCTCAGCTTGATGATTATCACCTTGCCGGTCGGAGCAGGCCTGATCTGGTTGATTCCTTCGGTATCAGCGGCCCGCTGGATTGCACTCATAGCCGCAATGATTGATCTGTGTATCTCTCTGCTCATATTGTTCGGCTTTGATCAAAGCAAACAAGGTTTTCAGTTTGTTGAGCACAGCAGTTGGATACCCAGTTTGCATATAGATTACATTATGGGTGTAGATGGTATTTCAATACTGTTTTTACCGCTGACTGTGTTGTTATTTATTGGTGTTATCCTCGCATCATGGAATAGTAAACGCAAAATGCCACGGCTGTATTTCAGTCTGCTGCTGTTACTGGAAAGCACCACCATAGGCGTCTATTGCTCCCTTGACACCATTTTATTTTTTATGTTCTGGGAACTGACCCTGTTACCGCTTTATTTTTTAATCAGCACCTGGGGCATTGGACCACATCGCCGTTATGCCGCCGTCAAGTACACGCTGTTTATGCTGCTCGGTGGCATACCCCTGTTATTTGCTTTTATTCTACTGGCATTCCATCAGGCCGAGATCAGTGGTCTGGCCATTCCGGCCGGGCTTAGCTTTGATTATGTGACTCTGATCAAGTCACCTGTTTCAGCAGAACTACAGGTCACTATCTTTCTGTTATTGCTTGCTGGTTTCGCCGTCAAAGCACCAGTCATCCCGTTACATACCTGGTTACCTGTTGTTAGCATGGAAGGTCCAGCTGCAGTTACCGCTTTGCTCACCGGTTTGAAACTCGGTAGCTATGGTTTAATCCGCTTTGCTGTTCCCCTTGCTCCGCAAGCGGCCCAGGACTTTCACTGGTTACTGGCAGGATTTGGCATCGTTGCAGTGTTATACGGCGCCATTGCCGCTCTGGCTCAAACTAACTTACGGCGCATGCTGGCCTTCTCCAGCATCAGCCATGTAGGTCTGGTGATCCTCGGCATTGCATCTTTTAATATACAGGGCATACAAGGCGCGCTATTTCAGTTGATCAGTTTCACCATGGTGGCTGGTGGTATTTTTATTATTATTGGTATGCTGCAACAACGTACCGGATCCACTGATATCATGAACCTTGGCGGTATTGCTAATACTATGCCCCTGTTGGCCAGCTTCTTTTTTATCTTCGGACTTGCTGGTATGGGTGTGCCTCTTACTTCTGGTTTTCCCGGTGAGTTGTTAATTATAATTAGTGCCCTCAAAAGTCACACCGGTTCTGGACTCGCTGCTCTTCTGGTCATGGTTCTCACCGCTGGTTATTTTTTACGTATCTATCGACAAGCTTTTTTGGGGCCGGTTAATAATGCTGTTATTGAGCAGGCCATAGACCTGCAAAAACGCGAGATTTTAGTTGCCGTGGTGCTAACTTCAGTGATGTTCTTATTGGGTATTCAGCCCGGCCTGGCATTAGATTTAATGGCAGAATCAACGCAGGGTTGGTTGTTGCATTTAGGTTTAAGTGTGCAGTAGTAATTTATTAGTTGCACGCAAAATTGCGCGGAACTTACTTGCACCCATAAAGGGTGCAGTTGTGTTTTTAATGCTGATTGCGGGGTGAGCTAAGACCTGTTTTATTTGCATCGGGTAGTGCAAAAGGTTTTTGTGCTAGTAATTTTGCGACAGTTTTTGCTTTCACTGGTTTACCAAACAAAAATCCCTGTGCATCATTGCAGCCTATTTTGCGTAGATAATCCAGTTGTCGCTGAGTTTCAATACCTTCGGCTACAACATTCAGTTTCAAACCTTTTGCCATGGCTACGATGGTGTTCACAATGGTATGATCGTCATTATTAAAGCGGTCATCCTGCAAGAAAGAACGATCTATCTTTAGTGTGTGGATGGGTAGTTTATGCAAATAGGCAAGTGATGAATAACCTGTGCCGAAATCATCGATGGCAATAGTGATTCCCAGCGCACTGAGTTTTTTTAGTTTGTGAATAACACCATCCATGTCATCCATAATGGCATTTTCTGTGATTTCAATTTCGAGACATCGACCGGGAACTTTGAATTCATTTAGTGCCTGAGTAATTTTTTCAACAATGTCGTCTTCAGCTAGATGGCGGGCTGAAATATTAATGGCCATGCGAATTGTAGGTAGTCCTGATTTAATCCATTGGCTGATTTCTGAGAGTGCATTTCTTAATACCCAGTTATCAATTTCGATGATTAAACCTGTCTCTTCTGCAAAGGGGATAAATTCATTAGGCAGAATATTGCCATGCTGCGGATGTTGCCAGCGAAGCAATGCTTCGACGCCGATAATTTTTCCGGATTTTACATTAACCTGTGGCTGATACAGTAAAGTGAATTCCTCGAACTCCAGTGCATTATGAATACCTGTATCAAGTGAAAGATTCTTAAAGTAGGGGCGATCCATGTCGCCGGAGAAAAATTGATAACCATTTTTTCCCTGACCCTTAACATGGTACATAGCAATATCGGCGTTTTTAATCAGGGCGTCCATATTGTCACCATCTTGCGGGTATAGCGATATCCCAATACTGGCACTGATATAGAGCTCGTTCTCATCCACAAAAAAGGGTTGTTTCAATACATGGATAATTTTCTCAGCAATTTTTTCGGCATCGGTTTTGCGGTTGCTGATTTTTGGTAGCATCAGTGTGAATTCATCACCACCGAATCTGGCGAGAGTATCACCTTCGCGTAAGCAGCCCTTGAGACGGCTACTGACCTGTTGCAATAGTTCATCACCAATGATGTGTCCTAAACTGTCATTAATATTTTTAAATCGATCCAGATCTAGAAACATAACCGCTAACATTTCTTCTTCACGTTTGGCGTGGCTAATAGCCAGACCCAGACGGTCGCGTAATAAAGCGCGATTAGGTAAGCGTGTCAGTAAATCGTGGTAGGCCTGGAAGGTAATGGTTTCTTCGGCAATTTTTCGCTCGGTTATGTCTCGAGCAACACCATATGTACCCAGATAGGTATCGTTTTTACCTTCATTGGAGCCTGTGTATATCCCCATCGAACTGAGTTCAATTGGTAGTGTTTTATTTTCGAAGTGCCGTACCTTTGCACCATCTTTACAGTTGAGGCGAAGTTCAATGTTGGTTGAAGCACGCTCACCAACACGACGTTCATTGAAAATATATTTGGCCTGCTCCATGTCCTCATGGTGTACTAATATCGAATAATGTTTGCCAATGAGTTCTTCCTTGCCAAAGCCCAGTAAGTTTTCAATACGCTCATTGATGAAAGTAAAATAACCGCTGGGATCGAGAATATAAATAATATCCGGTGAGGTGTTGACCAGATAACGATGCAGCCGTTCAGATTCTTTGAGCTGCTTTTGCATAATCAAGTTTTGTTTTTTGAGGTGTTTTTCCTTGAGTGCGTGTTTGACAGTAATGAGCAATTCTTCGGTTTTATAGGGTTTGCTCAGGAAATCATAAGCGCCGACTGAGCAGGCTTTGCGCGCAGATTCGAAGGAGGTTTCGCCACTGACAATTACTACAGCGGGCGTCTGATTGATCGATTTTATATGTTGCATCACGTCATAGCCATTGACATGGGGCATATGCAGATCCAGCAATATCAGGTCGTATTCTTTTTTATTGATACAGCAAATAGCCTCTTCTCCACCAATAGCAGTATCGGTTTCATAACCATTGATTGCCAGAAGTTCTTTTAAACTGGAAAGAAGGGTGTGGTCGTCATCAACGATGAGGATATTTTGTTCATTTTTATTCATTTTATTACTCTATAGCGCAAAGGCGGTTAAACCTTTGTTCTTTTTTTTATTATGCACAAGTTTTAGAGTAGTGCTTTTGTCTCATTTGTTTGGCAGAAGTATTTGAAAACTGGTGCCTTTATTATTGCATCTGCAACTGATGGAGCCATTTAGCTCGGCAACCAGCTTCTTGACGATGCTTAGTCCAATGCCAGCATGGCCTTTCCCCTTGTCCGTCTGAACAGGTTTAAATAACTGGCTTAGCACCTCAGAGCGAATACCCGGACCATTATCGGCAATGGATATTTCAATGTATGTTTTACCGTCAACATTAACCTGACCTTGAGTGTAGACCATAATCTGACCTTTTTCCGGCAATGCCTCTGCTGCATTTTTAATCAGGTTGGTATAAATCTGATTGAGCGCATCAGGATTACAGGTAATAGGGGTAAGTCGTTGATCTAGATCTAGTTTTATCTGAATATCATGGGTTGCCAGAATCGAAGTTTTGAATATTTTTGTTAGTTTTGTCAGCAGGCCATTAATATCGACTTTTGTTGTTAAGCCAGTGCAGGGTTCGGGTGATTTAAGCCGCTGCAGAATATCCCCAACCCGATGAATTTCACTTTTGATGGTCTGGATATCGGTATGCGCCTGATGATCTGCTTCCAGTTTGAGGCTTAATATTTCCAGGTAATTGTTAATAATGCTCAGTGGGTTGCCAACTTCATGTATTACTTCGCGAATATGGGGTTCAAATTCGCCCCAGCCAGTACTGGTTTTAGTACTGTTTGAGTGACGGCAATGAAAGGTATGTGCTATTTCCTGGCTGAAGCGGTTGAGCAAGGGAAGCTGTTTCCACAAGGTCGCTTGCTGCTGGCGATCAACAGCCAGTGTGAGTACGCCGATGATTTCCTGATGACTAATCAAAGGCAGGCAGACCAATCCCTGTTTAGCAGTGGACGATATTAACTGCTGATCGACAATACTGAGTTTATTGTATTGATGCGAAAAGGAATGCAGTGCTTTTTTCTCCAATAAACAGTCGGTGATGATACTGCGATTTTCTTTCAATGGGATTTGAAGGTCGGCAAGATGTTGATTACCTTTGGTCGCAATAGCACGGACATGTGTGTTGTCAGTCTCACACAGGAACACAATATTTTGATCAATACCAAATAACAGGTTAGTAAACTGTTGAATGGGTTGAAACAGCTCAGTGTCTTCATTAACTCTTGATAAGTGCTGATGTAGTCCATCCAGTAAAGTAATGTATCTAACCTGTTCATCCAGCTGTGCCTGTACATATTCGGCTCTGGCCTCTATGTGGCGGGCATTGGTCTCATCATTGTTATCGTCATCCAGATCTATTTCGAATTCAACCGCACAGTTATTTAAATAGTCATTGGTGTCGCTCAGAATCTTAATGACAGTGGCTCGCTCAAAGCTAAACAGTTGAGAGGCATGGTCAAAAATATTGTCGTTGGATTGTTTTTTTTGATGATTAAAGTCGGTGTTGCTGAGCTGATTAGCAAAATGGACGATTTTAACCAGAGGATGCGCATCGATGACTCGGTCAATCGGTTCCAGGTGATACAGAATTGAGTCGCTTAAAAATGAGCTGAGATGGTAAAGATTGAGTAATTCAGCACCGAGGTACAGGTAATTGCATGCAAATTCATTATTTTCCAGTTCGTGTAATGCGACCTTGCCATCATTATGAGTATTGAGTGTGGCGTAAATATCAGGATAGGCACAATGCAGAACCAGTTGCCCGATATTGTGTAATAGGCCCGCCGTGTAGGCTTCTTCCGGGTATTGATAATGGCATTGTTTGGCAATCGCTTTGGCGATGGTGGCGCAGAGTAGAGCTTGCTGCCAGTGCCGTTTTAAAAATTGGGTTTGTTCTTTGCTGTTTCGAGCCTGATGGTGGCGAGGGGATAAGTGCTGCTGTGCTGTAGAAGTAATGGCTAGACTGGTTAAAGTGTGATCATCGAGTTGTTGTAGCTTCTGTGCAGTTGTCTCACTGGGGTCGTTTCTACCTGTATTGTGCTGGCATATAGATATCAGGCGGACACAAAGCGCGGGATCTTTATCAATGTGGTTGGCCAATTGCTCACGGGTTTCGGATACATCGTGACAGGTTTTGAGCAGGGACAGCAGTATATTCGGCAAGGTGGGCAGCTGTTCTACATCAATTTCCTGCAGTAGCTGTTTGGCCTTATCTCGCATGCGCTTAGGTGAACTGTCCTGCTTAACGATTTGATCCATGTATCACATTGGTATCAACTGGGTTGAAATTCGGTTTAGATGATTATTGCTATAAAGCAGGTGCAAACGACAGGCCAACTTTAATTATATTAATATTTTTCAACAGGTTACAATTTAAAATTATTTTTTGTTAAAACAAACATATGCGTGTTTTTAATTTTAATATATATCTGTAAACAACTCCGACATAAAAAACCTAAAATTGAACAGCGATAGTATACTTTCAAGTGTTAAATGAAAATGTTTATCCATGCTAAATACCATGAAACATGTCTTAGCTGCGGTCAATGCAAATTATGTTTGTTTGTGTGAAGATGAATTGAAGCTGAAGTTAAAGGGGGCGTGAAATTGGTAACAGAAATTCGTTTTGGTAAATACCTCAAAGAAGCTGCGGCACATCACGATACGATCTCCTATAACGATCTGATTCCGGAAGTGCGACGGGACAAGGAAGGCCACGAACTGGCCGCAGAAGTAACCGGCATCACCCTGCGCCCCATCGATGTTTACCGCTTGCTGCAACCTTACGTCACCAGCCGGGCAATGGAACAGGCCAAGGCCGTGGTGCCATTGGCGGTTTATCTCATGGTGTTCCAGTTAGTCATTCTCAGGCAGGGCGTGAATGATTCGGCGATTATCGTCACCGGTCTGTTTGCGGTCATCGTTGGTCTGATGTTTTTCATGGAAGGCCTGAAAATTGGCCTGATGCCTTTCGGTTCCTCGTTGGGCACCACCTTGCCGGCAAAATCCTCCCTGCCCGTGGTGCTCATCATCGCCTTCCTGCTGGGTATCGGTGTGACTTTTGCCGAGCCCGCCATCGGTGCACTGAAGGCTGCGGGCCAGGTGGTGAAGGTCGAGAATGCACCCTACCTGTACACGCTACTCAATGACTGGTCCGAGCAACTGGTGCTGGTCGTCGGTATCGGTGTCGGTGCCGCTGCCGTACTGGGTACGGTGCGCCTGCTCTACGGCTGGAGCCTGAAGCCTTTTATCTATGTCACCCTGGTACCGACCTTATTGCTGACCATTTTTATTCAGCAGAATGATGAATTATCCAAAATGCTCGGCCTGGCCTGGGATTGCGGTGCGGTGACCACCGGCCCGGTGACCGTGCCGCTGGTACTGGCACTCGGCATCGGCATCGCCTCAGCGGCAGGCAAGGGCAGTTCTTCGCTATCGGGCTTCGGCATCGTCACCCTGGCTTCGCTGTTTCCCATTATCGGTGTCGAGTTACTGGCCATCTACGTGTTTTACGTTACCACGCCGGAAGCTATTATCGCCGCCAGCAGCGTCGCCAGCACCGAAGTAGTTGCCTGGTATGATTCGACACCGTATGCAGAAGTCATCGGTGGACTGCGTGCCATCGTGCCATTGGTTATTTTTCTGATCATCGTGATGAAGCTGGTGCTGAAAGAAAAGATACACAATGCGGGCATCATTACCTATGGCATCACGCTGGCCGTGATCGGCATGATTATTTTTAGCCTGGGTTTGACCTATGGCCTGGCCAAGCTGGGAAATCAGTCCGGCGGATTTATTCCTGCTGCTTTTTCTCAGGTGAGCAGTGTCGAAGGCTCGCCACTGTACTTCTTTTCGCTGGGTATTCTGATCGCATTATTTTTTGCCTGGGCGCTGGGCTTTGGCGCAACACTGGCCGAGCCGGCGTTGAATGCCCTCGGTATTACCGTCGAGCAGCTCACCAACGGCGCGTTTAAAAAATCAACCTTGATGTACTCGGTTTCGTTTGGCGTTGGTTTTGGTATCGCGCTGGGCGTGGCTAAAATTGTTTTCGATCTGCAAATCGCTTATTTGCTAATGGCATTTTATGCCGTGGCGATCGTACTGACATATCTGTCGTCAGAAGAATTTGTCAATATTGCCTGGGATAGCGCGGGCGTGACCACCGGCCCGGTCACCGTGCCGCTGGTGCTGTCGATGGGTCTGGGTTTTGCCAATGCGGCAGAAGCGATCGAGGGTTTTGGGATTTTATCGATGGCTTCCATCGGTCCGATCATTGCGGTGCAGGCAACTGGGATATGGATCAATATGAAAGTGAAACAGAAACGTAAAAAATTAGAGCTGGGCGCGAAAGTGCAAACGGCGGCTGCGGGGATATAAAAATGCCACAAAGAGAAATGGTTGTATTGACTGACGCATCGTTAATTACCTGCGTGGTGCAAAAAGGTCTTGCAGATGAAGTAGTAAAAGCGGCGCAGGAAGCCGGTGCGCAGGGTGCCACTATTTATTACGGTCGCGGTACCGGTGTGCGCGAACGTCTGGGTATTCTTGGTTTGACCATCGAAGCCGAAAAAGAAGTGATCACTATTATGGTTGCCAACGATCAGAAAGATCGCATTTTTGAAAAAATGTACCTGGCCGGAAAAATGGATACGCCCGGCATGGGTTTTATGTATGTCATGCAGTTAGAAAAAGCGGCGACCTACGTGCCCGAGGAAATGCTTGAAAAACTGGTGAAGTGATCCAATGAAAGCACTAAAAGAAACAAAATTGATCACCGCTATTCTGCCGAAAGGTACCTCATTGCGCGTGATTAAAATGCTGAAACAGGAAATGGCACTGACCACCGCCAATTTTAATTATGCACGCGGCCTGGGTAAGTTAACGCCGGCAAAGTATCGTGGCGTGGGCGAGCAAAGCGAAAAAGAAATCCTGACCGTGGTGGTTGAGCAGCCGCGTGCAGATGAAATCTTTGAATATATTTTCGACGTGGCAGAAATTAACCGACCACACGGCGGTTTTATTTATATGCAGCGTTTATTACAAAGTACGGAATTTGCCCTGCCAGAAACGGTAAAAGATGAACACTGATTGATGCTAAAAATTTTCAAGGCGATAATGATGGACGCACTGCTTGCTTTGGCGGGCTGTAGCGCAGAAACGGCGAAAAGAACCACCTATGAAACACTGCAGAATATTCATCAGCAGGAATGCAGTCGAGCGCCCTCGGTTGATTGCGAGAAGTGAGATAGTCTGGAAGTGTATGAAGATAAAGGCAGGAAGTTAAATAGGGTTGTTTTTTTGTCATTTCGAACACATGTGAAAGATCTTTAATAAAAACAACCAGAAAAAACTCGCGTTTATATCTCGCAGCTCAACTTGGCTAATAGTAATTCAACTACAAATTTCTTGTTTGTATTGATCTTCATTGTTAAGTCCAGTCTAAGAACTAGAATATCTACTTTTGGCCAAAAGCAGGTATTAAGAAATTATAAAAAATCTTACGTTATCAATCTGGAGTTATCCGATACCGTAGTATGTAAGGTATTTTTACATAATTAGTAAGTAATTAATTACTAAAACTGTTTATGTAACTGATAATTAGACAGTTTCTAATCAAGGCATGATTATTGCTTTTGATCCAATCTAAATTAATATTTCTTCGAAATGACCACAAAATGAGAAAAAAGGAAGCTGATTATGTATGTTAGAAAAATAATAAAATGTATCTTGCTGTCTTGTCTGGTATTTTATGTTTCAGTGCTTAATGCCAGTCAGTGTCCATCAACCAATGTTGTTACTGATCCTGTTATGTTTGAATGGACGTACCATCCAGTGACAGCAAGTAATGCTGAGGAATATTATAGTGGCACTCTTGAGATGGGTGAGGTTACTTTAAATATCAATGGTGAAACTTTAACCACCAGAGCATATCGACAGGAAGGTTTCAATTATTCAATACCTGGCCCTACTATGTATATGGCGCCTGGTAAAAAGTACTTGCTTAGATTTAAAAATACATTACCTTATCAGCCGCTCAGTGCCGATCATAATGTATTCAAAGACCCCAACGTAACCAATGTGCATACCCATGGATTGCATGTATCTGGTGAAACGCCTAGTGATGATGTAACCCGTTTCTTTGAAGGTGGTTTTGGTGGTGATTTTGTATACGACATTCCTGCGGATCATATGGGCGGAACTTACTGGTATCACGCTCACCACCATGGTTCAACATTCCTACAGGTGTCTAGTGGTGCTTTTGGTCAAATTATAATTGATGATAGTTTTGATGGTATTCCAGCTAATGTTGCGAATATGGAAGAAAAGCTATTGCAGATTGTATATCTTGACCCAAGCGTGGCAGGAACTAGTGGCGACACACTTATTTCAGGTACACTGAATCCTGGCTGGACAGTGAATGGCAAAGTGTCAGGCAATGTGTGCTTACCACCTAATACATGGCAGCACTGGCGTATTCTGTTAGGTGACGCAGATGCAAAAACTAAAACGCTCTCCATAGGTAATCAATGTGAAGTAGCGCTAATGGCAAGGGACGGGGTATGGAGAACAGTGGTTCCAAAAAATATTGCGGATAACTCACTGCCTCTCACTGGTGCATCACGTGCAGATATAGCAGTTCGATGTAGCGGGGACTCTACGATAACCGTTGCTAATACAGTTGTAGCAAATATATTTGTAGATGGTGCTTCTGATTTAACTGTGCATCCCTATGCGGAAGATGGGGTGTCACAATGGAACTCATTTAGACCTGCTTATCTTAGGGACCTAAGAAATGAAGCAGTATCTAATTTTGAAACTGTGAACATGGGGGCGCGTACCGTTAATGGTAGTAAATTTGATATTGATGTGCCTACCTTTACCACAGTTGCAGATGGTGTTCAGGAATGGAATGTAAAAGGAGCAACTAATCATCCTTTTCACTTACATGTTTATCATTTTCAGACTCAGGAAAATTGCGGTGATTATGAGGCAGGTGAATATTATGACACTATGGCTGCTGCCTGTAATGTTCGTTTTGATCTAAATCCAGCTACTTCAACTGTTTATGAAGGCAAAACAATTCTGCATTGTCATATCCTGGATCATGAAGATCAGGGAGCCATGGGATGGATGAATGTTATCGGCGGCGAGGCAGCGCCATTATTTCCCGTTGATACATCTATAGATCCATATAAAACTTATTATTCACTTGGTGGTGCTCCTGCACCAACTGTGCCGGCTGCGCCAACTGCTTTAGCTGCTTTAGCAGTTTCAAGTAGCCAGATAGATCTAAGCTGGGCGGATAATGCGAATGATGAAGCCAGTTACCAGCTTGAACGGTCACTTGATGGGATTAATTTCTCTTCTGTAGCAATACTCGCCGCAAATTCAACATCATATTCTGATGTAAATTTGAATGCGTCAACGACTTATCATTATCAGGTAAATGCATCAAATACTGCGGGTACTTCAGCTAACTCAAATATTGCAAGTGCAACGACAGAAGCAAGCACGGGCGGTGGCACGGGTACTAGCGTCAGGGTTGGTTCTATCATAGTAACTACCAGTAGTGTAGGTGGTGGGCTTAAACTTGGTGTAGCGGATATTGTTGTATTAGATGACCTGGGTAACCCCGTTGAGAATGCGATAGTTAGTGGAGAGTTTACTGGCGCAATCAACGAGGTTGTTTCTGCAAGTGGTGCAACCAATGTAAATGGTCAAACGTCTGTAAATACTACGCAGACAGTAAAAGGTAAAGTAACTCTTAGCTTCTGTGTAACAGCAATTACTCATGACACGCTGCAGGACTTTTCAGCAGTGCCTGGCGAAGTATGTGGTACTTTGTAGAGTTATTTAGGAGTAATTAAATTAAAAAGCCGGCATTTATGTCGGCTTTTTTGTGAGCTTATCATCAGCTTCATGGCTAGAGTAAAGTTATAGTTTGTTTTATAGTCAATGCTATGAGTAAATATATGATCAAGATTTCATTAGTGGCGATAATTGCATTTGTTACTGGGCTTTATGTAAGCCCTACATTGCTTAAATTTGAACAATCACCAGGCGCTGATCTATCTATTCGTGAGTCAGATAAACTGGAATACTATACCTGCCCTATGCATGCACATATACACGAGGCGAGTGAAGGAGATTGCCCAATCTGCGGTATGACATTGGTTAAAAAAGAAAATGATAAATTGGTGTCCGAGCAGCCCGTGAATAAACATAATCCTGAAATATTTATTCAGTCTTCTGTAATAAATAATTTTGCTATCAAGACAGCAAAGGTAACGAGAAGTAGTATCAGTAAGAATATTAGAATTTATGGTTATATAAGTCAGGTTAAGAATCAAGACCAGTTTTATTTAAAATCCCCAGTGTCTGGAATCGTCAAATCTATAAATAACTCAAATAAAGAAAGTAAATTTTATAAGAATGAAGTAATTATTGAGTTGGAGTCGAATGAGATATTAGAGCTTCAAAAGAAATATTTAGAATCAGTAAAGGTTAATGATGTTAATGCTGTCCGAATATTAAATCAGAAATTAAGTATGCTTGGTGTTGATTATGAACAGTTGAAGCAATTAATTAGTACAGAGAAACCAACTAACATTTTTAAGATACGTTCTCCTGATACAGGGTTAATAACAATTATAAACGTTGATTTAAAGAAAGATATAAAAGCAGGTAGTGTAATAGGAGAATTTAAGCCGTTATATTCAATTTCAGCTTATGCGAAAGTTTATGAGTCACAATGGCTATGGCTTAAAGATGGTCAGAAAGTGTCTATGAAGGTAAGAAATTTGCCTGGAGTATCATGGGATGGAGAAGTAAGAAGTGTGGATGATCTAGGTCAGAGTAGTACTACTGCCGTAAAATTAGTGGCGGATTTTGAGGGAAATGAAAAAGCTAGAATAAGATTGGGTATGCGAACTGAAATGATAGTTTATGCCGAATCAAAAAGAAACGTGTTGCAGGTTCCAGCTTCCTCCGTTATTAGAACTGGTTCTAAAACGGTCGTGGTGGTAGCAAAAGGCCAAGGTTTATTCCAGCCAGTTGATGTTGAGACTGGTCTAGATAATGATGATTACATAGAGATTATCTCAGGTTTGGAGGAAGACATGAATGTAGTGGTGTCAGGTCAGTTTTTACTCGATTCTGAAAGTGAGCTTAGCGCTGAATTATCGCGTATGTCGTTTCCGGTTGAACTATCAGAGGGATCAGGAGCTGGGCATTGATACGGGCCGTTATTCAGTGGTCTATAATCAACCGGCCTCTAATTTTACTGATAAGCATAATTCTTTCCGCCTGGGGCATTCGTTCTATAACTAGTATTCCGCTTGATGCAATTCCGGATTTATCCGATACGCAGGTCATTATAAAAACCAGTTTCCCGGGCCAATCACCGCAAATTATTGAAGATCAGATAACTTATCCCATTACAGCAAGTATGTTAGCGGTACCTGGGGCGACAAAAGTTAGAGGTTATTCATATTTAGGAGACTCATATGTCTATGTGCTATTTGATGAGAATATAGATCCGTATTGGGCACGCTCACGGGTTTCTGAATATCTGAATGAAACTGAAAAAAATTTGCCAATTGGTGCGAAAGTGTCACTCGGTCCTGATGCAAGTGGCGTAGGTTGGATATATGAATATGCAATAGTCGATAAGACGGGTCGGCATAATTTAAGCGAGCTGCGTTCGATACAGGACTGGTTTTTAAGATATGAACTGGAATCAGTGCCAGGTGTTGCAGAAGTTGCAACCGTTGGGGGCATGGTAAAACAATACCAGGTAATAATTGATCCAAATGTGCTCCATCGAGAACTAGTTACTCTGTCATCTGTTATTGATGCGCTTAAAAAGGGTAATCAACAAGCGGGTGCTTCAGTGATTGAATTGTCAGAAGCGGAGTACATGATCCGAGTGCATGGATATTTAAAGGGGCTTGACGACATAAGGAAAGTTGGCCCTTTGGGTGTTAATGCAGTAGGTGATGCAGTATTTCTGGGTGATATTGCAGAGGTGAGAGAAGGTCCGGCGCCAAGGCGAGGTGTGGTTGATCTGGATGGTGCGGGTGAAGTCGTAGGCGGTATTGTTGTCATGCGATGGAAAGAGAATGCGCTCGCAACTATCAGTCGAGTTATCGAAAAGATTCAGCAATTAAAATCCTCGTTGCCTGATGGTGTTGAGATTGTTGAAACCTACAATAGAAAAGATCTCATCAATAGATCAATAAATTCTCTTAGTCAAAAATTAATTGAAGAAATGATTGTGGTTGTTCTGGTATGTGTATTGTTTCTATTGCATATTCGTTCTTCTTTGGTAGTTGCTATAAGTTTACCCGTTGGAATATTGTCAGCGTTTATTGTTATGAAATATCAGGGCATTAATGCCAATATAATGTCTCTGGGCGGAATTGCTATAGCCATAGGTGCAATGCTTGATGCGTCAGTCGTTATGCTTGAAAACATACATAAGAAACTGGAAGAAAATTATAATGGAACGGTGGATAGAATAAAAATAATTGCTGATGCATGCATGGAAGTAGGCCCACCATTATTTTATTCGCTTGTTATTATTACTTTAAGTTTTTTACCGGTCTTTGCGTTAGGAGATCAGGAAGGGCGAATGTTTAGTCCTTTGGTATACACTAAAACATATGTTATGGCTGCTGCCGCGGGATTATCAATTACATTAGTTCCGGTACTGGCTGTGTATTTTATTCGAGGTACAATTAAACGAGAGCAGGCTAATCCCGTCAATCGATTTTTTTCCCGTGTATATCAGCCGATAATAACGCGGGCGCTTAATTCACCAGTTAAAATTTTATGTATTGCAGGTGGCTTATTCATAACTACTTTATGGCCGTGGTCACAAGTTGGCTCAGAGTTTATGCCAGAATTAAACGAGGGCGATTTACTTTATATGCCAACAACATTGCCGGGTATTTCGATTGGAAAAGCTAGAGAGTTATTGCAGCAAACAGATCGGTTGATTTTAACTGTGCCAGAAGTAAGGCAGGTTTTTGGTAAAATTGGTCGGGCAGAAACAGCGACAGATCCTGCGCCGCTGAATATGTTGGAGACTACTATTCAATTAAAGCCAGAAAATGAATGGCGCAAAGATATGACCATTGAAAAAATCAAGAAGGAGCTTGATGAAAGGGTAAGAGTTCCTGGTCTGGTTAACGCGTGGCTTATGCCTATTGGAGCAAGAATAGATATGCTAGCTACGGGCGTAAAAACGCCTATAGGAATAAGGGTATCAGGCCACGATTTAAGAACTGTTGAAACCATATCTCAGAATATAGAAAAACTTGTAAAAGATACAAAAGGTACTTCTAGTGTGATAGCAGAACGAATCTCAAGTGGTAGGTATATTGATATTACTATTGATCGTTATAAAGCCGGACAACAACTGTTAAATATTGCGGATTTACAGCAGATAATATCTACAGCTGTTGGTGGCGTTAATATCACTGAAACGGTGGAAGGGCGTGAGCGTTATCCTGTCAATGTTCGTTATCCTGAAGATATAAGAAACTCAGTATCTAAATTACATGATTTACCTATTGTTACAAAACATGGTGATTTGGTGCCCCTAAGTGAATTTGTGAATATTCAATATGTTAATGGGCCTGCTATGATAAAAAGTGAAAATGGACAATTAAGCATATATGTTTATATAGATATAAAAGATCGTGACCTTGGTGCTTATGTTAATGATTTAAAATTTAAAATAGATAAGAAAATTAAATTGCCATCTGGTTATAGTCTGACCTGGTCAGGTAAATCAGAATATTATGAACGTGTTAAAGAAAAACTAATCTTTATTATTCCTGTTGTTATGATAGTAATATTCATTTTATTATTTTTAAGCTTTAAGAATCTTATTGAGCCTTTATTGGTTATGCTGTCAGTCCCTTTTGCTTTGCTTGGAGGTATTTGGCTACTTTATATTTATGGCATTAATTTATCGGTTGCGGTAGCGATTGGCTTTATTGCTCTGGCTGGGGTTGCTACGGAATTTGGTATAATAATGCTCATTTACCTTAATGAGTCAGTAAAACGTAATGTTCCTAAAACACAGCAGGAGCTTAAAGAGGCTGTTCTAGAAGGTGCGCTGAAAAGAGTGCGCCCTAAAACAATGACAGTAGCTGTAATAATTGGCGGTTTATTGCCAGTATTGTTGGGTCATGGAACTGGTTTAGAAGTCATAAGGCCTATTGCTATACCTATGATAGGCGGCATGATCACTGCATCATTTGTTTCCATGTTTTTATTGCCCGTTCTTTTTTATATTTATAGGACCCGATCAATACCGAAATGATTATTTGATAGTAAGGTAAAGCTAAGCAGCTGTTGAGTAATACTTTTTATCTCTAAAGCCTTAGTCCCAAACCAATGGTGGTTCATTCAACAATGCCGCCTGTTCCCGTAAAGACAGAACATGATCTTCCCAGTAACGGGTGCTGTTGAACCACGGGAAGGCGTGGGGGAAAGCAGGGTCATTCCAACGTGATGCAATCCATGATGAATAGTGAATAATGCGCAGTGTTCTCAGTGCTTCCACAAGATGTAGTTCGGCGGGATTAAAGTCATAAAACTGCGTATAACCTTCCAGTAAATCAGCAAGTCTTTCGGTCATGTAAAAGCGATCACCGGAAAGAAACATCCATAGGTCCTGAATGGCGGGGCCGGTGCGGGCATCATCAAAGTCGACAATGTGCGGGCCATCATCAGTCCATAAAATATTGCTGGGATGGCAGTCACCATGCAGGCGGATGTAGCTAACATTGCCTGCCTGTTTAAAACGATGTTCGATCTGTTCGATAAGTTCATGTGTTACCGAGGTATATGCTTCCAGCAAATATTCGGGGATGAAATTATTTTCCAGTAAAAAGGCACGCGGTTTCACCGCCATGTTTTCGATATTGAGCGTAGTGCGATATTGAAATGATTTGGTTGCACCAAGAGCATGGATTCGGCCGATAAAACGCCCTAGCTGTTCAAGGTGCTCAGGGTTGTCTAGCTCGGGTGAGCGGCCACCGCGGCAGGGGTATAGCGTAAAGCGGTGGCCATTGTGTTTGAGCAAGGTCTCACCTTGATGGTTGACGAGGGGTGCAATTACAGGGATTTCCTGTTCTGCCAGATCCAGCGTGAACTGGTGTTCTTCAATAATGGCGGCATCGCTCCAGCGGTGCGGGCGGTAGAATTTGGCAACGAGGGGTTTATCGTCTTCGACGCCGATCTGGTAGACACGGTTTTCGTAACTGTTCAGTGCCAGAAAGCGGCCGTCACAACGAATACCCGTTGCTTCAATCGCATCAAGGATATGATCGGGTGTGAGGTCAGCAAATGCCTGAGTCAGTATATCCTTGCTTATATTCATGTTTTTTTATGTTAAAAAATTTATAATGCGCCGTGTAATTTAATATACCAACAATGGATGCGTTGTATAACGTAATAATAAACTGGTTGTGACACCCTATATTCCCCTTGGACATTATCGCCAACTGCTGGTTGCTGCCTTTTTTATGGTAGCAATCTGGTATTTGCTGTGGCGACTGGGTTCCTTCAATCGTGAAGCGATGGTCTTTTCGGTTGCACTGTATGTGGCAGAAGTATACGGGCTAATTGGTTCGGCTTTGCATGTTTTTATGGTGTCTCGCCTGACCCGGCGTGATCCATTGCCGGTGATTGAAGGTAAAACGGTTGATGTTTACATTACAACCATTAATGAACCGGTTGATTTGATTAGAAAGACCATCATTGCTGCCAAAAATATGGATTATGACCATGTTACGTGGTTACTTGATGACGGCCATCGTCCCGAGATGAAAAAACTGGCAGAGCAGTACGGCATACGTTATCTGGCACGTGAGACCAATGAGCACGCCAAGGCCGGTAATTTGAATTATGCCTACGAGCATAGTGATGGTGATTTCATCTGTATTTTCGATGCTGATCATTGTCCGCAGAGAAATTTTATCACCAATACTATTGGTTATTTTGCTGATGATAACGTCGCGTTTGTGCAGACGCCGCAGGATTTTTATAATCTCGATTCGTATCAGCACCGGCAGGGTAAGGGTGAAAAACGTGTCTGGACTGAACAGTCCTTATTCTTTCGTGTGATTCAGCGCGGCAAAGATTACTGGAATGCGGCTTTTTTCTGTGGCAGTTGTGCCATCGTAAGAAGAACAGCACTGGATGCCATTGGCGGTTTCGCTACCGGTACACTAACCGAAGATTTGCATACATCTATTCGGTTACATAAAAAAGGTTATCGTTCGATTTATATGCAACAGTCGATGGCTTACGGTGTTGCGCCTTCTAATATTGCGCCATTTTTGAGTCAGCGTGTGCGCTGGGGGCAGGGCGCGATGCAGGTGTGGAAAATGGAAGGCATACTGACAGCTAAAGGTTTAACTATGGCACAGCGGTTAAATTATCTGGCTTCGGTACTGACTTATTTTGATGGCTGGCAAAAAGGCCTGTTTTATCTCTCGCCAGCGATTGTATTATTTACCGGTGTTATGCCGATTGATGCGATCAATTCAGAATTTCTAATGCATTTTATTCCTTTCTATTTACTCAGTTATCTGGTGTTTGAAGAAGTTGGTCGTGGTTACGGTAAAATGTTTTACATTGAACAGTATAATTTTGGCCGTTTTTTTGCCTTTGCCTGGGCAACGCTGGCGTGGTTTGGTAACAATAGTGCTTTCAAGGTGACTGATAAGAGTCTGAGCCAGAGTCAGGTCAACAAACGCATATTGATGCCACAGCTTCTGGTTATTTCAGTTAATGTGTTTGCCATTCCATTAGGTTGTTTGCTTTATTATGTTTATGGTTATTTGCCAATTGAGGGCGTGATTGCCAATGTGGTCTGGGCGTTGATTAATAGCGGTGTTGCATTTTCATTGTTGAGTTTTACCAAAAATGTCAGTCGTTTTAAGCGTAACGACTATCGATTTCCAATTAATCTACCCGCCAGAGTGACCATCGGAGAGGAAACAACTTACGTGACAGTCGATAATATTTCATCGTCTGGTTGTAAGTTTTATGGAGCATTCCCGGAAACATTAAAGATGGGTGATACTCTTTCTGGGCAGATTGCGTTGCCCAGTGGCGAGTTGTTATTTCATGGCATTATTGCGGCCAGATTAATGTCGCCGCCTAATGATAAAGGCGAGCATTATATCAAGGGCATCGGCTGTCATTTTGACTGGGAAAAAGACGATAATCAGGATGATCTTGATTTATTTTTATATGGTTCAGATTTGCAATGGACTTTGCATCATCTTACCGAGGAGTCACTGACGCCCTTTGAATGGCTGGTCAAAAAATTTAAAAAGCAAGAAATTCTCAAACAGGTGCGTGCCGATTTCTGGGGTGCGGTGCGCTATCACTATGCGGCAGAATCGGAAGACAGGTCTTCGATGGGCCTGATTGCGCATGATGTGCATACCCATGGCTCTATTGTTATTACCTTCACGCCATTACGTGCGGGCGAAGCGGTGGTTTTCGGTACTTATAGCCGAATGCCGCAACCGGACCTGGTGAAGCAGACTGAATTGGTGGAGACGCTGGAAAGCCCGAGCGCGACTTTGTACGTGTACAAACTGGTCGATTTTATTGAGCAGGAAGATGAGGAGGCGACAGGTGCGCAGGCCAATTAAAACAGTGCTGATGATTGCGGCTGTGCTGACGTCGAGCCTGAGCCAGGCTGCTGAAAATCTTTTCCTGGCTGGCGTGGAAGCCACCAGCGATTCGTCCCGATATTTTTATATAGGCACGGCGCTACCGCTGCCCGGCAGCAATCTGGGCAAGGGTGTTGTGTTGCATCTGTGGGCCGATTATCAAACCTATTCTTATGATGCCGGTGCGACCGAAATTGACGTCAGTGTGGACTCGTTGTCGGCGGCTCTTGGTTATCACGACTCAGGCAGCAGCTACTGGTGGAATACCCGTCTAGGCGTGGTTCAGAGTGATGTGGGCCTGGAGCCGAATGACCCGGGCAATGACTCAGCCGGCGTCAACACCAACCTGAAGGTCCAGCTCGAAGGAGAAAACCGGAGCTTGGCCGACTTTAAGCTGAACGGTGGCATTGAATACATTTTTGGCCGCAGTGCTTACTGGATGCGCGTGCGGGCGCTGATGCGCAATGACAATAATAGCTACCACGGGCCCGAGCTGATTTATCAGGGTGATCCGGAGTATTCAGCCATGCAACTTGGCTGGGTGTTGAATGAGATTGTGGTCAATAAAAACTGGAGTCTCGGTCTCAAGGCGGGCTTTCGTTTCGATGACAGTAATACCTCTGAATACGCCGGTATTGAGCTCACGATTCCCTATTAGCCAGCCGTGTCGTTTCGTCACCTGGTTTACAGCTATTGATTGAAATATGAGATAATGACCGGCTTTTTTAGAAAACTTTCGGTACATATACTTGATCACTACAGCAAATATCACTATGCAATTCGGGGCCAAGCCCCTGTTTGAGAACATTTCCGTCAAATTTGGCGGCGGCAACCGCTATGGCCTGATCGGCGCCAACGGTTGTGGCAAATCCACCTTCATGAAAATCCTGGGCGGCGATCTAGTACCGACCTCCGGCAGCGTTTCGGTCGATATCAACGAGCGCGTCGGTAAACTGCGTCAGGACCAATTTGCCTACGAAGATTTTTCCGTAATCGATACCGTCATTATGGGCCACGCTGAACTCTGGGAAGTGAAGAAGGAACGCGATCGCATTTATGGCCTGCCGGAAATGACCGAAGAAGAAGGCATGAAGGTGGCCGACCTTGAAGTGCACTTCGCCGAGATGGATGGTTACACCGCCGAGTCACGTGCCGGTGAATTGCTGCTCGGCCTGGATATTCCACTGGATCAGCATAATGGCCCGATGAGCGCGGTTGCTCCCGGCTGGAAACTGCGTGTGCTGCTGGCGCAGGCCCTGTTCTCTGATCCCGATATCCTGCTGCTCGACGAGCCGACCAATAACCTGGACATCAACACCATTCGCTGGCTGGAAGGCGTGATCAACGAGCGCAAGAGCACTATGATCATCATCTCGCATGATCGTCACTTCCTGAACAGCGTCTGTACCCACATGGCAGATCTTGATTACGGCGAACTGCGCCTGTTCCCCGGCAACTATGATGAGTACATGATCGCGGCCACGCAGGTGCGCGAAAGAATGTATTCTGAAAACGCCAAGAAGAAAGTTAAGATTGCTGAGCTACAGACCTTCGTTAGTCGCTTCTCGGCGAATGCTTCTAAAGCCAAGCAGGCCACTTCGCGCGCCAAGCAGCTCGACAAAATTGAGCTGATTGAAATTAAGCCTTCAAGCCGTGTTAATCCTTTTATTCGTTTCGAGCAGGACAAAAAACTGTTCCGCCTTGCGCTGGAAGTCGAAGGCCTGAAAAAACATTACGATAACGAGAAGCCGCTGTTCGAAAAACTGAACCTGATGATTGAAGTGGGCGAGCGCGTAGCCATCATCGGTCCTAACGGTATTGGTAAAACAACATTGTTGCGAACTTTGCTGGGCGATATTAAAGCCGACTCCGGCACCGTGAAATGGTCCGAGAATGCCAAGCTGGGTTGCTACGCACAGGACCACTCCGCAGATTTCGAAAAAGACATGTCATTGTTCGACTGGATGAAGCAATGGAAAAAACCCAGCGATGATGAACAGGTCGTGCGCGGCGTTCTGGGTCGCCTGTTATTCTCGCAGGATGACATCAAGAAATCAGTGAAGATTATTTCCGGTGGTGAGCAGGGTCGTATGCTGTTCGGCAAACTGATGTTGCAGAAACCCAATATCCTGCTGATGGACGAGCCGACCAATCACCTTGATATGGAATCGATTGAGTCACTCAACCTCGCGCTGGAAAATTACGAAGGCACTTTATTGTTCGTCAGCCATGACCGTGAATTCGTTTCATCACTGGCAACGCGCATTATCGAACTGACACCAACCGCCCTGGTCAACTTCTCCGGAACGTATGAAGAATATCTACGTAGCCAGAGCATAGAAGAAGCCGCCGCGCGTTCTGCTCGATAACCCGCGGCGATTGTTCTTTCCGAGATGAACAAAAAAACAGTCGGCGATGATCAGATTATCATTGATCAAACGTCGTGCTGGGTTAAAAACGTGATTGTTGGAAATAACTTTTGCCCGTTCGCCAAACGCGAGCTGGAACGCGACAGCATTCGTTACCACGTAAAACACAACATGGATCTGGAGCTAGCCCTGCAAGCGGTGATCGATGAATGTGTTCATCTCGACGAAAACGAGGCGACCGAAACCATGCTGCTCATCTTTGCTGAAGACTTTAAGGATTTTGACAGCTATCTGGAGCTGGTTGGGTTAGGCGAAAACCTGGTGGCTGATCAGGGGTACGAAGGTATTTACCAGTTTGCTAGTTTCCACCCTGATTACTGTTTTGCCGGCGCAGAACACAATGATGCCGCCAATTACACTAACCGCTCACCCTATCCTATGCTGCACCTTATTCGAGAAGCCAGCGTCGAGCAGGTTTTAAAACATTATCCCGAGCCGGAAAAAATTCCCGAGCGTAATATTGAGCGCGCCAGAGAACTAGGTCTGGATGAAATGAAGCGCCAGTTAGATTTGTGTTGTAAGACTGTTAATTAAAAAAAGTTTTTTTGCGTAATTATTAGCTGCAAATACCCCTTAAATTATTCAGCAGGAATGCCAGGTAGGTTTTTATTATCACCAATAAGAATTTGACCTCGTTTCAGTACGATGCATTGCTGTAGTTCAAGTTTTTTCAGTAATCGACTAATTACTTCTCTTGATGTTCCCAGTTCCTGTGATAATTCCTGATGCGTTATATTTAGTGTATTTGAGCCAGCGCGTTCAAATAAGCGTCCTAGCAGACAGGCCAATCGCATATCGAGCGGCTCAAAGGCCGTATCATAAAATGAGCCTACCATTGAGCACATAGTATCGACTAAGCTGGTCAGCATGAGTGTACGGAAAGTATTAGACGCTCCCATAGCCGTGTGAAAATCCTGAGCACTCATCATTAACATTCTGACATTGGTTTCAGATTTTGCATTGGCCCTAAAAGGTTTGTCGTGTAGCAAGCTATTCAGGCTCATTAGACAAATATCGCCAGGGCTAATCCTGTACAAAGTGGTTTCGCGTCCGTCATCAGCATCTTGATAAACACGAATAGTGCCCTCTAGTAGCAACATGAAGCCCATACATAATGAACCTGTGGTTGCGAGTATAGTGTTGCTGCCGCCTTCAGCTAATTGGACTCGGTCAAGAATAGCAACCCATTCAGGATTGTCCTCCCTCTTTAATTCGGGGTAGAGCTTATATAACAGCTTATGAACAGAAATACTGGCATCTGATTTAAGTAGTGGTCTGTTTTCCATTAAATTAGCCTGACTAATGCTTATTCGATTCTAGCTTTAGTTGATGATAACCATCTTCATAGTAGCATATTAGCCAGTTTTTCTATCTGTTTAAAGGTTGATTTATATGAAGAGCTAAGTTATTCATGCATTGCCAGTGGCGTGTAAACAATGAAGTGTAGCTGAAAGCTCATTGTTAAAGTATTAGCTGTGTAATCCAGAGGCTGTATAAATAAAATACAGTTTTAATCCGTGATGTAAGATTAGCAAATAATGCCAGATATAGTTATCAGCGAGCTCGCGATTTACCCCGTCAAGTCCATGAGGCAGGTACAGCTGCATGCGTCACAAATACATCTGGGAGGTTTGAAAAATGACCGCCGCTGGATGGTTGTTGATCCACAGGGTGTGATGATCACTCAGCGCAAAGTCGCGCGCCTTTGTTTGATTCAGCCAAGGTTAACAAATCCAGAAATTGATTGTAGCTTGTTGCTTGAAGCACCGGGCATGCCGCAAATAAAAATCGGTATCCCAGATGACTCAATAATATGCAATGTAAGAGTATGGAATGATCATTGTAGAGCACATGATGCTGGCGATGAAATCGCCAAGTGGCTTAGCCAATTTCTCAATCTTGAATGCCGTCTAGTTTATTTCCCAGATAATGAAATCAGGATCGTCGATCAGGATTATGCGCAACCAAATGACCACACTGCATTTAGTGATGGATTTCCAATTTTGTTAATTTCTCAAGCATCACTGAACGATTTGAATTCACGGATGCGGGAAGATATACCGATGACACGTTTTCGACCCAACATAGTTGTTAGTGGCTGTGAACCATTTGCTGAAGATAACTGGAAGAAAATAAAAGCTGGCAATGTTAATTTCCGTATTGTTAAGCCATGCAGTCGTTGCATTATTCCGAATATTGATATTGATACTGCAGAACGATGTGACGAACCGACAAAAACGTTGATCACTTATCGCAAGCGCGATAACAAGATATTTTTTGGGCAGAATGTTATTGCTGATGGGGAAGGAAGATTAGACGTGGGAATGACAGTATTGCTCGTTTAAGAGGCCTGACTGTTGAATTTCATTTGGTTTATTAATACTTATAAGTAGGTTATTGGTTTTTTATAGTTTGATGAATGCGTTAAAAATTCAATTAATATTAGTCAAAAAAGAGGCGAGCATAGCTCGCCTCTTTTAGTTCTGATATTATTTTGTACTCAAAAGAGTAATAAATTAACCAGATATTTTTTATTATTGAAGCGGTGTGTGTAGCGCAATTGTACAATTTGATACGCCTTTACCATTGAAGTACTGATCAAAAGTAAATGTGCCGTTCATGCATAAAGTACCAACTTTACCGGCGTAATCACCCTCACCACTTACTTCGCGGACGCCTGCACAGCCTGCCATGCGTAAAGCCATAGTGCCTGTTTCCATTGGGTTTTCAACGGGGCCCAGGTGAGGGAAAGCGCGGCCTGTTAACTCTTCTGCAAAATTAAATGTAGAACCGTTAAGGTTCATAGCGAAATCATCCATTGTCCAGGCCATCGTTGCTGGTAGAGCACCCCAGTCACCCATCAAGCCAAAGAAGCTGGTCGGGAATTTTACTGTGGCAGCAATGTCACCTGTTTCTACTACTGTGCCCAAAGTTTCGCCTGTACGCATATCAGTGACAGTCGCATTTACTGTGCCTGCCACAGGATAAAGAATGGTGACATTGTCAGGATTCATCATGTCTCCATTGATGTTGCCGGCGGAATCGACAAAACCACCAACATGGCCATCAACATCAGAAATTGAATTGGTAATAGATAAAGGTGCTGGGTTTGGATTGGTTAGTTGTAATGGACCGTATTTACCTGCAAATGCGGTGCTGGATATTAATGATAATGCTGATATTACAGAAAATGCTGCTATTAGTGATTTATTCATTCATTTTTCCTCATTTACTTTATTTATGTAAAGTTTTTATAACATTTTTTTGTGCGCATTAACTGCGACTTCTGTTGTGGTTAGCAGAAATCATGCCAAAACTAAAATAGGTGCGTGGTAGCCGAGGTTTAGATGATTGAAAGAATTTACTGATGATGAAAAGCCGGTGTTATTGATGAAAGATGTAAATGATTCCGTCATTTGTATGGGGGTTGTTTGGGAAAAATATTTTATGTGATGAATGTTACAAATGCCGTGTGACAAATATTACTTATTAGATGTGATGTATGTTACATAAAGAAATAAAATCTATCTCCAAATGCTAATAGTAATCAATTAATAGTAAAGAATATCGACAGAATATTCGTTAATAAGTTGCATTCTCACTTATATAGTTATTTTGATCCATATTAGAATATTTAATTAATCTAGAAGTAAAAATCGAGTCAAAAATTGGAATAAATAAAGATTGATTTAGTGTTTTCATTATTAGTTATGTAATACAAAAACTCATTTTGACGATTTAAATAGTTACTTAAAAAAATATCTATTTTATTATTTAAGTTAATGCATTGATGAAAACTTTATTAAGATGTTTTTCCGTTGTATTAATTAGTAGGGATGCATCACTTTAATGTTAACAGTGTCAGGTGGAAACATGAGGTTTTAATTTTTATTTTTCCCCTGACATTAAGGCTGTTGCAGAAAAGTGGAATTCAGAGTTGCTAAAAACTTTACTGATGTTAGGTGGGTGCGATAAAAAAATACTTTTGGGCAGCATGTTGTTAATGATAGAGAGGGAAGATAGAAGCTGGAACACAGGAATGTTGATAGAGTAAAAATTTTAGTAGATGTAATTTCAATTGCATATTAATCACATCATTAACAGGTTTTATAATCTCTTTATTCTCGGTATATTCACCATAGGCCTGTTACATTAGGATACTGTGTGTTTATAACCATCCTCATACTTATCGTTAGCCTGATGCATGGCTATCTGTTCTGGCGCATCGGCTCATTACCATGGTTTTGCAGTTCATCTCGTCGTAAAACCCTTTGGCGAACCGCGTTATTAATCTGGGTGCTTTTTATTCTGGGTAGTGTCTTAGGGCACGGTGGTGAAGGCTGGCTTTCGATGGTGATGGAACGGTTGGCAATGGACTGGCTGGGCATATTGTTTATCACCAGCATGATGATACTGGCTGTTGATTTGTTCACGGCTTTCGGTTTCTGGGCGAAAACTTATCTGTCATGGTTGCGTAGTGGTGGTCTGATACTTGCGGTGGTCTTTATCATGATAGCGATGCTGCAGGGGCTACGGCCACCGATTGTGGTGCGACATGATGTCCTGTTATCTGAATTGCCGCCTGAACTGGATGGCACTACTCTGGCGGTTCTATCTGATCTGCATCTTGGTTCACAATTAGGAGCGCGTTGGCTGGCAGATCGGGTGGTGCAGGTGCAGGCTTTGCAGCCGGATCTCATCGTGCTACTGGGTGATAATTTTGAAGGTCATGGTGAGCCTGATCCAGCGCTGCTGCCGGTGCTGTCAGAACTCAGGGCGCCGCTTGGCGTGTTTGCCGTGACCGGTAATCACGAACATTTCAGTGATATCAGCGCTGACGTGGCCCTGACGGAACGTGCTGGTATCCAGTGGTTACGTGATCGCTGGCTGCAGATTCGTCCTGGCCTGATTCTGGCTGGGGTCGATGATCTGACCATGCACTGGCGCAATGGACAACCGGAAGATTTTGTTACGCCGGTGCTCGCCGGTCGGCCGCAAGGAGCTACCGTATTATTTTCGCACTCGCCACTGCAGGTTGAGCAGGCTGCAGCAGCCGGAGCTGATTTGATGTTGTCGGGTCACACCCACGGTGGTCAGATCTGGCCTTTTGGTTATATCGTGCAACATTTCTATACGTATCTTGTGGGGCGATACGAGGTCAACGACATGAGCCTCATTATTAGCAGAGGTGCTGGTTTATGGGGACCGCGCATGCGGTTATGGCAGCCAGCTGAAATTATTTTTATTACTCTGTACGTTAATGTCGAGGCGGGAAAATAGCAGAAAATAAATATGACATCGTCTGTTTTATCGAACCGCTTCAGGCTTAATTGAGATTTAAAATTACACAAGTATATTTTTTATTAGAAATAAATTTGTTACACATCCTGTGTAACTGTTTATTATCTACACAGATATCAAACTGGCCTGGATGAAAACCATAAGCTGGCTAAGGTTTTTAAAATCGGAGATTACTTCTTTTGCGACTTGATAAAGACCGTGCATTAACTGATGAGCTTTATATAATTTTGATACGATAAATTAATCTCCATTAACACCTATTACATCGCCTGATGCGCGAATGCTTTATAATGTTGATTTTGAAAAAGATGACTGAGAGAACTGATTTAGCATGACACCACGTTTTAGCCAATCGCCATTCAATACGTATTCTGATCATTCGCCGTTGATTTATCTAGTTGATAATCACGCAGATCAAACAGAGCTATTGAAACAGGTTTTGCTGGATAGTGGTTATAGAGTGCAGGTATTTGCTGAAGCAGACATGTTATTCCATACAGCATGTACGGACTCTACTACTGAGTCACCTGCAGCTGTAGTCATGGATATCATTTTTTCTGGTGATGATATTGCTGCTTCCTCAGTTAAAGGTTTTGATGTCTGTAAAAATGCTGGAATTCCTTTTCTATCTGTTTCGGTGCGCGATGACCTGTCGGCACGTCTGGCAGCTTTTCGTATGGGTGCTAAACATTATTTATCTAAACCGATTAATTCTGACAGGCTGATCGAAATTCTAGATGAGTTGACTGGTCGTCAGCAGGCGGTCCCCTATCGTATTTTACTGGTGGATGACGATCAGGAGTTGCTTGATTTTAATCAGGCGCTTTTTGGTGGCGCGGGTATGGTTGTGCGTACTTTATCAGAGCCACTCAAAACACTCGATGTAGTGAAAGATTTTGCACCTGATGTGGTGGTGCTTGATGTATATATGCCCGACATTACCGGTCCTGAGCTTGCAGCCATACTACGCGATAGCGGGTTTCAGTTACCGATTCTGTTTCTTTCTGTTGAGGATGATATTGATCAGCAAATACAGGCGCTCAGTCAGGGTGGTGATGATTTTTTAACGAAATCTGTGCAGGCCGACCATTTACTGGCAACAGTCACCGCGCGAGCACAGCGTTCGCGAAGAAGCAATGCGGTATGTTATCGCCTGGAAAAAAATCTCTATGAGCGCGAACGTGAACATCTGGCATTGAATCAACATGCTATTGTCACTATCGCGGATGGCAATGGCAATATTACATATGCCAATGAGCTTTTTTGTCAGGTCAGCGGTTACTCATTCGGCGAGCTGGTTGGGCAGAATCATCGTATTGTTAGATCCGGCCTGCACTCTGACGAGTTTTATAAAGAGATGTGGCAGACCATTTCCAACGGTAATGTCTGGCACGGTGAACTCTGCAATCGTAGCAAAACCGGTAGTCTGCACTGGATGGAATCGACCATCACTCCGTTCCTTGATGACGATGGCAAACCTTATCAGTATATCTCGATCCGTACTGACATTACCCGCAACAAGGAGAGAGAGCATGCTCTACGAGCTATTGTCGATGGCACTATGGCAGTATCAGGAGAGAGTTTTATACGCAATACCGTTCAGGGTCTGGCAGATTCGATGGGGCTACGGTGGAGTTTCATTGCACGGATAGATGATGACGATGAGTCGATGTTTAGGACGGTCGCGATGTGGGATACCGATCAGATTATCGACAACTTTAGTTATCCGGTTGTGGGTACGCCTTGCGAACGAGTGCTGCAAAACGGGTTGTCTGTGTATGCAGAAAATGTCGCTGAACTGTTTCCTGAAGATGCCTGGCTGAGAGAAAATGGTATCGAGAGTTACATAGGTATACCTTTATTTGATAGCAATGGTAATTTTCTTGGTCACATGGGCGTGATGGATGAAAAACCTATCATCAACGTTGATGAGAAAATCAACTTCCTGAGAATTTTTGCTGCCAGTGTAGCTAATGAACTGGAACGTGAACAGTCAGAGAAGTATTTACAGGCGAGTGAAGCTCGCCTGAATTTTTTAGTTAACTCCAGTCCGGTGACGATATATACCTCCACAGCAACACCCCCTTATGCTGCAACTTATATCAGCCCAAATATCAAACAACTACTGGGTTACGAACCAGAGCAGTTTACTGAAAATCCGAATTTTTGGGCAGACAATATTCATCCCGACGATCAGCAGCAGGTTTTTGACAATTTGCCACAATTGTTTGAACACGGAAAACACCAGCACGAGTATCGATTCCGCAAACCTGATGGCAGTTATGTCTGGATGCATGATGAGCTGCGCCTGATTAGAAATGCCGCCGGTGAACCAATTGAGATCACCGGTTACTGGGCGGATATCAGCAACCGCAAGCTTACCGAACAATTATTAGAACTAAATAAAGAACGATTACGTCGAGGCCAGGTTTTTGCCAACATTGGTACCTGGGACTGGAATATCGTCACCGGCGAGCTGTTCTGGTCTGAACGTATCGGGCCTCTGTTTGGTTATCAGGATGGTGAATTAGAAACTTCCTATGAGAACTTCCTGGGAGCAGTGCATGAGGATGATCGTCAGTCGGTGATCGATGCGGTTAATGACTGTGTTGAACATGGCATACCTTACGATATTGAGCATCGTGTGACCTGGCCAGATGGCACGGTTCGCTGGCTGCACGAACGTGGTGCAGTGGTGCGCGATGCCGATGGCAAACCGCT
>JAOUNI010000030.1 GCA_029881035.1 Gammaproteobacteria bacterium | reverse complement strand
GTTGAGGGTGCGGGTGATGGTATCTGGGACTGGGATATGCCCACGAATAAAATGCAATTTTCCCGCATGTATATGGAGATGCTCGGTTACACTGAAAATGAGTTGCCGCATAGCGTTGATACCTGGGTTGCGAGTGTTCATCCTGAGGATATGGCTCGGGTCCAGCAAAATTTACAGGAATATCTTCAGGGTCAGTCACCAGTCTATCGTGTTGAGCTACGACTACGTTGTAAGGATGGTAGTTACAAATGGATTTTGTGCCGTGGTCAGGTTGTTGAAACTGACAATGATGGTAATCCAGTACGTATGATCGGTATTCATAGTGATATCACCGTACAGAAACTGGCTAGCCTGGAACTGAATCGTTTCAAAATGACGCTGGATATGACGATCGATTGTGTCTTTATGTTCGAACCGGTTAGCCTTAGATTTTTCTATGCGAACCGGGGTGCGGTGGATCAATTCGGTTATGACGAAGCAGAACTGATGAATATGACGCCGGTCGACATTAAACCCGATTTTGACGAAGCTACATTTAGACAACTCATAAAGCCTTTGATTGAAGGTAAAGTTGAGCTGTTGACACTGGATACTATCCATCAGCATAAAAATGGTTCCATTATTCCGGTAGAAATTTCACTGCAGTATATCGAGCCTGAAGGTGAGACAGCGCGTTTTGTGGCGATCGTTCGTAACATTGCTGAGCGCAAACAAACCGAGGCCGCTATAAAAGAATCTCAGCAACGCATGGCTTTACACGTGCAACGCACACCACTGGGCGTTATTGAGTGGGATAACAATTTTTGCGTGACCGAATGGAACACTGCTGCGGAGTCTATTTTCGGTTATACCAGAGAAGAAGCACTGGGGCGGCACGCTACAGAAATAATCATCCCTGATGACATCTTTGATGAGGTAGATGAAGTATGGGAACAGCTGCTGACACTGAGAGGCGGACTGCGCAGCAATAATAAAAATCTTACTAAGGATGGTGATGTTATATTTTGCGAATGGTATAACACGCCATTAATTAATGAGGATGAAAAAGTGATAGGCGTCGCTTCGCTGGTACAGGATGTGACTAAACAAAAACATGCCGAGAACGAACTGATTAAGGCAAAAGTAGAAGCTGAATATGCAAATGCGGCTAAATCCGAATTCCTCTCCAGTATGAGTCACGAGTTGCGAACACCAATGAATAGCATCCTTGGTTTCAGTCAGCTGTTGCAATACGATGAAGATTTATCTGAGGAGCAGCAGGATAACGTACATGAAATTCTTAAAGCCGGGCATCATTTATTAAATCTTATTAATGAGGTGCTGGACCTGGCCAAGGTGGAATCAGGTCAGATTGAGTTGTCATTAGAGCCGGTAGAAGTGGGTCATGTGGTTGAAGAGTGTATTAGTTTAGTAGCTACCCTGGCCGTAAAACGTGATATTCAGATCAGTTATTCAGATCTAGAAGGTGCTGTGGTCCGTGCCGATCGTACACGACTTAAGCAGGTGCTAATTAATCTGTTGTCTAATGCCATCAAATATAATCGCGATGGTGGTAGTGTCACAGTGGAAGTTTTGCACAAAGAAAAAGACCGACTGTTAATCGAAATTAAAGATACTGGCATTGGTATTGCTGATGACCGCCTGAATGAGTTATTTCAACCGTTCAACAGGCTTGATGCTGAAGACAGTGAAATTGAAGGTACGGGTATTGGTCTGACTATCACACGTCGAATCGTGGAAATGATGGGAGGTATAGTTGGAGTTCAAAGTACAGTGGGTGTAGGTAGTGTTTTCTGGATAGAGCTTCCTCTTGAATTATTGACCCGATCAGTTGATGGTAAAGTGGTTCACAAGGCTAGTGGACAGAAACAAAACACGCCGATGGTTCATCACGTCATTCTATACATCGAAGATAATCCGGCCAATTTAAAACTGGTTTCGCAAATTCTGGCTCACCGTAAACATATCAAGTTACTCACGGCGCACACGCCTGAAATTGGGCTCGAACTAGCGACGACACAGCTACCTGAATTGATCTTGCTTGATATCAATATGCCGGGCATGGATGGCTATCAGGTGCTGGAAATACTCAAAGCAGATTCCGATCTTAAGCATATTCCTGTTGTCGCTGTGACCGCGAATGCGATGCTGCGCGATATCGAACAAGGCAAAGCGGCTGGGTTTACCGATTATGTAACCAAGCCGTTAGAAGTAGTTAAGTTTTTAGATATTGTTGATCAATGTCTAAATATTGAGGAGTCGAACTAAAAATGAACGTAGGTATTCAGAACAGTGCTCGTATTCTTATTGTTGATGATGAGCCGGCCAATTTAAAGTTGCTGGATAAAATGCTGAGTGGGCAGGGCTATCAGGATCTGGTACTGATCGATGATCCGCGCAGGGTGCTAGATAGTTACAAGGAAAAACGTCCTGATCTGATTCTGCTCGATATTAATATGCCGTATCTTGATGGTTATCAGGTCATGGAGAAGTTAAAAGAACTGGAAGATCCATTATCACCGCCAATTATTATTCTGACAGCACAGCATGGTAAAGATTATCTGTTAAAAGCATTACGTGCAGGTGCCAGAGATTTTATTACCAAGCCTTTCGACAGAAATGAATTGTTAATGCGGGCTCGTAATTTGCTGGAAGCACACCTGGCGCACCGTATGACGCATGACCAGAAAGCGGTTCTGGAAAATATGGTGCGCGAACGTACTGAGGAAATTAGCCGAACCCGTTTGCAGATTGTGCAACGTCTGGGCATGGCGGCAGAGTATCGTGATGAGGAAACCGGTAATCATATTTTGCGCATGAGCCATATCTCCGCGTTGTTGGCCAGAAGTGTCGGCTGGGGTGAGGCTGAGTGTGAATTAATTTTGCTGGCTAGTCCAATGCACGATATTGGCAAGATTGGTATTCCTGATCATATTCTGCTTAAGCCCGGTAAGTTTGAGCCAGAAGAATGGGAAATCATGAAAACACATGCAATTATCGGCGGAAAATTGTTAGAAGGTGATGATTCCGATCTGATGCAGATGGCACGATCAATTGCGCTTACTCACCATGAAAAATGGGATGGTAGTGGTTATCCTAATGGTCTGGTGGGTGATGATATTCCGCTGGCTGGACGCATTGCTGCACTGGCTGATGTTTTTGACGCACTGACTTCTGAACGTCCGTATAAAAAAGCCTGGACGGTCGAAGCGGCTGTTGATCTCATCAAGGAAAATAGTGGTAAGCAGTTTGATCCAGTGCTGGTCGGAGCATTTTTAGAACAACTGCCCGGAATCCTGGAAATTATTCAACGTTTTTCAGAGCCAGTAGATGGGGAATAAACCCGGTTTATTATTCCTGATGATTTGATGCATAATTAATTCGTGCGATTATTTATCAGGAGTAACTGTGGCTATCCTGTTTGATCTTGATGGAGTATTTTATCAGGCGGACCAGTCTATTGCGGGCGCGGCTGACGTCGCTCGTTGGGCCAGTGATAACGCCATACCCCATCTATTCCTGACCAACACAACATCGAAGCCGCGCTCGTCACTGGTCGAGAAGCTAGCACGATTTGATATCGTTACCAGCGAAGCCCATATCTTTACACCACCGGTGGCTGCGGTGCGCTGGTTGCGGCAGCACCTTGCCGGTAAAAAAATTGCTCTGTTCGTCCCAGAAAAAACCAGGGCTGAGTTTGCCGAGTTTGAGATTGCACAAGAGGATGATCAGGATGTTGTCGCCGTTATTGTTGGTGATATGGGCAGTGACTGGAATTTTTCTACATTGAATCAGGCGTTTCGTCTGTTGATGTGCGAGCCTAAACCAGAGCTGATCGCCCTGGGTATGACGCGTTACTGGCGTGCAGAAGACGGGCTACGTCTGGATGTGGCGCCATTTGTCATAGCGTTATCACATGCGGCTGAGGTGGAACCATTGGTGATGGGCAAACCTGCATTATCTTTTTATAAAGCAGCAATCGATATTTTAGGCGAGTCAGCTAAACAGATTGTGATGGTTGGTGATGATATTCGTGGCGATGTTGATGGTGCTCAGCAGGCTGGACTGAAAGCGGTGCTGGTGCGCACCGGTAAGTTCCGTAAAAGTGACCTTGAGTTTGGTATCCAACCGGATGCGATACTGGATTCTGTGGTGGATTTTCCGACCTGGTATGAAAAGAACGTACTTGCTGATGCTTAAAGCGTAAAGTTATTTATGCGTGATATTGTTCCGCATTTCTTTCATCGATGCTATCGATCAGCTGGTCTTCTGGTTTATAAAGAATGACGGCAATATCGATCAGGCTCATGGTTATTCGGGATGCATTGGAGCTGTCATTGATCAATGAGCTGGCCATCTCATCGGTAATTTCACCGCTTGCCAGTAGCTCATCAACGTGGCCTGTTAGCAGTACATCCATTTTCTCGGCTTTGGCTCTCTGGCTGGTGATTTTGTCAATCTGTTCAACCAGATTTGCTGACGGGCCGATGCGTTTGATTTCACGCACGACTTTGAGTATGCGACGCCTTAATACATTGTACTCTTTACGCAAACTGTCATTGTCAGAAGACATGTAGCGTTCAAGATTATCCTGCAACGGTTTCATTTGCTTGACCACCTGCACCAGCAATCTGTCAGCAACAAGAATATTGCGAATGGTCTCGATCTGATCATGGTTGGGTTTGGTTCGCTTCTGCAGCTCAGTGGCGTATTTCAGAATACGGCTGTAGATGATTTTAATTTGCGTGGTATAAACCAGGTCGATATCAATCCGGATTGTTTTGGGTGCTATATCGAGAAACTTGAGTATATCCTGTTCCGATTCAATATCTTCTCGATGCACACCAAGGCCATGGGCAAAAACTTTGTAGGCTGCATTCTGTAACAAGCGTACTGATTCGTCAGTTAAGGCTTTGATACCTGTTTCGATGTATTGCATTGAGGGTTCTGTTAAAAACACGGGCTGGTCGATTTCCACTTTTTTTTCTTCGACAGCCGGAACCATGCGCACTGCAAGATTAACGATGAAGTTTAGAAAACCAACTAATAAGAGCGCATTTAGAATATTAAAGCTGGTATGAAATAGTGAAAGTGCAATTGGAGTTGAAACAGTGCTCATGAAAGGCGAGACCCCTTCGGTCTGCGTAACCATGTCGGCTATAGCTGTAATATAGGGGTAGAAAAATATGAATATCCAGATAGCGCCAATAACATTAAAAATAAGATGAGCTCGGGCAGCGCGTTTGGCGTGAAAGTTGCCGACCATGGCGGCAAGGTTGGCGGTAATGGTGGTGCCGATGTTCTGGCCAACTACCATCGCAGCCGCTATGTCAAAAGAAATCCAGCCCTCGTGGCACATCAGTAATGTCAGTGCCATGGCGGCGCTGGATGACTGTACGACAAGCGTTAGTACAGCTCCGATAAATATAAATAACAGTACCGACCAATAACCACTGGTCGTGTATTCAGAGAGGAATGCCAGTGCCTGAGGATTGTTGCCTATATCTGGTACAGAATCCTGTAGAAACTGCAGACCAATAAATAATAAAGCAAAGCCAACTATAAAATAGCCCCACTGACGGCGGATATCATTTTTTGAAACCGTGAGTAAAAATCCGGCGGCGATCATTGGCAATGCAACCGCACTCATTTTTACTTTGAAACCAAAAATGGTGATTAGCCAGGCAGTGACTGTAGTGCCTATGTTAGCGCCCATTATGACGCCGATCGCTTCGGTGAGCGTGAGCAGGTTGGCATTAACAAAACTGACCACCATCAGGGTGGTGGCAGAGGAAGATTGAATTGCTGCGGTAATAAATAAACCGGTTAACAGGGCAAAAAACCGGTTCGAGGTGGTGGTAGCGAGAATGTTTCTCATCCGGTTCCCGGCCAATACCATCAGCGAGTCGCTCATGACTTTCATTCCGTAAAGGAACAATCCGAGTGAGCCTAGCAGTGTTAAAAGGTCGGTAAAACCAAAATCCATTACATCATTGTTCTTTGTTAAATGGTAAGCACAACATTATCGCTGATACAGTGTTAGCGAGATAATGTTGGCTTTTTTAGCTGTAGTCGGTAATTATATGAGAGCTCATATGACAACAGTGAGCCTAACCACATTGAACAATCATCGAATATCGATTATTGCATTACTTGAAACCGAGTGCTTTACGTATTTGGTCAATCTGCTGCTCCTGGCTCTCAAGCTGATGGACCAGTTTTGAGATCATGCTTGGACCGGTTGCATAAGCGCGCGCGAAACCCAGTTTAAACCCAAGTTTTGTTAATTCCTGAGCAAGATATTCCAGTTCTTCATCTTCCAGACGACCACATTTACCTGCCAGTAGCTTCTTTGCATCTTTTATTAGATTAGCAGACATTTTTCACCCCTTTGGTATTTAGTTAAAGTTGCATTATAGTTATTATCAAAAATTACGCTCCGTAAGTTTATGCAATTATTTGGCTAAGAACGAGTAAAGCAAGCGCCCCGATGATAGCAGGACACACTGCCAAGTCTTGCCTTCTGTACGTGTGCCCTTCAAATAATCTTACGACCGTACTAACTCTAGCATAACTTATAACAAAATAATCATTTCAGAATTCATGAAAATAAGTGAAATTATGATGGCTAAGATTTTACGTAAATATTGAATTCAAACAGGCAGAATGGAGTTTATTTATCGCTTTAAATATCTGAAGTAGAGATAAATATATTTGGCTTTTCCCAGAGTAGGAAAGCGCAACTAAACAGATTGGATTCTGCTGGTTGGTAACAGTTGGTATTATTACAACTAATTTAATGCGACATCGATTTTATACATCGAATGGCATGCAACACAGTTGTTTAATAGTTCCGTAAGCTGTCGGAGGCTGTGTTGTGGATCACCTAGTTGTTCTGCGTTCAGCGCTAACTCATCAAATTTATTATGGGTGTCAAATCCAAGTTTTTTAAAGGCCAGTGGCAATTTGCCTACAAGTGAGCTGGGCATACCTTTTTGTGCCTGAGCGCCAACCATACGTGCAGCTTCTGTTACTTTAGACATATCTTCTTCGCTGACACCGGCAGTAATGGCCTGCACACTGGACAGGAATGTACGCATTTCAGCCAGGACAAAATTACGTTCGACAGGCTCAAGTACTAATAATAGCCGTCCATCATCACTGGGCGAAGTAGAGCCGGCAATAATAAATTTATAGGCCATGGCAATGACGACAATTAGTAATAGACCAGAAATAGACCAGCTTAATTTGCACATATTTAACTCCAGATAGAGTGATGTAGAACCTTAAGTTTGAAATGCTCGATTGATTCTGTTGTAAGTAAAGGACGCATTATTGTTCTTTATGGCTATAGATACAAGGTCGAATTGGGCATGGACGGCTGCCTATCAAAAATCAGCTATGCATTTCATCAATGTATTTTGGTATAGGGTTGTCGGCTTTTTTACCTGAGGTGTGGTGAAGTTCTATTTTTATGCAAATTTATGGCGGTTTATAAGGATCTATTTATTGTCAATGACAGATATCTGGTTAATTACGTATAATCAGCCCTTAAGATCATTAATAAATCAAACAGGATTGATGGTGATCATTTAGTAATCAATCATTGGTGTTCAAAGATTTATGAGTGATAAAGAATATCCAGAATCAATGTGGCAGCTACCTGAATTTGATAGTTATGAATTATCAGGCAGGCAGGCAGACTACTGCATATGTGTTTTCATTATTAATGAGGGTGATAAGTTTCTTAACCAACTCGCAAAGATGGCGCCATATCAAAAGGACATTGATATTGTTATTGCTGATGGGGGCAGTACAGATGGATCAACTGATTTAGATGTTCTTAAACAGTATGGTGTAAATACATTACTGGTAAAGACCGGTATGGGCAAACTTGGCGCACAGATGCGTATGGCGTTCGCATGGGCGCTGAAAAGAGGTTATAAAGGTGTTGTTACTATCGATGGTAATAATAAGGATAGTATTGAAGATATACCTGGCTTTATTAGGAAGCTTGATGAGGGCTATGACCATGTTCAGGGGTCCAGGTTTATTCCTGGTGGTCACCATGAAAATACGCCATTATCAAGGTTGCTCGGTGTCAAGCTTTTGCATGCACCGGTAATAAGGCTATCATCGGGATTTAAGTATACTGATACAACTAATGGTTACCGTGCTTATAGTGAGAAGCTACTAAGAGCGTCAAAACTGGCGATTTTTAGAAATATTTTTACCGGTTATGAATTGCATTATTATCTAGCAATTAAAGCCGCGAAATTAGGTTATAGATGTATAGAAATTCCAGTTTCCAGGATATATCCTGAAACAGGCAAAACGCCTACCAAAATAAGTCCGTTCCGGGGTAATTTGAATGTCATCATGAAATTGATATCAGCGGCTCTGGGAAAGTATGATCCGAGTTAGGCTGATTGCATTACTCGATATTATTTCGAAAACGATTGCCAGTTAACTTCGACACACCTGTATTAATTTTTTTCTCCCAGTAGACACCAAATAATGCAAACGCAAACAACATAAAAGGTAGGTGCCATACGATATAATTTATCTGGGTATGTATTTCAGAGTGACTTTTAGCCAATACTATCCACGATAAAGACGCCAATAGTGAGAACCATGTGGTGACAATTAATGTTTTGATGATTTTTTTCTTAGGCGGCTCCAAAGCAATTTTGTTACGATAATATTTTATAGTAATGTAGTTGAGCATAAGAACCCATAACAGAAAAGGGATTTTCAACCTGAAGGTTCCGCCCTTTATAAGATACATATAGAGTACGTAAAAAACAGAAGTTTCCTGTGATTCGAAATAAGGTGTGCCGATGTAGTCCTCGGGGTTTGTATAAGTTCTAACTAATATTCTTTCCTTAATTATATCTATAGCATCTGCGTAAGAGCCCGTGGCCAATTGAAGCTGATAAATATGCAGCAGAAGAGCCACAATAAAACCTAGTAGTGCAAAGAATCCGATAAAAAATAAACGCTGAAGCATTTTTCTGCTATTCCAGTCGTCCCTCATCATAAAATATACTAGAGGTGTAACGGCTGATAACATTACGGTAGTTATATATTCATATCCCATCAATGCATCAAGCATAACTAATAGCATGACGATTATTGAGATAACAGGGAGATTAAATCTTTTTCCTGATGACTCAAGTTTGCAGGCTATGAATATAGCCAGCATTGGCAAAAACATTGTAGGTAGCATCCAGTATAGGCTTTTGGCATAGTAAACTTGCCATCTTGAAAAAATTATAGTCGTTAATATTAAGATGCAAGCAGTTAAACCGATATCCTCATAGAGGACTACTAGTACACTGGTCAGAATCAGTGAAAAAAG
This sequence comes from Gammaproteobacteria bacterium, assembly GCA_029881035.1. Classification (GTDB taxonomy): domain Bacteria; phylum Pseudomonadota; class Gammaproteobacteria; order SZUA-229; family SZUA-229; genus LH-M37. The sequence continues at coordinate 21,835 of JAOUNI010000030.1, read as the reverse complement.
AAGTGCAAGAAAAGCATGAAAAATAACTAGTCTTGTTTCGGGCGTTATACCTAATTGCATGAATAGGTTGTCGATACTGCTGAATAGCATGCCCTGTGCGCCAAATTGGGAATTATAATAAGTGTAGACGTAGTTATCGTCATTGACTTTGTCGAGATAAAATTTAGTCTGGTTACTGTCGCGGTTTTCATCAAGGTCTCCTTCAGGGCCAATAAATCGACCCATTCGACCCTCTCCACTACTTAAGCCGTGTTCTCGTGATTCTACAAGTCTGCCTATAACTAAAGCGTCTGATGTGCTGCCAGTCGAGTAGAATTTTTCTGGATTGACGGCATGAAAAGCGTTGTGACCAAAGGACAGGTACATCATTACAAAAGAAATGATGGTAAATAAAAGTTTATTATTTGATCTTAGTGCATTCATGGTAGAAGGTTTCAATGTGGAACTAGGTTCGCGTGATTACAGTAATATAAAAAATCAGTTATTAATTACATTTTTTCTTTTTTCGTTCAGCATCACAGAACTTGTTTTTTCAAATGATACCGTGTAGTCATTCTGATCATTGCGCTCATTGAGTAGTCGTCCCAGATATTCACCAAAAAAAGCGAGGATCATAAACATGATCATAAATAGCATTGAGGTAAATAGCACCATCGTGGTCCAGCCTTCAATCACCGTTTCTTTAAAATAGTGAATAACAATACTGTATAGTGAAAATGAAAATGCCATTAAACTACCAAAAACTCCAAGTCCACTCATCCACCGCAAAGGTCGAGTAGAATTAAAGATTAATAAATAAAGACCTTGCAATATGCCATTACGTAATGTTCTTTTTTTATCGTTATAATTTTTTTGTGCATAATGGAAGACGGTGTAAGGATAACCCGTGTTGTTAATTCTAACATAGAGTTTGTGATGAAATTTTCCTGACTGCGTTACTGCATTAACCGCTCGTCTACTCAGGCAGCGTAATCCAGTTGCGTTGCGCGGTACATTGTAGCCAATCTGCTTCAAGATTCGCTGAATCAGTGGTCGTATTAATTTGTAGCCAATAGTTTGATTCTGTGTTGATGCGCCTATGACAATATCAAACCCATCCAATGATTGTTTAACGATATGGCTAATACAATCGACTGGATCTTCACTTTCTGAATGTAGTACCACAAAATCACCGATTGCATTTTCCAGGCCAGCTGCAAGAGCGACATCATCGTGTACACGAAAAGCTAGTTTCAGATACCGAACCGATGGGATCTGTGTAAGTAATTTTTCTAACTTATTTGTTAAAGTTTGACTGGAATTTTGATCAATCAATACTATTTCATAGTCTTCAAAGTTTTCATCAAGATGAGTGTGTAGTGATTGAAGATACGACTCAATGGTATCTTCATTGTCCTCGATTAGTGATATTACGGAAACAAAGCTGTTTAATTTATCCATTTGATTACTCGCAAAAATGTGCTGCCTATATTGAGGTAAGGTATTTCTCGTGCTTAGATAATTCCAAAGTTATGTCATACACGTTATCAATTTTTCCGCCCATGACACTGTGTAGTCCGAGTAAGCCATGGTTAGGTTTGAAGAGTATAGGTCTTGCGTCATTAGATTCACTGCGTGGTAGTACTGTTTTGACTTCCCAAATTGATTTCTTATATTGGCACTGATCTAATATGGGCATGTAACGTTTTGCATCAAGTAGCATGCGATTCCAGTTCGATTTTTTTTCGATGTTAGAAGAATAATTATGGCCATTTATATAGGGAGAGTCTTTGCTGTCAATCCACTGGAAATGCGGAGTGTAACGTACGTGTGAAAAACTGTGTAGCCGCTCGGACGGAAATGGCATGATTGAAAAAAATGGTCCACACATAACTGTGATACCCTTATCTTTTAGTTCGTCGGGCGCTTCGACCAGACACATTTCTGTCATTTCATGTTTGAGCGCTACAGGTTCTAGCTGGGATTTGGTAAGTACGTCATTTATCATCGAGTAGGTACAGTTTAGAACCTGATTGGCCGAGAATGATTCATTTTCAGAGTCGTTGGCAACGCTCAGTGTTTCGACTGTTAAGTTGGTTCCTGCCTGTGTTATTTTGTTGACGCACACGCCCAAACGGTAATCCACGCCCGCATGCTCAAGTCGATCCAGCATTGCTAGTTTTAGTTTAACTGCATCGAAGGCATATTCAACCGTAGAGAAAGTGGCTTCAATTAAGTTTGGGTTAACTAAGCTGGTTATCTTTCTTGATGCCAGAGTGCAGGGTACACCGATGCGTTGGCAAAATAATTCAAACTGTTTCGCCGTGACGTTACTGAGTAATCGGCCGATCATGTAGTATTTTTCAAATGAATTATCGATACAATCTTTGAACTCGTCAACGAATCTAGGAAATGATACGCGCGAGCGAAGTGCAGTCAGTATGCTTCTTGGGTAATGATAACCATTATGAACTCGTGCCTGATTGGCAAATGAAGCGTGCTGCATAAAGTCCTGTTCTTTTTCGAACAATATAACTTTTTTGCCCTGCTGTGCATAAAACTCGGCGATATACATGCCAAAGAAACCGCCGCCAATTACAATCACATCGGTGTCCGCTTTCATGGATAGAATGCTACTCATCTGTCGGAAATAGTAGCAGCATATCAGCGATCAACATAACAGCTAACCACTTTATCTATGGATTGATAGAGAACTTTTTTTTCTGCTACCAACTTCATTTCTATCGAAACCCATCCTGTGTAACCGATGTCATTGAGTGTGTCCGCGGCATTTTTATGGTCAACTACACCGCCTGCTATGGGCTCTAGCATTGGCTCGCTGATATGGAAGTGTGCAAAATTTCCAGTGCTACGGATTACTTCGCCTATATTTGATCCGCACATGTGTATGCCCGCAGAATCAAGGTGTAGTTGGAAGCCTGGATGATTTACCCGCTGCACGAGCTCATCTGCATCAGCAACATTGGTGACAAAATCGCAGCCATATTCAGCTGGATTGTGTTCCATTCCAAGGCAGCAATCGCGTTCGTGGCATATTTCTGCAGCATCACGGAAAAAATCAGCTGCTCGTAACATAGCTTCCTGGTTTGATAGTTGACCACGTACACGGTTTTTGGGTGAGCCGAACACAAGTACACTCGTGCCTAATGCCGCTGCTAGATCAGCAAGTTTTTTTATATGCTCAAAAAATAAAGCATGACTATGTTGATCAAAAAGTTGAAGCTCTGGTCGCCCAAATAGAATAGCCTGCATTGCTGGTATTTTAAATCCTTCTGCAGATAATTTTTCTTTGTATTGAGCTGCCCGTTTGGGGTTGGCATCGAGCCAGCCAGGCCAGACTTTAGTCGGAGCTACTTCGATACCATTGATGCCGCGTTCACGTAAACCGGATAAAACCTCTGGGTCATCGTGTTGGTCCCATGCAATATTTGAAATTGATAATTTCATAATAAAATCAAGCTCGACGTGATATTTTTATGAAGGTGTCTAATTGTGATAGTACCTGAGATTCGTTGTAGATGTATCCGTTGCTTCCGCCCCATAGATCAGCATGTCGAGATTTTAGTGCGTAATGCATTTCTTCTACAGGTGAGCTGGCAAAGTTCTCAAAGGTCTCGCCTGAAAAATACCTGTCAATAATGGTTTTCGTTGTTACAGGTTCAGTAAATAGATTGACAAGATGAAGTTCGTTGGCAAGCGTTTTTTTTATATCCGACCATGTGTTAGCTAAATCATAATATTGAAATGATGATGCAGGGTTGATCATTTCCAGACAGTTGTGGTTTAACAGATCGTAAATTACATTTTTTTTCAAACCCTTACCAAACAGACCAGGCAGGCGAATAATGTAGCAGTTCGGAAACTGATTCATGCAAAACTGTTCGAACTCAAGTCGGTGGGTGCCATATGCGTTATTCGGAGCTGCCGAACAGTCATATGACTCGTCCTTGCCTAATACTTCAGGGTATACGTCTATCGTGGATATTAGAATAAAACGATCAGCACTGATTGTTGATAGCGTATCTTCCAGTAACTGGATTTTTTTCTTATCTTCCAGTGGTTCTTTGTTTGCTATCCATTTTACCGCTGATACACCTGCGCATACGATGTCTCCAAAGTGGCGGTTTGACATGTCATTAAAGTTTTTTGAGTTGTATAGCTCGTCAAATGAATGTTGTTCAAGAATGTTGCTTCCGACAAAACCAGTGTAACCAATTAGTGCGCTGTTCATATTTTTTATGCCTTACTTTAATTAGCCGCGCGAAAGCACGATAATACCGATAATGATGATCGCCATACCAAGCATCCGGGTCGGACTAATACTCTCACCAAGCCACTGCCATGCTAACAGGCTGACAATGACATAGCCAACGGCGAGGAAAGGATAGGCAAAAGAGACGTCAACTCTGCTTAGCGCCCATAACCAGACTACAAGCGCGCCAACATGCAGGCTCATTCCGCCAAGTACCCAGGGGTTAGTAGCCGTGGTCCATATATGGGTTAATAGTGGTTGTCCATTTACAGCCATCTCCGCAGCATGCATAGTGCCTTTTTTTAGCAAGACGTGTGCAGTCGATGACATCAGAATACTGCCAAGGATAATTGAAATATTTGCTAGCATGTTATTTCCTCAGACTTGCTTATATGATGGATAGTCTATTTCCATTGTGCCTTATGATTTTCTATAAAAAAAACAGTTGAATAATTATATTGTGCTATAGCTGTTCTGTAGTACGAGAGCCGAGGACAAAACATGCCTATTAATAATAGGCGCTGGGCATAAGTGGATGTTTTTTTTACCAGATTCCATGTTCTGATTTAATACAATGACATCAGCCTGCTCCAGGTTCAGTTTGTATTCTGCCGGAGTTTATCAGGTACTATTCAATCGTGCACATTGTAGTGTCCAAGGTCATATTGTCGCCGTTTTTCCTGTTCTCGGCATAAGTAATAGTTTTTTGTCTAACAGGCCGAGATGGATGTGTTCTTAATCTATAATTTTTTTTCGAGTGTCTTTAAGTTTGCTATGTAATGTTTTTCTATCAAGACGTTTCTTTTGTGAAGTTTTACTGGGTTTGGTGACTTTACGTTTTTTCGGTGTGACCAGTACTTTCTGAATCAGGGCTTGAAGCCGCTTGAGTGCGGCTTCTTTGTTTTTGTCCTGGCTTCGACTCTGCTGTGCTTTGATAATAACAATGCCTTCACTGGTGATGCGGTGGTCATGTAGTGCAAGCAGGCGTTGCTGGTAAATCTCAGGTAGTGAAGATGCCTTGATGTCAAAGCGAAGATGAATTGCACTTGACACTTTGTTCACGTTTTGCCCGCCTGCCCCCTGTGAGCGTATAGCGGTGATTTCTATTTCTTTATCATCAATATTGATGTTGTTGTTAATCCTTAACATGGCGTAAACAGGGTATCAGCCATACAGGCAGAGGTAGGCTGTCTCGTTCTCTACTTTTACATCAAAAGCGCTATTTGCCGCCACATCGAAAGATTCACCGGTTTTGTAAGTAGTGAATGAGGTTTCGCCGGGTAACTTGATAGTGAGAGCACCATTAACGATGGTCATTTTTTCTTTGTCAGCGGTATTGAAGACATATTCACCGGGAACCATAACGCCAACAGTAGCAGGCAGGGTATCTGTTTTGAATGCGATAGATTTAATATTGCCGTCAAAATATTCGTTAACTTTTAGCATGGTTGTTCTCTTAAATATTAAGTTATAGAAATGTGGCTGAATTATAAAGCTAGATGATATTTTTGTCCTGCTTATCCGGGCTGGCCATCAATGCGGGGTTTGATCAGCATTGGTATAAATAAGATCAAAAAAAGAACAAAACCTCCAATCCAGAGAACCTGCGAAGTTGCAACCCAGATTCTGTATAACTCAGGTAATAATAACGGCAGAATAACGCGACTAACGGCGCCCAATAACAATAACATGAAAGCAATCGACAGGCCGCGTGGTGGTTCCTGTACATTACGACCGGTATGTCCAAGAGTAACTCGCGACATCATGCCCAGAGTTAATGTGCCGATACCGCCAACAGTGAATGCATGTATCGATATAAAAACAGATATGTCGAACCAGACTGAGGCAGCTTTAAGCGCAAAGCCCAGTGTTAGAAATGCATAAGCAGTATAAAGTACCCAAAGCATGGATGCTTTCCATAGCGCTTTGGTATGCCAGTCATAGAGGCGAATGGCATGCAGTATAAAAAGAATACCGGCCAGTGCGCCTGCAATTTTACTTTGTATATAAATAACATCGACAAACCATAATGCAACTAATAAAGTCAGGCTGCTGATATCGAGCCATTTTCTATTGGTTAGACTTACGGGTATGTTGACGCCTCTTTCGATGAAGAATGGGATGACACGTCGCCCCATAACAAAAATCATTGTCAGTACAAGATAGAAGCATGAGTAGATGCCAATGCGATCGCCGTTTTCTATAAAGCCAAGCAGGCCGGCATAATAAAATACGTTAGCGGTGAACATTAAAAATAGTATGGCAAGCACACCGATCTGGGCACGTTGTTTTACTTTCAAGATGGGAGCAGCGACTGCGATGGCAGTTAATAAAATAAATAGGCAATCTAGCAGAGCGATGATTTCTATCGAGCCAATATTTAAAAAAGGCAAAAACCGTGCACTAGCCCAAATAGAAAAAAGAATGATTAGTTTTGAACCAGTGATCGTTTGTTGTCCGGTCCAGTTTTTTACCGCAGCGAGTAAAAAACCGGCAATTACTGCCAGCGCATAACCAAACAACATTTCATGTGCGTGCCAGATCGTGGGGTTGATGTTGGATAATGGTAGTTGCCATTCAAATATATAAATACCCATCCATACCATCATTGAGATAACGGAAAAACTGCCTGCACCAAGGAAAAATGGACGAAAGCCGAGTTGCCATAGAGCGATGCCAGTACTGATTTTTGGGTTTGGTTCGGTGATGTTTAGCATGGGTGTGTCCAGATAAAATTTAAGGCATTAGTATGGAGAGGATATTTTTTATGTTAAAAATATGACCGTGAAATGCTGTTTGAATGGTGGGCCTGGAAGGACTTGAACCTTCGACCGATCGATTATGAGTCGAGCGCTCTAACCAACTGAGCTACAGGCCCTTGTTTCAAAAGGGTAATCAAATTTTGAGTTGGGTATAGGCTAATTGGCTACTGCCCCAAGCGTTCTAACCCTGTGCTATGTACCCTGCAAGCAATACTTCGCTAATGGCAGCGAAGTATATAGAAAACACGGTGTTATTAAAACGATTTTTAATCTTCGTCGGACAAGAAGCTGCGCAGGTGCTCGGCACGGCTGGGGTGGCGAAGTTTGCGCAGTGCTTTAGCTTCAATCTGACGAATGCGTTCGCGGGTAACGTCAAATTGTTTGCCAACCTCTTCTAAAGTGTGATCAGTATTCATGTCGATACCGAAACGCATGCGTAATACTTTAGATTCACGTGCAGTCAATGTAGTCAAAATATCTCTGGTTGATTCGCACAATGATTCGCTGGTAGCAGAGTCCATCGGGGCCAATATATTAGTGTCCTCAATAAAGTCGCCAAGATGTGAATCTTCATCATCACCAATCGGCGTTTCCATCGAAATGGGTTCTTTGGCAATCTTTAGAACTTTACGTACCTTATCCTCGGGCATTTCCATTTTTACAGCTAATTCTTCAGGTGTGGGCTCGCGTCCCATTTCCTGAAGCATCTGACGGAAAATACGGTTCAGTTTATTAATGGTCTCAATCATGTGTACCGGGATACGAATGGTACGTGCCTGGTCTGCAATTGAACGTGTAATCGCCTGACGAATCCACCATGTGGCATAGGTCGAGAATTTATAACCACGGCGGTATTCGAATTTATCGACCGCCTTCATCAGGCCGATGTTGCCTTCCTGAATCAGGTCGAGGAATTGCAGGCCACGGTTGGTGTATTTTTTGGCAATTGAAATCACCAGTCGAAGATTGGCTTCAACCATTTCTTTTTTAGCGCGACGTGCTTTAGCTTCACCGATCGATATCTTACGGTTGATTTCTTTAATCTCAATAATGCTGAGGCCGTATTCTTTTTCAAGTAAAGCCAGTTTTTGCTGGGTCATTTTAATATCAGGCGACAGCTCTTTTAGCTTCTCTGAATATTCGTGGCCTTTACAGTATTTATCAATCCACTTGGTATTGGTTTCGTTATCCGGGAAAGTGGTAATCATGATCTTGCGTGGCATATGCGCCTGATTGACAGCAAGATCAAGAATGTGGCGTTCAAGCTTACGGACGCGATCTATAGTGTTGTGTAAATCCTGTGTCAGTTTAATGATGATAGCTGGCTGGTATTTAAAACCAAGAAAAGCAGCGGCTAGTGAGGTGCGCGCTTTTTCAATTTCTTCTTTATCACCTTTTTCGATAGCATTAGTGGTGCGTGTATAAGCACGTTTGATCTTGGAGAAAAGTTTTTTAACCTGTTCATGGTCGAGTGCAGCACTGACCATTTCTTCTTTTTCGCTGATTTTGCCAGCAGCAGCCATCTCGGCTTCTCGGGCGGCATTTTCTAATGCCAGTGCGGCCAACTGGTCAAGTTCTTCATCGCTCTTGTGAAAGTCTGCAACCAGATCAGTCAGGCGAGATTCACCAGTTTCAGTTTTTTCCCAGGTCTGGAGTGTTATTTTTACAGTACGAGGATTAGTAGCCAGAGCTTCGAGAACCTGTTTCAGGCCTTCCTCAATGCGCTTGGCAATTTCAATTTCACCTTCGCGAGTGAGCAGTTCAACACTGCCCATTTCACGCATATACATGCGCACGGGGTCAGTGGTGCGGCCAAGTTCGGATTCGATAGAAGTTAAGGAAGCAACCGCTTCTTCAGTGACTTCTTCATCGGCTTCACTGATGGAGCCATCTGTCAAAACCCGAGATTCAGCTTCAGGCGCGACTTCGCAGACCTGAATACCCATATCATTAATGGTATTAATGATGTCTTCAATCTGACTGGGATCTATAATACCTTCGGGCAGGTGATCATTAACCTCAGAGTAAGTAAGGTAACCTTGGTCCTTGCCTCTGGCAATCAGTTCTTTGAGTTGTGATTGCTGTTGTTGTCCGTTCCCTTTCTCTTCTTGCTCTGACATTGTTACGCCTGCTGAAATACATGGAAAATTAACCGAGCCGAGTATTTTACCATTTTCTGGCTATCACGGCTAGATAAGATACAAAGTATAGGTAAGGTTTTGTGGTATTGGGCCGGTTTGCCTAATATTTACGTGTTAATTAGTCATTTTTTTGTTCGGATTTGGGTACTATCCATGAAGAAAATCAGTAGCTGATTGAATAGTTGTTAATTGAGTCGAGGATGTAGTTATGGTGAGTCTGGAAACCCCGGTCTGTGAGTTTGAAAAAAATATTATTGATTTTTCATTGCCTGGTGTCGATGGCAAGATGTGGACACCGGAGCTATGTCGTGGTGAGAATGGCTTATTGGTCATGTTTATCTGTAATCATTGCCCCTATGTAAAGTCTATTCGCGAGCGAATTGTCAGGGATACGCGTGAGCTTATGGCGCTAGGTATCAACAGCGTGGCGATTATGTCCAATGATCCCTCCGAGTACGAAGAGGATTCTTTTGAGAACATGAAGCGGGTTGCCGATCAGTATGATTTCCCTTTCCCCTATTTAATTGACGAGACACAGGCAGTCGCCAAAGCCTATGGCGCGGTCTGTACGCCAGATTTTTTTGGTTATAACAAAGACCTGAAGTTGCAGTATCGTGGACGTCTGGATGCAAGTCGAAAAGAAACGGCGGCAGCGGATGTAAAACGGGATTTATTCGAGGCCATGAAGCAGGTGGCTGAAACAGGTCATGGTCCCGAGCAGCAAATTCCCAGCATGGGATGCTCCATCAAATGGAAGCACGAGCTCAATTGAGTCATTTTGTCGAATTCCGCCATGAAAACGCTAACTTGCCCATTGCCGTGATTTAGGGGAAAATACGCGCTTTTCTTTGACCAGGACTAAGGCTGGGTAGCGGTCGCTATTATCCCTTAAGTCTTTGATTTTCAAGAATTATCCGTTATAACGAAGGGCTTGAGCAAGCCTTTTTGTTGTGACTCAACAGTTTTAAAACTTAATCGGAGAGCAGTATGCCTTCACGTAAAGACCTTGCAAACGCAATTCGTGCCCTGAGCATGGATGCCGTACAGAAAGCCAATTCCGGTCATCCCGGTGCACCTATGGGCATGGCTGATATTGCTGAAGTATTGTGGAATGACAACATGGTTCACAATCCAGCCAATCCTAAGTGGAGCAACCGCGACCGTTTCATTCTGTCGAATGGCCACGGCTCAATGCTGATTTATTCATTGTTACATCTGACCGGTTACGACCTGTCGATTGACGACCTGAAAAATTTCCGCCAGCTGCATTCAAAAACGCCAGGCCACCCTGAGTATGGTTATGCGCCAGGCGTTGAAACTACCACTGGCCCATTAGGTCAGGGTATTACCAATGGCGTGGGCATGGCGATTGCTGAAAAAGCACTGGCCGGCCAGTTCAACCAGAAAGGTCACAACATCGTTGATCATCACACCTATGTGTTCCTGGGTGATGGTTGTTTGATGGAAGGCATTTCTCACGAAGCCTGTTCACTCGCCGGTACATTAGGCCTCGGTAAGCTAATTGCATTCTGGGATGACAACGGTATTTCTATCGACGGTCACGTTGATGGCTGGTTTACTGATGACACACCAAAACGTTTCGAAGCTTATGGCTGGCACGTTATTCCTGGTGTTGATGGTCATGACCCTGATGCAGTCGCTAAAGCGATTGCGCTGGGTAAAGCAATGACTGATAAGCCCACCATGATTTGCTGCAAAACCACCATTGGTTTTGGTTCGCCAAATAAATCTGGTAGCCACGCCTGTCACGGTGCGCCATTAGGTCAGGAAGAAATTAACCTGACTAAGGCGGCTTTAGGCTGGGATCACGCTGCATTCGAAGTGCCTGCTGATATTTATCACGGTTGGAGTGCTAAAGAAAAAGGCGCCAAAGCTGAAGCAGCCTGGAATGAAAAATTTGCAGCTTATAAAGCGGCTTACCCGGAACTGGCGGCTGAATATGAGCGCCGTATGGCTGGCGATCTGCCTGCAGACTGGGCGGCTAAATCAGCGGCTTATATCGCTGCGGTTAATGCTGAGGCAAAAAGCCCGGCTACACGTCAGGCTTCATTAGCCTCAATCGAAGCTTATTCACCTATGCTGCCAGAACTGTTTGGTGGTTCTGCCGACCTGGGTTGTTCAAACCTGACTGAATGGTCTGGTTTTAAACCGATGGATGCCAACGAAGTATGTAACTACGTTCGCTATGGTGTTCGTGAGTTTGGTATGTCAGCCATCATGAATGGTATTGCCTTACACGGCGGCCTGGTTCCATTTGGTTCAACCTTCCTGATGTTCTCTGAATATGCACGTAACGCACTACGTATGGCTGCATTGATGAAAATTCGTAGCATCTTTGTATTCACACATGACTCAATCGGTCTGGGTGAAGACGGTCCTACCCATCAGCCAATCGAACAGATTCCTACCCTGCGTATGATTCCAAACATGGTGGTATGGCGTCCCTGTGATGCTGTTGAATCTGCAGTATGTTGGGCGAAAGCAGTTGAGCGTAAAGAAGGTCCATCTACATTGATCTTCTCACGTCAGAACTTGCCTCATAATGAGCGTACTGACGCGCAGATTGCTGATATCGCTAAAGGCGGTTATATCCTGAAAGATTGTGACGGCACACCTGATGCAATCATCATTGGTACCGGTTCTGAAGTAGCGCTGGCAACCGGTGCGGCTGCAGCGATGACTGGTAAAAAGATTCGTGTGGTATCAATGCCTTCAACTAATTTGTTTGATGCACAGGATGCTGCTTATAAATCTTCAGTCCTGATCAAAGGCGTGCCAACTGTTGCAGTTGAAGCGGCTGTGACTGATGCCTGGTACAAATATGCTGATGCAGTAGTAGGTATCGACCACTTCGGCGAGTCTGCACCTGCTGGTGAGTTGTTCAAAGAATTTGGTTTCACAGTTGAAAATGTTGTGAAGGCTGTTGAATCAGTACTGTAAGAATTTTATAAATTTTAATTTTTGAAAATATTGGAGAGACTACTATGACTATTAAAGTCGGTATTAACGGTTTTGGCCGTATCGGACGCATGGTTTTCCGTGCTGTTTATAACGAATTTAAAGACATCGAAATCGTTGGTATCAATGATTTGCTGGATGCTGATTATCTGGCATACATGCTGAAATACGATTCTGTACACGGCCGTTTTGGCGGCACAGTTTCTGCTGAAGCTGGCGCCATGATCGTTGATGGCAAGAAAATCCGTTTGACTGCTGAGCGTGATCCAGCTGCTCTGAAATGGGGCGACGTTGGTGCTGATATCGTTATCGATTGTACTGGTTTCTTCCTGACTGAAGAGAGCTGTCAGAAACACATCGATGCAGGCGCTAAGAAAGTAGTTCAATCAGCTCCTTCTAAAGATGGCACACCAATGTTCGTCTACGGTGTTAACCACAACGAATATGCTGGTCAGGCAATTGTTTCTGCAGCATCTTGCACCACAAACTGTCTGGCACCTGTGGCTAAAGTACTGAACGACAAATGGGGCATCAAACGTGGTCTGATGACTACCGTTCATGCTGCAACTGCAACTCAGAAAACTGTTGACGGTCCTTCATCTAAAGACTGGCGCGGTGGTCGTGGTATTCTGGAAAACATAATCCCATCTTCAACCGGTGCTGCTAAAGCGGTAGGCGTTGTACTGCCTGAGCTGAATGGCAAACTGACTGGTATGGCTTTCCGCGTGCCTACTTCAGACGTGTCTGTAGTTGACCTGACTGTTGAGCTGGAAAAAGAAGCTTCTTATGCAGACATCTGCGCAGCTATGAAAGCCGCTTCTGAGTCTGGCGACATGAGCCGCACTCTGGGCTACACCGACGAGAAAGTAGTTTCTACTGACTTCCGCGGCGTTGGTTTCTCATCAATTTTTGATGCTGAAGCTGGTATTGCTCTGGACGGTACATTCGTTAAGGTTGTTTCATGGTATGACAATGAGTACGGTTATACCTGTAACATGATGCGTTTTGTACAGCACGTAGCTGCGAATTAAGCGGATCTTTTTCCCGCTAGCGGCGTTGTCGGGATATTTTGAATGCTCACGTACTACGTGTACGCTCCGCGTTCAAAACATCCCTCCGCCTTGCTAGCAGAAAAAATCTCTCGCTTAGTCGAAGAGTAAGTGTATTAACCAGCCCGGAGTTCCGGGCTGGTTAATTTATAAGAAACTAGTGTAATAAATCAGGTTTTGAGAGTTTTTTGTTAAGTTTTGTTTTCATGACTTAACAAACAATTTTTTAAATATAGAAATTTTTAGGAGTTAAACATGGCTTTCATTAAGTTGACTGATCTTGATCTGGCAGGCAAACGCGTATTAATTCGTGCTGACCTGAACGTACCTGTTAAGGACGGCAAAGTAACTTCAGATGCGCGTATCACAGCATCCATGCCTACGATTGAACACTGTCTGAAAGCAGGCGCGGCTGTCATGGTAATGTCTCACCGTGGCCGTCCTGAAGAAGGTGTTGCCGACGAAGAAAATTCCCTGGCCCCGATTGCTGCAACCATGAGCGAAAAACTGGGCAAGGAAGTTCGTCTGGTTAAAGATTATCTGACTAACGCACCTAAAGTGGCGGGTGGCGAAGTGGTTCTGCTGGAAAACGTACGTTTTAATGCAGGCGAGAAAAAAGACAACGAAGATCTGGCGAAAAAATACGCTGCTCTGTGTGACGTGTTTGTTATGGATGCATTTGGTACTGCGCATCGTGCACAGGCATCAACTCACGGCGTCGGCAAGTTTGCACCGACTGCGTGTGCTGGTCTGTTGCTGGCAGGTGAACTGGATGCACTGGGTAAAGCATTAGCCAATCCGGCACGCCCAATGGTTGCCATTGTTGGCGGTTCAAAAGTATCAACAAAACTGACTGTGCTGGAAGCGTTGTCTGAAAAAGTTGACCAGATGGTAGTCGGCGGTGGTATTGCTAATACCTTCCTGAAAGCCATGGGCCATAACGTCGGTAAATCCTTGTGTGAAGACGACCTGGTTGATACTGCTAAAGCACTGGTTGAAAAGATGAAATCACGCGGAGCGAATATACCAATCGCAACTGATGTGGTTTGTGCAAAAGAATTTGCAGAAACAGCCGAAGCAACTTTAAAAGCAGCAGGTGATGTGCAGGACGACGACATGATTTTTGATATCGGTCCTGATTCTGCAAAAGAACTGGCTGATATTATTTCTAAAGCCGGCACAATTATCTGGAACGGCCCTGTAGGCGTGTTCGAGTTTGACCAGTTCGGTGAAGGCACCAGGACAGTTTCCATGGCGATTGCGAATGCAAAAGGTTTTAGCCTGGCAGGTGGTGGCGATACCATCGCTGCAATTCAGAAATATGATATCTATGACAAAGTGTCATACATCTCTACCGCTGGTGGCGCTTTCCTTGAGTATCTTGAAGGCAAGACTCTGCCCGCAGTGGCCATGTTAGAAGCGCGCGCAGCCGAGTAATAGAAGTTTCAAAATGCAGGGCAACTGCCCTGCATTTATATTTAAGAGGTAATAAATGCGTAGAACCAAAATAGTCGCAACACTGGGTCCGGCTACCGATAGCCCTGAGATCATTGATGAGCTGATACGCGCTGGCGTTGATGTTGTTCGACTAAATTTTTCTCATGGTTCACATGAAGAACAGGCTAGGCGTGCGGAATTGGTGCGTGAATGTGCTGAAAAGCAGGGAAGAGTCGTTGGTGTGCTTGCCGATTTACAGGGCCCAAAAATCCGCACCGAACGTTTCATCGATAAAAAAGTCACCCTGATAAAAGGTGATAAATTTATTCTTGATGCAGATATGGATATGTTGTCAGGAACTAAAGATGCGGTAGGTATCACCTATAAGAGTCTGGTTGATGATGTAAAACCCGGTAACATTTTGTTGCTTGATGATGGTCGTATGACACTGGAAGTTGAAAGTGTTATTGGTCAGAAAATTCATTGTAGAGTTTTACAAACCGGCATTCTTTCCGATAAAAAAGGTATTAATTTGCTCGGTGGTGGTTTATCTGCACCTGCTTTGACCGATAAAGATAAAGAAGATATAAAAGCGGCGGCTGCCATTCAGGCAGATTACGTGGCCATTTCATTTGTCAGTAATGCTGAAGATGTTATCGAAGCGCGCCGACTGTTGCGTGAAGCTGGCGGTTACGGCGGTATTGTTGCGAAAATTGAACGAGCTGAAGCGCTGGGCGTGATCGATGAGATCATTAAGGCTTCGGATGCCATCATGGTGGCACGTGGTGATTTAGGTGTCGAAGTCGGTGACGCTGAGTTACCTGCGATTCAGAAAGACTTGATCAGCCGTGCGCGCGCCATGGATCGAGTAGTGATTACAGCAACACAAATGATGGAATCGATGATTGAAAATCCGATTCCAACCCGTGCTGAGGTTTTTGACGTGGCTAATGCGGTGCACGATGGTACTGATGCTGTCATGCTCTCAGGCGAAACTGCGGCTGGGAATTATCCCATAAAAGTCGTGCAGGCGATGAGCCGCATCTGCGAATCAGCCGAGAAACATCCGCGAGTGATGAAATCGGATCATCGTGCAAACCTGTTATTTAACAGGGTTGATGAAGCGGTAGCGATGGCAACCATGTATACTGCAAATCATTTAAATGTTGATGCTATTGGTGCATTGACAGAATCTGGTTCTACCGTATTATGGATGTCCCGTATTAGTTCAGGCATCCCGATTTATGCGCTATCACCACTAGAAAAAACCCGACGTAAGGTAAGTTTATATCGCGGTGTTTATCCTATTGGCATCGATTTTGAACGGATTGGTAAATACAATATTAGCTCTAAAGTAGCTAGTTTGTTAAAAGAAAAAGGTGTTGTAAAAGAAGGTAACCAGATTATTATCACCCGGGGAGACTTTCTGGGTGAAGAGGCAGGCGGTACCAATTCAATGAAAATTGTAACTATTGGTAATGTTCGTGTTTCAAAAGATTAATTTTTAATTAGTGAGGTAATAACCATGGCTTTAATTTCATTGCGTCAATTACTGGATCATGCTGCTGAAAATAATTACGGCATGCCAGCGTTCAATGTAAACAATATGGAGCAAGTGCATGCCATCATGCAAGCTGCTGACGAAACCAACAGTCCTGTGATTATGCAGGGTTCTGCCGGAGCACGTTCTTATGCGGGTGAGCCATTCCTGCGTCATTTGATTTCAGCTGCGGTTGAAATGTATCCACATATTCCTATTGTTATGCATCAGGACCACGGTTCAGAGCCAGCAGTATGTTTGCGTTCAATCCAGTCTGGTTTCAGCTCAGTGATGATGGACGGTTCATTGATGGCTGACATGAAAACTCCAGCTTCATTTGAATACAATGTTAATGTGACTCGTGAAGTAGTAAAAATGGCTCACGCTGGTGGTGTATCTGTAGAAGGTGAACTGGGCTGTTTAGGTTCTCTTGAAACTGGCGAAATGGGCGAAGAAGACGGCCACGGAGCGGAAGGCAAACTGGATCTGGACATGCTCCTGACCGGCGTTGAAGAAGCGGCTGACTTTGTTGAGCAAACTGGTGTTGATGCACTGGCGATTGCGATTGGTACATCACACGGCGCTTACAAATTCACTAAAGAGCCTACCGGCGAAGTTCTGCGTATTGACCGCATCGAAGAAATTCATGCACGTCTGCCAAACACTCACCTGGTTATGCACGGTTCTTCATCAGTGCCACAGGACTGGTTGGAAATCATCAATAACTACGGTGGTGACATGGGCCAGACATACGGCGTACCTGTTGAAGAAATTGTTAACGGCATCAAGTCTGGTGTTCGTAAAGTAAACATTGATACCGATTTGCGTATGGCTTCAACCGGTTCTATTCGTAAGCACCTGGCTGACAATCCTAAAAACTTTGATCCACGTAAATTCCTGAAAGAATCTACAGCAGCGATGAAAGGCATTTGTAAAGCACGTTTCGAAGCATTTGGTTCTGCCGGTAATGCATCGAAAATCAAACCAGTTTCTCTTGAGAAAATGATTAGTTTTTACAAATAATCAATAGTGAAAACGGTATGAAAAGAGGGGAGCATTGTTCCCCTTTTTTTATCTCAATAATACGAGGTTAATATGTCCGAAGAATTACAAATTGAAGATCAGATCGTCGGTGATGGCGCAGAAGCTGTTCCCGGTATGAATGTTGAAGTGCACTACACCGGTTGGCTGACCGACGGTACCAAGTTTGATTCCAGTCATGATCGCAATGACACCTTCAGCTTCAAGCTGGGTGCGGGCCGTGTCATTCAGGGCTGGGACCAGGGTGTTGCCGGCATGAAAGTCGGCGGTACACGTAAACTGACCATACCATCAGGAATGGGTTACGGTGCAGCCGGTGCCGGTGGTGTGATACCGCCGAATGCTACACTGGTGTTCAAAGTAGAGTTGATCTCCGTAAGTTAAGGCGATCAGACATGTTGCATTTAAAAAGGCTATGAGAAATTCATAGCCTTTTTTATTGGTGTCATCTCGACCGCAGTGAGAGATCTTGCTCTTAGATTTATAACTCCTTGCTAAGATCTTTCCAGTCAGGATTGGCCGAATTAACAAGATTATTTTTCTTTTCCCTTCACCATTTCTTGACTTCCTTCTCGCGTGTTATCGCAGATAAAATGTCAGTGGGCTGCTCAAAATAAACAAGTTTATTAATATTGTGTTTTTTACTGAAGCCTTTGGCTAATTTGTTTTTGTGTTCGTATACTCGACGAGTCAGATCACTTGTTACACCCGTGTAAATGACTTTGTTGTTACAGTTGGTGATTAAGTAAACGTAGTAGTTCCTTTCTATGTGCACTGTTCCCTGTTTGCTATTGCGTGGTATAAGATTTCTCACATACGTTCGAAATGACAAAAATACTAAAAACCGTCATCTCGACCAGAGAGAGATCTTGTTTTTATTTCTTATATGTTTTTGAAGTCATAGCGTCTGCAAATACTTACCCAGGCCTTCGATCACATCATCATTGTTCTGCGCATATGCAAAAGTGTAAATGGGTGCGTCGATGTGCTCACGCAAATCTTCCGCATTATCCATGGCCGAATTATTTTTCTGGTCTTTTGCGTTGAGCACGATAGCGGCGAGTCTCAGTCCACGGTGGGCGATTGCTTCAGCGGTCAGCAGTATCTGGTTGATGCAGCCGAGTCTGTCATGAGCGACAAGCAGTACGGGCAATTGAAGCGCCGCCGCTAAATCGGCGTTGAGTCCGTCTTCAGCGAGTGGCGAATAAAACCCTCCAGCACCTTCAACCAGAACAAAGCCATCCCCGGTGTTGTGCTTGCAGACATGGCTTAATTGTTCGATAGTAATTTTTTGTTGCGCCATTCGTGCTGCGCGGACGGGTGACAAGGCCGGCTCAAATCGATAGCTGCAGACTTCTGACAAATCACCCTGATAATTGGCCGCCGTTTTGAGTGCGCTAGCGTCAGAAGGAATCAGCTCACCATGTTGTGGCGAACAACCCGATTCGATCGGTTTGCGCGGAATAATCTTGATACCGCTGGTGGTTAATTGTGCGGCCAGCAGGGTAGCAACATAGGTTTTGCCGACGTCAGTATCCGTGCCGGTAACAAAAATACCGCGCATGATGATTTACTCGAGGAGCAGCTGTCTGGCCTGCTGATATTTTTCAGCCGATTTTTTAATAATCTCATCGGGCAAGGTCGGGCCGGGCGCAGTCTTGTTCCAGTCCAGCGTTTCCAGGTAGTCACGAATAAACTGTTTATCAAAACTGGGCGGGCTGATGCCGGGCTGGTACTGGTCGGCCGGCCAGAAACGCGACGAGTCGGGCGTTAACACTTCATCGATTAAAGTCAGTTTGCCATCTTTATCGAGGCCAAATTCAAACTTGGTGTCAGCGATGATAATGCCGCGCGCCAGCGCGTAGGTCGAAGCTTCTTTGTAAAGTTGCAGGCTGACATCGCGCACCTGTGCGGCGATGTCCTTGCCGACCAGTTCTTCGGTTTTGGCGAAATCAATATTTTCATCGTGCTGACCGGCAGCCGCCTTCGAAGAAGGAGTGTAAATCGGTTCGGGCAGCTTGTCGGCCAGTTGCAGTCCGGCGGGTAACTGGATGCCGCAGACAGCACCGGTCGCCTGATAGTCTTTCCAGCCGGAGCCGATCAAATAACCACGGACAATAGCTTCAATCGGTAGTGCCTTGAGTTTTTTAACAATCATGGCGTGCTCGGCAATTTCCGCACGTTCGTTTGCATCGGCCAGTACATCTTCCAGTTTAAGATTGCTGAGCTGGTTGGGGATGATGTGCGCCAGTTTTTTCATCCAGAAGATGGTGACGTCATTGAGAATACGGCCCTTGCCGGTAATTGCATTGGGCATGACCACGTCAAAAGCAGAAATACGGTCAGTGGTCACAATCAGCATGTGATCATCGTCGATATCGTAAATATCACGGACTTTGCCTTTGTGTAGCAAAGGCAGGCTTTTAATGTGGCTGGTGTGCAGGCTTTTCATGTTGTTACCAGTAATGTATTTGAGGGGGTCTATTGTACTAGATGGGGGCAACAAAAAAAGTACCTGGAGTGGATGTGGATAGTCGCACCCACGGGCGAGTTACTTTTTTATTCCGCACACCATGTGCTCCACCCTACGGGCCGTGTATACAGCACACGTTTAAATCTGAACGAGTTAGATTTATCAACAGCAGAAGAAAAGCACCCAGGAGAATGACGGCCTTATAACTTGTCCTAACAGGTTACCGAACACTACTCCGTGATTCGCTTATTTTACAACTTTAAAATTGCCTGTCTTTTTTATTTTTTTCTGTTTATACATTAACGCATCTGCAGTCGACATAACCCTGTCCAGAGACCATACCATTGAATAGTCACACTTAACGATGCCGATACTCAGTGACAATTTATAGGGGCGATTATCGCCTGTATTAAACTTATCGATTAGTTGATGCAAGCGATTTTCAATTGATTCAATATCTTCGAAATCATTACTTTCAGATAAAAGAACAGCAAATTCATCACCGCCCAGACGTGCAATGATATCGGATTCACGAAAAGTATTTTTTAGCACACTCGATACATCAATCAGTGCACTATCTCCCATATTGTGACCCATCGAATCATTAATCTGCTTCAGAAAGTCCATGTCCGAGTAGAGAAGAAAGGTATTAAGTTTATTTCTTTCTGCGATTTTCAACTGCTTCTCAGCCAGCTGCCTGAAACCCCTTCGATTATATAGACCTGTGAGCTCGTCTTTAATTGATTGCTCACGTAACTTTGATTCCAGCGCATGGCTGTGGCGTACTTCTTCTGCCAGACGGTCTCTGGAAACAGTCGTTTCTTTTAAATTGCTAGTCATCTGATTAAAGCTATCAGCCAGCACTCCCAGCTCATCATTTTTATTATGGTTAATAGATATTTCAAGATTGCCCTGGCTGATACTTTTCACCTTTGCAATCATAGAGACAATAGGTTTTGCGAGCCTGTGACCAAGAAACAAAGACAGCACACCAATAAATGCGACACAGATCAAACCTATTTGAAAAAGCCATCGCGAAGTTTCTAGTGACTCTGCATTGACCGAGCTCATGCTTTTAGAAAATACTATATTCCAGTGTTCGCCAGTATTGCCATAAATATTATCGATGGTCTTATAACTACCACCAAAACCATATTGTGCAGAACCAATTGTTATCCCGACAGGCGCATAAGCGACCAGTCGATCAGTTTCTGACAGCACAGTTGAACCAGATGTCATGCGGCTAAACTCAGTCAGCAAATTGTCTTCTACACGGGTACTAAGAGGCTCCTTGTCTTGTTCCAGAATAACCAGACCACCAGACCTCACCAGTGCCGCACCACGATTTGCATTGGCATAATGTTGATGCGTAATAAACTCTTTCAACGAGCCAAGCAGATTCAGGTTGGCTTTAAACACGCCGATGAGCTGATCATCCTGCATTATAGGAACTACAATTCCAATAACATAACCCTGTACACTTTCATCAAAACCACGGTCATCAAAAAATATTCGCCCATGGCCTTTATTGAAGGCTGCCTGCCACCAGTATTTATGCTCATGTGCCAGCGTTGTCAGCTTATTGCTTGTGCCTACAACAAGACCGTATCGGTTGGTCAAAAATAACTCGCCATATTCCCCCGGCAATTTTTGTTGCTGCTTTCTAAGATAAGTGGCGACCGGGTTATTGGTATAAGACTTAACAAATGCATCCTCAGTATCGGCTGTTTCTTTCCAGCGAGTATTCAGGTCGTTTATCCGGGATTTTCGTTTTTCTATTGGCATGCTGCCATATTCAGCATTGCTGATCAGAAGCTCACGGCTTATCAGGTCAGCATTAACGATGGCGAGAACGATTTTTGTTTTTTCAACCAGAAAGTTTTCAATATCTTCAGCTTCTTCTTGTGCCGCCATTTCAAGGGCCTTAAGGGAACGCTGCAGCTCATTTTCCTGATTATGCGTGTAAAAAGCATAGCAAAGGGCAAAGAGCAATAAGATGGCAAAACCTGATAAATAAAGTGCGAGCCGATACTGTATTCCCATGTCACCCTCTGAGATTAACGAATC
Organism: Gammaproteobacteria bacterium; assembly: GCA_029881035.1. Lineage (GTDB taxonomy): Bacteria > Pseudomonadota > Gammaproteobacteria > SZUA-229 > SZUA-229 > LH-M37. The sequence continues at coordinate 94 of JAOUNI010000030.1, read as the reverse complement.
ATCCGAATTGAATTTGGCTCATTTGAATGCAAACTAACTGTAGTCAAATTTAGTATAGCCCGACAAATGTCATTATTACAAGATTATTGTCTAT
>JAOUNI010000056.1 GCA_029881035.1 Gammaproteobacteria bacterium | reverse complement strand
TTTTTAACTTTTTTACCCATGACCATGGTGAAATAAATCACCACCGGATTCATAAAGATAATGAACAGCGCCAGCTGCCAGTGCATCCATAACAGCACCATAGATATGCCGATCACGGTTAACACCGCGACCAGAAACTTACTCAGGGCAACACCAATAAAATCATCAATGGCATTGATATCGGTGACAAAATACGAAGTCACCGCACCCGTGCCCATGGCTTCGTATTCCGACATGGAGATTTTCTGTAATCGCGCCAGCAAACCGGCGCGTATCCGATAGCTGATATCTTTCGCCACAACAGTAAACTTTCGGGTCTGCCAGACAGCCAGCAGCAGGGAGAACAGGCGCAGGATGATCGATGCCAGCATCACCACAACAATAACCATCACCGGGCCATGCCATGCCTCGGGAAATACTCGCGAAACAAAACCTACGATCTCCGCCGGCTTGCCCAGCAAAACTTCATCAACCAGCATGGGCATCAAAATGGGCACCGGCACGCTGAACAAGGCCGACAAAACAGCAATGATGTTGGCCAGCACCAGTGTCTGCTTGTGTTCTTTCGCGACGGAACGGACATACGACCAGGAATAGTGCCGATCGGATCTTTGCTCAATCTGGTGTTTAACCTGTTCTGTCATAATCGACCTGAATTTCCGATGGTGTGAAGTACAAATGGCGTAAGCCTAACTCAATCAATGTTGGCGCATGAACCAATTTGTACGATTTTACCTGCTTCTGCGAATAGACGCCCACCCTGAAAGTCCTCGTCAAATATAATGTTTTAAAGTAACGGGATCTTGTAAAATTCGTACCCATGAAAAACACTACTCTTAAAGCACTTATTTTTGATGTCGACGGCACACTGGCCGATACCGAGCGTGATGGTCATCGTGTTGCCTTCAATGCGGCCTTTGATGAATACGGTATCGACTGGCACTGGGATGTCGAACTTTACGGCAAATTGCTGGCGGTCACCGGCGGCAAGGAGCGCATGCGATATTGCGTTACTCATTTTCTTGGCAGTGACAATCTGCCCGAAAACTTTGATGATCTGGTGCCCGAATTGCACGCCGCCAAAACGCGCCACTACACCGAACTACTGGCCACCGGTGCCATCCCCCTGCGCCCCGGCGTTGAAAGACTGCTCAATGAAGCTCGCGATTTAGGCTTTCGTCTGGCAGTCGCTACCACCACCACGCCTGAAAACGTCACTGCATTGTTCAGCCATACCCTGGGTGAAGAGTCACTGGGCTGGTTTGAAGTTATTGCTGCTGGCGACATCGTGCCAGCAAAAAAACCCGCTGGCGACATTTACACCTACGCACTAAATGCCATGGATTTAAAACCCGAGCAGTGCCTGGCTTTTGAAGATTCGCGCAACGGTATTCTGTCATCACAGGATGCCAACCTGACCACGCTGATCACCGTCAACGGCTATACACAGGACGATGATTTCACTGGTGCTGCCATCGTCCTCGACAATCTGGGCGAACCGGATCAGGCCTTCAACGTACTGGCAGGTGATGCCCATGGTCACAGTATGGTCGATTGTGAATTACTCACAAAAATTCACCAGCAGCATAACGACTAGAAAAAAATGATCGAAGCCCTGCTTTATCTGACCACCGGCGTATTCGCCGGTCTGGCCAGTGGCTTATTGGGCGTTGGCGGCGGCCTGATTATCGTCCCCGTGCTGTACTTTGTTTTCAGCGCACAAAACCTGCCGCACGAACATATCATGCACATGGCGCTGGCCACCTCGCTGGCGACCATTATCATCACCTCGCTTTCATCGACTCGTGCCCATCATAAAAAGCAGGCCGTACTCTGGCCGATATTTTTGCTACTGGTACCGGGTATCGGCATGGGTGCATGGCTGGGTGGCATCACCGCCAGCAAAATAGAAACAGAATTACTCAAACCGGCTTTCGGTATTTTTGAATTATTCGTCGCCCTGCATTTGCTCTGGAACAGACAAAGCCAGATACATAGCGTTTCGCTAGGCAAAATAAAATCTGTCACCGGTGGTTTTGTCATCGGCATGGCTTCGGCGATTGTTGGCATCGGTGGCGGCACACTCACCGTTCCCTTCCTGCACTGGCATAATATTGCTATACGCAATGCGGTGGCCACCTCAGCAGCCTGTGGTTTTCCCATTGCCGTATTTGGTGCCGCTTCCTATATTTATGCTGGCTGGTCAATCGAGCTGGCGCCCGAATACATGCTGGGCTATGTGCACCTGCCAGCCTTCCTGTTTATCATTACCACCAGTTTTTTATTTGCCCCCGTGGGCGCAAAGCTGGCGCATCGCCTGCCAGAAAACACATTAAGAAAAGGCTTTGCGGTATTCTTACTACTGATCGGATTAAAGATGATATTTTTTTAAAGGAACATAAATGAAACCTCTGCCAGAAATAAGGATCACCGTTTTTAGCGACTATATCTGCCCCTTCTGCTATGTCGGGCACCACCGCCTGATGCGACTCAAAGATCAATATGATCTGAAAATAAACTGGTGCTTTCTGGAGATCCATCCGGAAAACTCGGCTGAAGGAGAGCCCGTCACCGACCTCGACTATTCTTCCGAATTCTGGGATGAATTAATGAGAAACCTGAGACGTGTCGCCGATGAAGAAGAAATCCCGCTGGCTGAACACACCTTCACCACCAATTCCAGAGATGCCCTGCTACTCGCGGAAGCTAGCAAGCAACTCGGCCATGAAATTTTTTACCGGCTGCACGAAAAATTATTCACCGCTTTTTTCGTCGACCGGACGAACATTGGCAACAGGGACACCCTAAGAGAGATCGCAAAAAGCTGCGGCATCGACGACAAAACCATCAATGCCGCATGGACAGAACCAAAATACCAACAACGTTTATTAGAAAACTTCAATCACGCAAGGCAGTACAAAATTAAAAGCGTACCCAGTTTTATATTTGGTGAACGTACTTTAACCGGCGTTGTTGACGAAGCCATTATGCGTGATGCTGCTACCGATCTAGTCAAAACAAAAACAGACTAATCCGCAGTATTCAACATTGCCTCTTTTAAATCCTCATCGGCAGGTTCATCACCCAACCAGATATTTAACAAAGCCTGGTTGAAATCATCGCCTTCAATCATACCTTTTACTTCTCCTTTAATGGTTACTCTCGTACCCAGTTCAGGCAAATAATCCAGAAGCACTTCATCTCCAGCATGAACCGTATCGAACATAGCATTAAATGCTTTAATGCGATCAGCCAGGTCACTCAACTGTTCTTCCGTCAGATTATCTTCAAACCCCTGATTCCAGCCATTCACCAGTTTTTCAGCAGACACTTCATCATAAACAAAATGCATAAACACACGCTTTGCTCCATTTTGAGACAATACTGCTTCACGTGTGTTGGCTGCCGATTCCAGGTACAGCGCACCGACATAAATATCAAAGACAAATTTGGTACGCATACCCACACCGTTAAGATTAATTTTTTTATTCACCCCTTCCAATAAGATTTCCTCTGGTAGATTAACTCCTTTAAATTCCCTGGCCTGTACCGAGGTCACCAGAAACATCATACAAACACAAGCTATTAAGCCATAAATTTTATTATTCATTTCTCACCTTTCATTTTAGTTTGATAATTAATCTATTATTGATTCATGCAATCAAAACCTGTCCATAATCTGGCATAATTTGACCGATGATAAGATTACCTGACAACATTAAAAATAATCCGGTATTTAATAGCGCAGCTTTTATTTATCCTACCTATATAACCTTAGCATGCATATTTATGGCTGAGTTAAATATCGTCCATGCTCGGTTTTTGCTAAATATAGAGCTAACTTATACAGCATTCATTATGCCTACCTTCGCTGGGGTAATGTTTGGCTATTTACTGGCACGTATTAAATTACTCGGCGATCAACTTAAAATTGTCGCTTATACTGATTCTCTTACAAACATATATAACCGTTTGCATTTCACTCGCCTGCTAGATGCCGAAATAGATAAGATTAAACGTTATGGTGGAAATCTGTCCGTTATCACTTTTGATATTGACCACTTTAAACAGATTAATGATAGCCATGGTCATCCAACAGGGGATATGATTTTAAAGGAAATCGCAAAGGTTATTGCCAGCGCCAATCGCAGTTCTGATATTTTTGCCCGTTATGGTGGTGAAGAATTCATCATACTTACGGTATCAACCAATGCAGAAGGCGCTATGGGCCACGCTCAGCGATTAAGACAGGATGTTGAACAGCATCGCTTCACGATTGGACGTGTTACCGCCAGCTTTGGTGTCACTGGATTTGATCCTTGTTCAGATGACCGTGAGTCACTACTGGAACGCGCCGACAAAGCTATGTATCAGGCCAAGGCCGATGGCCGCAATTGTGTGCGGCAGTTGTAAGACGGTAAATTAAACAACCCTAATTCTCTACGCCTTTCCAGGCGAGATCCAGCTGACGCGCGGCTCTGACTTCATCCAGACGTTTTACCGGTAGTGTATAAGGTGCGCCCTTGACCAGATCGGGATCGGTCTTAGCTTCTTCACGAATCTGTAGCATGGCATCGAGAAAGCCATCCAGCACTTCCTTGGCTTCGGTTTCTGTCGGCTCAATCAACAAGCATTCCGGCACCAGCAAAGGAAAGTATGTGGTCGGTGCGTGATAACCAAAATCCAGCAGTCGCTTGGCAAAATCCATCGCAGTCACATGCAGGTCACGTGCTTCATTTTTTAGCGTGATAATAAATTCATGGCTGGCGCGACGATCCGGTATCGCCAGTTCAAAGCCCCGGCGTTTTGCTTCAGCCATCATGTAGTTGGCATTCAGGGTAGCAAACTCAGCCACGCGTACCATGCCTTCACGGCCCAGCATGCGCATGTAAATATAAGCGCGCAGCAGAACGCCGGCATTACCCATAAAGGCGGACAAACGCCCAATGGTTTGTGGCAGATCTTTTTCGGTTAACCAGCGATAATTTTCACCTTCCTTATCGACCACGGGTAATGGCAGGAAAGGCATTAATCTTTTCGCCACACCGACCGCACCTGCACCCGGGCCACCGCCACCGTGTGGCGTGGAAAATGTTTTATGCAGATTACTGTGGATAACATCAAAGCCCATATCTCCGGGGCGAATTTTTCCAAGGATCGCATTCAGGTTGGCACCATCGTAATACAGCAGGCCACCGGCCTGGTGCACCACTTTGGCGATGGTTTCAATCTGGCGCTCGAACACACCCAGTGTAGAAGGATTGGTCAGCATCAGGCCGGCGGTCTGCGGGCCGACGGCTTTTTTCAATGCATCCAGATCAACGTCACCATTATCCAGCGTCGGGATTTCCTTGACGCTGAAACCACACATGGTCGCCGTCGCCGGATTAGTGCCATGGGCCGCATTCGGCACCAGTATTTCCTTACGCGCATCGTCACCGCGTGACTTATGGTAAGCCTCGATCATGGCAACGCCGGCGAACTCGCCCTGAGCACCGGCCATCGGTGCGAGTGAGAAGGCGGCCATACCGGTGGCTTCGCACAACATCGATTGCAACTCGTACATGCAGGCCAGAAAACCCTGTGACTGCTGCGCCGGCGCCATCGGATGGCGGGTCAAAAAACCCGGTAACATCGCCAGCGTATTACAGGCACGTGGGTTGTACTTCATGGTGCACGAACCCAGCGGATAGAAATGGGTATCGATTGAAAAATTCTTTTGCGACAAACGGGTGAAATGACGCACTGCCTGCATTTCTGATACTTCCGGCAAAACGGCCCGGTTTTTTCTCAACAATGAAGCCGGGATATCATCCACACTGGCTTTTTGCTTCGGCGACTGCGGCGCGCCATTTCGTCCTGTTCTTGAATGTTCGAAAATTAACATCAGGCAATCACCTCTGCCAGTGCATTTGCATAGGCACTAATCTCTTCATCGGTTCTCATTTCTGTGGCACAGACCAGCATCGCATTGCCCAGCTCAGGGTATGAGCCGGACAAGTCGTAACCACCGAGAATATTTTTATCCATCAGCGCAGCCAGTACTTCGCCCGCCGGTTTGCTCAGTTTCAGTACCGCCTCGTGGAAATAAGTTGAGTCAAAAACACAGCTGACGCCTTCAATCTGACTCAACTGTTTAACCAGTGACAGGGTATTGGCGTGGCAGGCTGCCGCCGCTCTTTCCAGACCGCGCGCACCTAGAATCGACATATGAATGGTCGAGGCAGTGACCACCAGGCCCTGATTGGTACAAATATTGGAAGTCGCCTTGGAGCGGCGAATATGCTGCTCACGGGCCTGCAAAGTCAGCACAAAACCTTCCTTACCATCCTGATCGACCGTACGGCCAACAATTCGACCCGGCATCTGCCTGACCAGCGCATCGGTGCAGCACATGAAACCGTAATACGGGCCACCGGCGGATAAAGGTGCGCCTAGCGGCTGACCATCACCACAGGCGATATCCACGCCCACCACGCCCCAGTCGCCCGGCGCTTTCAAAATCGCCAACGTCAGCGGATTGACTACCGCAATCACCAGAATATTGTTCTCATGCGCCCAGTCGGTAATCTCATCGACCGCTTCCAGGTTACCGAAGAAATTCGGCTGCTGAATCACGACCGCAGTAATGTCTTCACCCGCCTGCTGCTTGAGTGCATCCAGACTGGTAGTACCGCTGGCCTGATCATAAGCCACTTCTACTAATTCAATGTGCTGTCCCTGAACGATGGTCTGCGTGGTTTTCCGGTAAGCAGGATGCACGGTCGTTGGCATCAAAATTTTGCGCGATTTCGATTTGCGATTGCCGCGCACCGCCATCAACACCGCTTCTGCCAGCGCCGAAGCACCGTCATACATCGAGGCATTGGACACATCCATGCCGGTCAGCGCTGTCATCATGCTCTGGTATTCATAAACCAGCTGCAAAGTGCCCTGCGATGCCTCTGCCTGATAAGGCGTGTAAGCACTGTAAAACTCACCACGCGTGGTGATTTCCCATACCGCCGCAGGAATGTGGTGCTCATAAGCACCGGCGCCCAGAAAACACACGGACTGCGGATGCTGCGCGGCGCGCGCTCGCATCAGACGAGATATTTCCATTTCATTCATGCCAGTTGGCACACCGGATAATTCATCAGCCAGCAAATGAGCGGGGATTTCTTCGAACAAAGCACTGATGTCATTGACACCAATCGCCTGCAGCATCTCGGCGATTTCCTGTTCAGTATGGGGAATAAAGGGCATTGGATTTGGACTACGTTTATGGGTTTATAAAATTAACAGGACGCATTGGCTGCATTCGTATGGGATTGGGTCGCACACGAATGCAGCCAATTTTTTATTGAAACTTATTCGGCAATCTCAGCCTCATAAGCATCTGCGTCCAGCAGGTCATCCAGCTCAACTTCAGCAGACAGCTGAACTTTGAACAACCAGCCATCATCGAAAGCTGAATCATTAATAATTTCAGGTGCCTCAAGCAGCGTTTCATTCACTTCTATGACTTCACCGGTCACCGGTGAATACACGTCCGAAGCAGCCTTCACCGATTCGACCACACAGCAGGCATCGCCCGCTGTTAATTCCGCACCGACTTCCGGCAATTCAACAAACACCAGATCACCCAGTAATTCCTGGGCATGATCGGTGATACCGATGGTAACTGTGCCATCACCTTCATCGCGTACCCACTCGTGCGAAATCGTATATTTTAATTCTGAAGGTACATCACTCATAGCCACTTCCGCCTTAACCGTTATTGTTTACTGTTATTGTTTGGTTTTAAACCGCCTGACCATCCCGTACGAAAACAGGCTTGACCACACGTGCATTTAATAATTTACCGCGAATCTCAACCTGACAATGATCGCCTGTCTGAACAGGCACCCGAGCCAGCGCTATAGATTGTTTCAAAGTTGGAGAAAAAGTGCCACTGGTAATCTCACCTTCGCCCACATTTTCAACCACCACTTTCTGGTGGCCACGTAAAATGCCGCGCTCCTCCAGTATCAGGCCAACGATTTTCTGGCTGACGCCCTGCTCGCGCTCCTGCTGAATCGCGGCGCGGCCGATAAAATCACGATCTTCAGGCTCCCAGGCGATGGTCCAGCCCAGGCCTGAAATCAGCGGCGAAGTCTCTTCGGTCATATCCGCACCATAAAGATTCATACCCGCTTCCAGACGCAGGGTATCACGCGCACCCAGACCACAGGGTTTGACGCCCGCGTGCGCCAGCTTATCCCAGAGCGCAGGCGCTTCCGATTCGGGCAGCATAATCTCAAAACCGTCTTCACCGGTATAACCGGTACGGCCGATAAACCATTCACCGCAATCAACACCAAAAAAGCGCTTCATTTCAGCCACGGCTTCAACCTCATCCACCGGCAATACTGAAATAGCTTTTTCAATGGCTTTCGGACCCTGCACAGCAATCATGGCAACATTGGCGCGCTCATTAACGTCCACGTCAAAATTCGGCGCCTGCTGGTTGATCCAGGCCATGTCCTTATCATGCGTGCCGGCATTCACCACCATACGATACCAGCTGTCATTCATGTAATAGACGATGAGGTCATCAATCACACCGCCATCTTCGCGCAGCATGCAGCTGTACAAAGCCTTGCCCGGCTCCTTCAGTTTGGCGACATCGTTCGCCAGCAGATAGCGCAGAAAATCTTTGACGCGATCACCTTTCAGATCAACGATAGTCATGTGCGATACGTCGAACATGCCCGCATCCTGACGCACCTGATGATGCTCATCCATTTGCGAACCGTAATTGACCGGCATCTGCCAGCCAGCGAAATCCACCATCTTGCCGCCGTATTCGACATGCTTATCGTACAAAACCGTCTTCTGACTCATAACTGCTGGCTCATCGTCTGTTGTTCAATTTTTAGGGACGTAATGCTACTACTTCCTTGCGAAAAATTCCCAGAGAAAGCGCGCGACTATACAAATTTCCCACCTTCCACGCCGTTTTTTGATCAATGCCCACCCAGGGCATGGCGCATGAACTGCTGCTTGATCAACGGCACCTGATCCACCAGACCCAATCCGGCATTACGTACCGTGGCCAGCATCGGGTTATCATTGCTGAACAGGAGTTTGAAGCCTGTCATGGCCGATTCCATCAAACGATTTTCACCTTTGCGTGCACGCTCGTATTTTCTCAGGCTGTGCAGCGCCGACCATTGCCGGTTCGCGGCGCGCGCCTGAATAATGACGTCGGCCAGACAGGCGGCGTCGAGAAAGCCCAGATTAGCACCCTGCCCGGCCAGCGGATGAATATTGTGTGCGGCATCGCCAACCAGCGCCAGGCCCGACCTGACGTACTGATCGACATGGCCGTGCCCGAGAGGAAATGCAGCACGCTCACTCACCAGCGTCACCGCCCCCAGCTGGTACTCAAACGCCTGTTCCAGCGCGCGGCAAAAAGCTGCTTCATCCAGTGCCAGCATGGCATCGACTTTGCTTTCTTCCAGCGACCAGACAATCGAACTTTGCTCGTTCACCAGCGGCAGAAAAGCCAGCGGCCCGTCGGGGGTAAAACATTGCCACGCGGTTTCGGCGTGAGGTAGCTCGGTCGCCACGGTGCAAACAATCGCCTGCTGAGCGTAAGACAAGCGCTCAAATTCAATACCGGCAGCCGCTCTCACCTGCGAGCGAGAACCATCCGCGCCCACCAGCAAACGGCATTCCAGTGTACGGCCATCTTCCAGATGCAGTTGCTGCGTGTCATCACTCAACTTAATTGAATCGATAGTGGCAGGACAAATCCATTCTATATTGTCAGCTTGCTGCATCGCTTTCTGCAAAGCCTGTTGTATCACCCGATTTTCGATGATGTAACCCAGTGTATCCAGCCCGACTTCTGCACTATCAAAATGAATCATACCTGCGCCAGTCGCATCCCAGACATGCATGTCACGAAAGGCGCCAGCGCGCTCAACCATTGCCGGCCAGGCGCCGATAGATTTAAAAATAGCCAGTGAAGCTCGATTGATCGCCGAGACACGAATATCAATTTCATCGCTGATCACTTTGGGCTCAAGCTTTTCAACAACCCCAATCTGCAAACCAGAATCACGCAATAAATTAGCCAGCGTCAAACCGACCATGCCGCCACCAACAATCAACACATCGTAATGGGTTTCTTTTTTTTCAGACATGAGATTTATCCATTCTCAGTCCACGGCCCAGTTTCGACAAACGTCCACTCAGCCCCATGCTCTGTCGAGCCAGTTTATGTTTCACAAACGGCATCAAATCAGTGACCAATAAACCCACGGTACGTACATGCCCCAACACTGAAAAATCATTCGAGAAAATTTTGACCAGCGCGTCGGTAAACCGGTAAACACGCTGTGCATCTTTTTCGCGCATAACCTGATAGGTGATCAGTGTTTCTTTCAGCGATGCAAACGGCTGCAAGCTCAGTAACTCAGCAAACAGGGCAATGTCACGCAGTGCCAGATTAAAACCCTGCCCCGCAACCGGATGAATGGCGTGCGCGGCGTTACCCATAATTACCACTCTGCCTCTCACGATTTGTGTACTTTCAACTAATGCCAGTGGATAAACATGGCGCTGACCGGTTTTCTTTAAACAGCCCAGACGGAAGCCAAAACGCTGCTGTAACCTTTCCAGAAAAAACTCGTCGTCGAGTACCATCAACTCAGCCGCCTGCTCAGTCGGCACAGTCCAGACCACCGAACAACGGCCACCGGTCATCGGCAAAAAAGCCAGCGGCCCGGTATCGGTAAAACGTTCATAAGCAATATTCTGGTGCGGCTGTCCCGGTGTTACATTGGCAATCACGGCACTCTGCTGATAATTCTGACGACTGATACCAATCTGTAACAACTCACGAATTTGCGAAGTGACACCATCGGCGGCAATCAGCAAACTCGCGCTCAGTTCATGCTCTTCATCATTTTCCCAATAACGGAGTCGCACCGATTCTTCGTCCTGCTGCAAACTCAGCACCTGCGCCGGGCAATGCAGGCGTACCTTCGGGTTATTCGCCAGCCGCTGGTAGAGCACCTCACCCAGCACCCGATTTTCCGCGACATAACCCAGCGCTTCAACACCTTCTTCATCGTGCCGCAAGCGGGTCACACCCAGATGGCCGCGATCAGAAATATGAATGGTTTTGATAGCCTCGATTTTATCGGCCATGGCCGGCCACAGACCCATGGCTTCAAAAATAACACGGCTACCATAAGACAGAGCCACGGTACGATCGTCGTAACAGGGCTGGGCATCGGTGTTGAGTGGATGTGCTTCAATAATTTCAATCGACAGGCCACTCGCTTCCAGCGCACAGGCGAGACTGGCACCGGCCAGACCACCGCCCACGATCAGGACATCACAATTTTTCGCTTCAGTACTCATAGATATAAACAGATAGCCGTATCAGGATGCCATCACCGCTTCAACTTCTTCGGTAGTTCTGGGTAGACCTTTTGTTAATAATTCACAGCCATCTTTAGTCACGACAACATCATCTTCAATACGTACGCCAATATTCCACCAGCGTTTTACACCCCGATGCTCAGAGGAAATATACAGCCCCGGCTCGATAGTCAGCGCCATACCGGGTTCCAGCAAACGCCATTCATCGTCAACTTTATAATCACCGACATCATGCACGTCCATGCCCAGCCAGTGGCCGGTACGATGCATGTAATATTTCGAGTAGTCACCTTTCTTAATCAGATCAGCCAGCTTTCCCTTGAGCAGTCCCAGCTCGATCAGCCCTTTGGTCAACACTTTCACCGCCGCATCGTGCGGATCATTCCAGTGATTACCCGGCTTGGTCTGTTTAATGGCTGCTTCCTGAGACTCCAGCACCAGGTCATAAATTTCTTTTTGCGCTTCACTGTAACGACCATTCACCGGAAAAGTGCGAGTAATATCCGCCGCATAACCGCCGTATTCTGCACCCGCATCAATCAGTACTATGTCACCATCCTGCAACGGCTTGTTGTTCTCGGTGTAATGCAAAATGCAGCTATTAGCGCCACCACCAACAATAGACGGATAAGCCCAACCTGCGCCATTGCGATTAAATTCATAGAGCAATTCAGCCTCAAGCTCGTATTCATATTTACCTGGCTGGCAGCTCCTCATAGCATTGATGTGCCCCTGCACCGAAATTTTCGCCGCCTTACGCATTAACTGGAGCTCTTCACGGCTCTTGAATAAACGCATATCGTGTAGCAGATGATCGAGTGAAACGAATTCATTGGGCGCATGTATGCCGCGACGTGCGCCACGACGCAAGCTGTTCACGCAGTTCATCACATGCTTATCAAATTCAGGATTCAAACCGATGGTGTAGTAGACACTGTCGCAATGCTCCATCAGACCCGGCAGAATATCTTCCAGATCCTCAATAGGAAAAGCATCATCCGCACCAAAATGTTCAACCGCGCCCTCCGGGCCATAACGGAAGCCGTTCCAGATTTCTTTTACTTTATCGCGTTCACGACAAAATAGGATGTACTCTCCGCCCTTACGACCTGGTACCAGCACCACTACGGCCTCAGGCTCTGCAAAGCCACTCAGATAAAAGAAATCACTGTCCTGCCTGAAACTATGCTCGACATCACGGTTACGAATCAACAGGGGCGCAGCAGACAGAATTGCAATGGCATTATGACCCATCATTTTCATCAACTGTTTGCGGCGCTGGGCGTAAACTTTGGTATTCATCAATATTGTTTCTCGATGACAGGGTTTAATGCAGGGTGGGAGAGTGCATCAAAGTCTGCAGCTCTTCATTAATCAACAATACACAGGTGCGGACATATTCCACCACCTCAACAAAAGCCTGCTCATCCTCTTCGGTCGCTTCAACTACTTCCTCATCATCACCCGTATCATGGCCTGCACGAGAAATCTCGATGAAATCCATCAAAATCTCCCGGGTATCATCCGGCAGCTGACTATCCTCATTGAGACCGCCCGCCGCCAGACCATAAACAAAACCCTGACACCAGTCCGCTAAAGCATCGGTACGCTCAAACAGATCCTCATCATCATCCGGCAGCAGCATATAAAACTCACCCGAACCATCATTCACCTTTTCCATGGTCGTCTGATGCAATTCAGCCAACTGATGCACGGTATCGTGTAGCAGTACATTGCCTTCTTCCTGCTCTCCCAGCACATGCCCTATCCATTCAGATAGCTCGATAGCGCCACGAGCACACAACATACCGCATAAAACTCCATGCGACTCAGCAGCTCCCATCATGGCATTCACTTTAAATAAGGCTTCGTCCAGTATCTCAATATCAGGTTGTGTATTCATAATTCTCTAATAATTATAATTTCGACTTATTCTATCACGAGCAAAGATTCTAATATTTTTCTCGTTAGAAATTTGACCATTGGCCAATCACATCCTACTATTAGTCGCATGAATGAGACAAAAATAAAACTAAGTCATCTAGAAGAGCAGACCAACGAATTGCTGAGTTTGTGTCAGCGCCTGAGCGAAGAGAATTCTGACCTGCGCAAACAACTCCACAATGTGACGAGTGAACGCGCCGGACTGGTCGAATTAAAAGAACGGGCACGTGGCCAGGTTGAGGGCATGATTACCCGTCTGCGCTCTATGGAAAACGCATAAACCACATCTCAGAGGTTCTGCTGTGAATAATCAAGAATCGCTGGTTATCAAGATTCTGGAAAAAGAATATCGTGTTGCCTGTCCGGCTGAAGAAAAAGAAAGCCTGATCGCTTCAGCCAACATGCTCAATAAAAAACTAAATGAAATCAAGCAGAAAGGTTCGGTCATCGGCACCGAACGCATCGCCGTCATGGCCGCGCTCAACATGAGTCACGAACTCTTAAATGGCCATGCGCTCGTTGAAGAACATGCAGAACTGAATGATCGCATCAGCAGTCTGTCAGAAAAAATTGACAATACCATGCGGAACATTAAACTGATTTGAAGAGTCCAGCTTCGGCAAAACTCTAAAATATTGATGTCTCTGGGGTATACGTAAGCAACCTGTTTTATCCCTTGAGCCTTAAATGCTATCCTGGGAACGTTGCTGTTTGTGTAGTGTGCATTACCGCCTCGCGGGAAGCCTAATATGCAAACGCTGTTCCCACCTGAACCTTCCCGGTTCAAGGTCGATGGTGTTAGCTACGGTACTCCCGGAGATATCTTCTTAACTTCATGTCCACATCAACCACTCCAACCACAGCTAACTTGCTACGCCAGCAAAAACGCGAACAACGTCGTCAACTCAGCTCTTCTCAACAGATACAACATGCCAAACGGCTGGCTGAACGACTACTGAATCACAACGCCTTCAACCACAGTCAACGAATAGCCGCTTATCTGGCTAATGATGGCGAAATCGACCCTGTTTATATCATTGAACAGGCCTGGAATCTGGGCAAACAAATCTATCTACCGGTGCTATCTGCACATGAAAATAGCCTGCTGTTTGCACCTTATGAGAAAGATAGCCTGTTGTGCCGCAATCAATTTGGCATCGATGAGCCTGATTGTCTACCCGAACACTGGCTCAAGGCGGAACACATGGATTTAATATTACTGCCACTGGTTGCCTTTGATGAAAAAGGCAACCGCATGGGCATGGGCGGAGGATTTTATGACCGAAGCCTGGCCAATATCCGGCGACCGCAGCAACTCACCCAGCTCATCGGTCTGGCCCATGAAATACAGAAAACCGACCAGATGGTAATACAAAGCTGGGATATTCCACTGCACGTGATTGCCACTGAAGACAGGCTCTACCAGATCTAATCAGTCACTCGATAAAAATAGCTGGTAGGCCGGATTATTGGTTTCATCCCAGTATGGGTAACCCAGTTCATCCAGATAAGAATTTAGTGATTTACGCTCTTTTTTTATCACCTGCAAACCCACCAGTACCCGACCATAAGCCGCGCCGTGATTGCGATAATGAAACAAACTGATATTCCAGCGTTTACCAATACGAGTCAGGAAATCTAGTAATGCCCCGGGGCGCTCCGGAAACTCGAAGCGGTAAACAATTTCATTTTCCAGACCGGCAACGTGCCCGCCGACCAGATGACGTATATGTATTTTGGCCATTTCATTGTCGGTCATATCCATCACCGGATAATTTTTTTCCTTCAACTTTGCAATCAATTCATCCTTCTCAGCAAAGCCTTCACTCAGCTGGATACCCGCAAATACATGCGCCTCATCATCGTGTGCATAACGATAATTAAACTCGGTAATACCACGTCGTCCCAGCGTATTGCAAAAGGCCCTGAAACTACCGGGACGTTCTGGAATAGTGACACCTAACAAAGCCTCGCGCTGCTCACCCAGCTCAGCTCGCTCGGCAACATGGCGCAAGCGGTCAAAATTCATATTGGCGCCGCTATTAATCGCCACCAGTGTCTGACCGACACTTTTTTCGCGCTCAACATATTTTTTCAAACCGGCCACCGCCAACGCACCTGCCGGCTCCATGATAGAACGGGACTCATCAAAAATATCTTTGATCGCAGCACAGATTTCATCGGTACTGACACAGATAATTTCATCGACACACAGCTTTGCAATGCGGTAGGTTTCTTTACCTGCCTGGCGCACCGCCACACCGTCCGCAAAAATACCAACGTGATCCAGCACCACGCGTTTATTCTGTTTGAAAGCCTCGGCCATACAGGGAGCATCATCCGGCTCGACACCAATAATTTTGACTTCAGGGCGAAGATGCTTGATAAAAGCCGCCACGCCGGCAATCAAACCGCCACCCCCGACAGGCACAAATACCGCATCAATGGTGCCACCGTGCTGGCGCAGAATTTCCATACCGACTGTACCCTGCCCGGCAATCACCTCGGGGTCATCATAAGGATGAATAAAATCCAGCTTCTGTTTTTCTGCCAGTGCAATCGCATGCTGATAAGCCTCATCGTAAGCATCGCCGATCAATACAGTTTTGGCTCCATAAGACTTGACCGCATTAACCTTAATCGCGGGCGTAGTTTTAGGCATAACGATGGTGGCTTTAATGCCCAGGCGCTGCGCCGCCAACGCCACACCCTGAGCATGATTGCCGGCGGAGGCTGCAATCACCCCTTTAACTTCCTTCTGCTGGGAGAGTTGATAAATACAGTTGTAAGCGCCGCGTAACTTGAATGAAAACACGCTCTGCATGTCTTCGCGTTTCATCAGCACTTTATTATTCAAACGCGCGCTCAGTAACCTCGACAATTCGAGCGGTGTTTCTACCGCAACATCATAGACTCGCGCTGCCAGAATTTTTTCTATGTATTTTTTTGTCATGACAAACCAGATGTTTAACCGTTATTTTTTGTGACTATAGCAGAGCTACGTTTCATACGGCACCGTTATCTTGCAAACATAAAAAAATTACCACCATGACTTCCGGCAACGGTACAGGTAAAATTACCTTTATTGATCAAACAAACTCAGGTAATAAATCATGACTCAGGATGAAATGAAAATAAAAGCCGCTGAAGCAGCACTGGAATATGTCGTCACTGGTGCCATCGTTGGTGTTGGCACTGGTTCGACAGTTAACCACTTTATCGACTTGCTGGCTGGCATCAAAAACAAGATTGAAGGTGCCGTTTCCAGCTCAGAAGCATCCACCCAGCGCATGCAGGCACACGGTATCAAAGTTTATGATCTCAACGACGTTGGCGATATTCCGGTCTATATCGACGGTGCGGATGAATCTGACCACTACCTCAACCTGATCAAAGGTGGCGGTGGTGCGCTCACCCGCGAAAAAATCATCGCCGGTGCCAGCAAAAAATTTGTGTGTATTGCCGACGAAAGCAAACTGGTCGATGTCATGGGCAAATTTCCGCTACCGGTCGAAGTCATTCCCATGGCACGCAGCTTTATTGCCCGCGAACTGGTCAAGCTCGGCGGCCAGCCCGTCTGGCGTGAAAATTTCATTACCGACAACGGTAACATCATTCTGGACGTGCACAATCTGGAGATTATGGATGCCGTGAAACTGGAAAATGACATCAACAAACTGCCCGGTGTCGTTACCGTCGGCATTTTTGCCAACCGCCCGGCAGATGTACTGATTCTGGGCACACCTAACGGTGCGCGTACTGTTTATTCAAAGTAACCATTAAACATAGATCGGCGAGCTTTTGCTGATCATGATTTAATCAAATCACCTTAACCACACTGCTGGTTAAGGTGATTTTTTTGCCCTGCATAAATCACAGGCATAAAAAAACGGGGCCAAAGCCCCGTCTCTTTTGCACTAATACTTTACCAGCTATTAGAACTTAACGCGCATACCGGCAGTGATTACAGTGTAATCCTTGCTGGCTGGGTCATTATCATCGCGGCTACCATAACCTGCATAAAGGTCTGTGCTCTTGCTCATCTTGTGGTCATACGCGAGGGCAAAAGAAGTGCTGCCTTTAGAAGGATTAGTCACAGTGTCGTTATCCACTTTTTGACCGGTAGTGAAATAAACACTGTTATTTCCATCAACCTTGTAAGCTACACTCAGCATACGGTAATCATTGTCTGCCAGATCTTCGGTCTGCTCTAACTGGACACCAATTTTCAGCGCGCCCATTTCGTATGAACCACCGATTTTGGTGGCAGATTCGCTAACCACAACATCATCACCAAGAACACCAGCAGTTTTGATTGTACCATCAGTATTATAAACAGTCGCTTTCGCTGGATTCTGCTCACCAGACATATCAATCATATCAACATAAACGTTGAAATCTTTGGCTTCGTAACGGAAACCAACACCGATAGTCTCATCGATATCTTTTTTGTTTGCACCAGTAGTATTGGCTGCATCAAAAGTAGTGTTGATCACTAACTGCATGCCACCCATTTTTGGTGAAGAGTATTGTACTAAATCAGTCATACGGCCACGTGTACGACCTGCGCCACCGTGCAACATTGATGATTGCATAGCCAGTGCACCAC
>JAOUNI010000010.1 GCA_029881035.1 Gammaproteobacteria bacterium | reverse complement strand
AAGGGCGGCGAAATATATCGCTATATGGACCAGAATTAATACGATAATGATAAACACACCCGTCAGGGGCTACCTGTCACTCCTTCGCCGCTTATTGCAACTGTTGCCGCCTGCCGGCCTGTTGCTGTTCACGCTGTTTGCTGCTGAAGCGCAGGCTGCAGTCACAGTCACTCGTACCTCATCACCGATTTTTTATAGCAACTCAGATGCAGATACCGCAACCACTTCACCAAAGTGTAATTATCTTTCGTTTGATGTAACTACCGACGCAGCCATTAATGATGCCTGGGTGGAAATAGATGTATCCACTACCACATACCTGTTTATGGGCGGCGGCGATGATGGCATTTTCCATTTCGGCCCAATGGCAGCGAATGAAACCAGGGCGGTGTTCTATTACGTGTGCTCGACTTACACCACCAAGGCGGCCTCAGCAGCGCAGAGTTTTTCTCTCAGCACCTATGAAGGTAAGCCGGTAGCCGCTGGTGGCGGCGCCACTGTTCCTATAGGTACGACGACGGACTCTGTCACTATTGATGATGATGTCATTGAGGCAAACCCCAATACGGTTAATGCAATCTGGGCGGACATCAACCCCAGTGTGCTGGGTGCGACTACGACGCTGACCGTAGATGGTGACACTGGCACCATCGGTTGTTCCGTGCCATCCAGCTGTGACACTACTGGCACGGGTGCAGGCCCGATGGCATTTAACCCTGCCACCTTCACCGACTGGCGTGCTGATGCCTACGAACTGGTCGCCACCAGCATTGTGCTATCTGTCGGTAACAATATTACGTTTGATAATCAGTTATACATTGATAGTGTGCCGTCATCTTCGACAACCCATTACAATGCTATCTACTATTTCAGGCCGGTCGCAACCACGGCTTCGACTACCACGCTATCTCCAGTTTCCTATATAACCAGTGGCCAGCCGATTAAACATACCAACCTTGGCAGTGGCGCCTATGCGACCGCAGGTGGTTTGTTGCCGATCCTGCCGGCAAAGAACGAGGTGCTGTTGGCGAAATCCGTCAGTCATGCCACTTTGCCTGCGCAGGGTGGGGTGGTGACCTATACGCTTAGCGCGACCAACCAGGGTGGTTCGCCTTTAAGCCTGGATAGTTTTATCGATGTGCTGCCAGCGGGTGCCACTTACGTTCCGGGTTCGAGTACATTTAATAATGTCAGCCTGCCTGATCCTTACATTTCTGGCTCCACCCACGACTGGTCATCGTTATTTAATATTCCAGCAGGTGCGACACGCTCGCTGATCTTCCAGGCAACGCTGCCGGCAACACCGGGTACTTATATTAATTCTGCGATTGCGCTGATTGGTAATGCGATCATCGATACCACGCTAACCACCAGCGACAACGTACCGGCCACTGCGAGCACAGAGGTGCTTTTCGCGCCAACTATCCTTAAGGAATTTTCACCAACGGCACTGGCAGTGGGTATTAGCTCGACGCTGAAACTGACGATCGGAAATCCAAATGTTGGTCATACATTAAATGGTGTTGCTATCAGCGATACCTTGCCGGCCAGTCCTGCCGGTTTAGTATTTGCTACTCCACCTGATGCCGCTACCACCTGTACGGGTGCTGCCTTGAATATCAGTGGCACCACCATTTCAATTACCGGTGGCACGCTGTTACCCGAACAGAGCTGTACCGTTTCTGTGAAAGTAACGTCATCAGTTAATGATGTTTATACCAATACCACGGGAGTGGTGTCGTCCAGCAATGGTGGTACCGGCCTCACAGCCAGCGCGATTATTTCATTTACGCCGAAACCAACTATCAGCAAAGCCTTCTCTGTTTCCAGCATTCCCGTTGGCGATATCGCAACGCTGAGTTTCAGTATTACCAACAATACCGGCATTGCGATTACCGGCATGACTTTTGATGACCTGTTCCCGGCCGGGCTGGTAACGGCGAATCCCGCTTCGCTGAGTTCGAGCTGTGGCGGTACCGTAAATGCGTGGGACGGAACCACCGCCAGTGCGCTCAATGCCGCTGGTGGTGATGTTGGTATTCAGCTGAGCGGTGGCGGTATTGTCGATCCCGCAGGCAGCTGTATGATTTCTATTGATGTTACTGCAGCCGCGGCGGGTGACTATGCCAATACCACCTCCGGCGTCGATTCGAATGAGTCGAGCCCGGCAGGCCCAGTCAGTAATACCGCTACCTTATCGGTGTTGGCACCACCAACAGTGAGCAAGGCATTTTTGCCTGCAATCATTGGCAAGGGGCAGACCTCGACATTAACCATTACGCTATCTAATTCTAATAATGCGACGATTACCGGGGCGGCATTTACTGATACCTATCCGACTGACCTGGTTAACGCAGCAATACCTAATATCACGAACAGCTGTGGTGGTACTGTAACAGCAGTAGCCGGCGGCGGTAGCCTGAGCCTTTCTGCGGGCACAATTCCAGTCAGTGGCTGTACGGTGAGCGTTGATGTGACTTCCGATGTCGTCAACCTGACCGGTTATATCAATACCATTGGCATTGGTGATGTCACCACCGGCAATGCCGGCAACAGCACGGTAGTAGCAACCGATACGCTGTTCGTCAACGCCACGCCCACTATCGACAAGAGCTTTAGCTTCAATCCGGCCACTGGTATTAGCACGATGACCATCACTATTACTAATAATGATGTGGTGGATATTACGGGTTTGTCGTTTACTGATTTGTTCCCGACAGGTATGAGTACCGATAACCCGCCGAGTGTATCACCGGCAGAACCCTGTGGTGCTGGCAGCAGTATTGAGTCGTGGAATGGAACGACAGCGGGAACGCTTTCTGCAACAGGTGGTGATTTAGGAATCAAGCTCGCCGATGGGCAGGTTGCTGTTGGAGGAAGCTGTACCTTCAGTATCAATCTCGCCGTCAATGCGCTGGGTGTGTATCAAAACCAGACTTCAGGCCTGACCGGTTCTTTTACCGGCACGGGTAGTGCCAGCAATATCGCCACCTGGATTGCGCCCGCGGTCGGCAAGACCTTTACCCCGACTCAGGTGACGCCAACGACACTGGGCCCGAGTGATATTTCACGGTTGATTATTACTATTACTAATCCGAGTTTGACGGCATCACTTACCGGGTTGAGAATTACCGATCTCTTTCCAACCACAGCAACCAGGCTAGCAGGTGGATCGTTAACGGCATCTATTACTACCTCGCCAACACCAAATGGAACCACGACCTGCACTGGAGGCTCGCTTGAAGCTTGGGATGGTACTACTGCGACGGCAATTAATGCAGCTGGCGGTGATGTCGGTATTATTCTGTCAGGTGGCACCCTGGCACCGGGTGCCAGTTGTAAGATTGAAATTGATGTCTATGCCACCGATACCACGCCAGCAATTTACATCAACACGACTGGCAACGTGGCTTCCAATGAGGGTATCGGTGTTTCGGGTGCAGATACTTTAATTATTACCACCAAGCCGACAATCAAAAAATCATTTTTGACCAGCCCGATACAATTGTCTGGCGGTATCGCGAGTACTGTGATGCGCATTATTGTCGAAAATAATTCCGGTGTTGATATTACTGCTGTTGAGTTCAGCGATGTTTTCCCGACTAGTCCATCGCAGATGGTAGTGACAGATCCAGCAACCATATTGAATGGTTGTGGTGGTGTATTAACGGATAATGCCGGTGCGGCACTGGTGGCTGGTGCTTCAACCAGCATCAAATTGACCGGTGGTGCGATTAGTAGTGGACTGGTTACTCCTTTTGATCCGACCTGTACGATTGATATTCCTGTTTCAGTGACCGCTGCAGGTAGTTATTACAACACCACCAGCGGTGCCGTTTCTTCTACGAATTCCGAAGTTGGCCCGGTCAGTAATACCGCCGAACTGATTGCACACCTGAGTCCGCCTACCGTCACCAAGGCGTTTGCTAACACCGGCTTCCAGGTGGGTAATGCCAACCGTCTTACCATCATACTGACTAATCCGAACACGACGGCGATCACCAGTATGGTTTTTACCGATACTTACCCTCCGAATCTGGTCAACGCAGCAGCGCCTAATATTTATAACGAATGTGGTGGCACCGTGACGGCAGCGGCGGGTGCTGGTACGCTGAGCATTTCCGGTGGCACGATTCCGGCTACGATTACGGGACCTCCTCTGGTAGTTGGAACCTGTAAGATTGAAGTCGATCTGACCGCGACGGCAGCAGGCGGTTATACCAACACGCTGGCTGCTGGTGCTGTCACTTCAGGCAATGCCTCTGCTGGTCCTGCGGCGGATGTGACAGCAGCCACCACGGCTTATTTACCGCCGACATTGATTAAATCTTTTGCTGCGGCAACGCTGAATAGTGGTACGAGCACCACGCTGTCGTTAACACTGACCAATCCAGCCAGTAATCCCGATGCCATTACTGACGTGCTGGTGGACGATACCTTCCCAACCGGTATGACATTACAGGATGCCATATTCAGTTACACGCCTGCCGCCTGTGGCGCTGTCACCAGAACTGATGGCAGCCCATCTGTTGCTGGCGATGGTGCGATTCGTTTCAAAGTGCTTTCGCTGGCGGCGGGAATCTCCTGTGAAGCGGTGGTTAATATCACTTCATCGACAGCTGGCGCGGTGACCAACACGGCTGGCACACCTGTGG
This sequence comes from Gammaproteobacteria bacterium, assembly GCA_029881035.1. Taxonomy (GTDB): domain Bacteria; phylum Pseudomonadota; class Gammaproteobacteria; order SZUA-229; family SZUA-229; genus LH-M37. Next base: position 59,124 of record JAOUNI010000010.1, on the reverse strand, counting down.
CAACGGCGGCGACTTCCCTGGCGGCGCTCACTGGCACCACCGCCTGGGCGAGCATTACCGTGCAGAGCGCACCGAGCATCATGTTACTGAAATCAGTGCAGACGATCAGTGATCCGGTCAATATTGCATCCAACCCCAAGGCAATACCGGGTGCGGTAATGCAGTACAACATTATCGCGACCAACAGTGGTGCAGGTTCAGCGGATCTTGATTCAACGATGGTGTTTGATCCGGTTCCAGCTAATACTTTACTGTACGTTGATGATATCGGTGGCGCGGGTTCAGGTCCTGTACTGTTCACACAGGGTACAACTTCCAGCACCCTGAGTTACAGCTTTACCAGCTTGGCCGATAGTTTCGATGATCCTGCTCTGGGTGACGACCTGTCCTTCTCAAATGATGGTGGTACCAGCTACGGTGCTACACCTACCTTTGATGCAGTCACGGGCTGTGATACCACCGCACCGCCAATTACGCATATTCGGGTTAACCCGAAAGGCACATTTATTGGTAATACGGTTCCACCAAGTCCGAGCTTCCAGATCTCCTTCCGCGTTTGCTTACAATAGATAACGCACAAACCATTGCCGTGTGCGATTAAAAGGCAGGTTTTAACTCTAACGTTTTTCTTTAGTTTTTTTCTCTGGCAATTGCGCGATGACCAATGTCGGTTCTGAAATAAACATCCTTCCATGAAACTTTATTGACGACTTCATAGGCCTTCGCCTGCGCATCGGTGACCGAGTCGCCCAGTGCGCAGACGCATAAAACGCGACCGCCGTTAGTGACAACCTGACCGTCTTTCTCCGCGGTGCCGGCATGGAAGATTTTGGTGGTGACATTGTCAGCGCTATCCAGTCCACTGATGGCATCCCCCTTGTGGTAATCGTCGGGGTAACCACCCGCTGCCAGCACTACACCAATCGAGGTGCGCTCATCCCAGTCGGTGGTGGAGCTGTCCAGTTTGCCGTCGAGTGCCTGTAAACAGTGTTCAACGAGGTCGGATTTAAGGCGCATCATGATCGGTTGGGTTTCAGGGTCGCCAAAACGCACATTGTATTCCAGCACCTTGGGTGTACCGCTCTCGTCGATCATCACGCCCGCGTACAAAAAGCCGGTGTAGTCATTGCCTTCTGCGGCCATGCCATCCACCGTCGGGCGAATCACTTCGTTGATGATACGCTCGTGAATTTCCGGTGTGACCACCGGTGCCGGTGAATAAGCGCCCATACCACCAGTATTGGGGCCAGTGTCGCCATTATCACGTGCTTTGTGATCCTGTGAAGTTGCCATCGGCAAAATGTTTTTACCATCGACCATACAGATAAAACTGGCTTCTTCACCAAACAGGAATTCTTCAATGACCACGCGCGCACCGGCATCACCAAAACGGTTACCGGAGAGCATGTCCCGCACTGCGCTGATGGCTTCACCTTCGGAGTGCGCCAGAATCACACCCTTTCCAGCAGCCAGACCATCGGCTTTAACAACCAATGGTGCGCCGCACTGTTTAACGTAAGCAATGGCGGCGGCTTCATCAACGAAGTTGCCATAAGCCGCGGTGGGAATATGATGGCGTGCCAGAAAATCTTTGGTGAAAGCTTTAGAACCTTCAAGCTGGGCTGCACCTTTACTCGGGCCGAAGGCTTTCAGGCCAGCGGCGGAAAATGCATCCACAATGCCAGCGACCAGTGCCGCTTCAGGGCCGACGATGGTCAGGCCGATGTCATTGTATTTAGCAAAATCGAGCAGCGCAGGAATATCTTCAGCGCCAATGTTAATGTTCTCAATTTTGTGTTCCAGCGCCGTGCCGGCATTACCGGGAGCAACATAAACGTGGTCAACTTTGGGCGATTGAGCCGCTTTCCAGGCGAGGGCGTGTTCGCGACCACCACCACCAACGATAAGAACTTTCATTGTTTTTCCTGTTACTGAATTCAATAAGGGTGAGATTTTATCGTGTTGGGAGGGGAGGGGGTAGGGTAAATCTATTTTTTAATTCTGTGGAGCACATTTATAGACTCCCGCCTGTAATTCCAGACGGTGTCATGAGAAAAAAGGATATAACAGGGAACAAAATAAAATTGTTTTAGTATTATAAATATGTGTTCCGAACTTTTTCCCGTTATGGCTTAAGACTATACTAGCTGCACTTTGAAGCTACTTTGTTTGTATATATCAAGAGGATAATCATATGAGAATAACACTAATTACCCTGTCGCTATTATTGCCGGCGGCCGCTTTTGCTCAGGAAATGCCCGCCATGAATGAGGCAGATATTGCAAACATGATGCAACATGTGGAGGAAATGGAGTTATGTATGCAGAAAGTGGGTAAAAAAAAGATGGCTGAGTTAGAGAAAAGCTCTGCTCAAATCGAGGCAGAAGTTGCTGCACTGTGCCAAGCTGGGAAGCGTTCGCAGGCTCAGGTAAAGGCTATTTCATATGGAAAGAAAATGGCGGATGATCCGACCATAGAAGCGATGATGAAATGTGCTGAACCGATGAAAGGAATGATGACATCGATGCCAATGATGCCATTTATGGATGTGAGTTCTGAAAATCCTGATAAACATGTTTGCGATTAGTTTGACGGTGTGGCTGTGTTGATGCCTTTTTCTACGTGTCTTGAAATTAAAAATTCTATTTTACTTGAGCCTTATTTAGGTATGATAAAAAAATACCCCCAGGAAATCTGAAATCTTTTTTTTAGAGATTCCAGCAGTAAAGGCTGGGGGATTGCTTCTTTTGGATAAATGTCTGTGATCTCAATAAAGCAACGAGCAAAGCCGGCTGACTTGCGCCAGTTGAATTGCCATGCGTTTGCGGTTTGTTGGCAGTGGCTGCAGGTCAGTTGATTGTCTTTCAAAAGTTCTCGCCAGTTTTTTTCTGGTTTTTTACAGTGTGGACAATGCGGTGCAAAACTGTGTTTGCCGGTTAGGGCGGTGATGGTCGGCGTGATCGTTAAGTGTATAAAAGTAAACTTGCCATCATTGTTTTCGTCACTGAATTTAATGTTGGGTGAGCAGCCCATGAAGCTAATGTGATCGAGAAATTTTTCACCCGCTAGAAAACTATTTTCATGTTTGATTAAGGGGTCGCCTGCAAGTCCCGCTGCCTGCAAAAAAATGATCAATGCTTCCGGATCGTCAGGCACCCAGTCGGGTTCGGTCGGATAAAGCACCAGCGAGGCATTGGTGGTAAAGGCATTCACTGTTTTTTATCTGTCGATTCGTGGTCGGTTTTTTCTTTTACCTTGTCATCGTCATCCATAATAATCCGATGCGCGGGGCCTTCGAGGTCTTCAAACTGATCGGATTTTACTGCCCACAAAAAAACCCAGACAATGCCGACGGCTATTAGTAGAGCGAGGGGAACTAAAAGATAAAGCGATTCCATAGAATTTTATTGGTCTTTAATTATGATCGGGTTAGGCGCAGGGCATTGAGTACGACGAACAATGAACTGGCGGACATGCCGATGGCAGCCATCCATGGGTCAACATGACCTGTGGCGGCGGCGGGTACGGCCAGCAGATTGTAACCGAAAGCCCAGCTCAGGTTCTGCCGAATAATTTTTAGTGTGCGGGTAGAGATTTGATAACCGGTGTACAAATGCTCGACGTGGTTAGATAGCAGGATCAAGTCAGCGTGGGCGGCAGCGAGTTGTGTGCCACTGCCCATGGCGATGGATACATCGGCGCCAGCCAGCACCGGGGCATCATTGATGCCGTCACCAGTCATGGCGACGATGGCGCCACGCTGTTGCATGCTCTGAACCTGGGCCAGTTTGTCGGCGGGTTTCATCTCGGCATAAACGTGGTCGATGCCGACTTTTCTGGCGATGCGCAGGGCATTGGCCTTGTTGTCGCCGGTCATCAGCGTGATGGTCTTGTTTTGTTGTTTGAGTTTCTGGATGAGTGCAGGCGCTTCTTCCCTGATCTCATCATCGAACGCGAACACGGCAAATATTTTTTTATCGGTGGCCAGCGCGACCAGTGTCATCTCGCTAATTTGCTGTTCTGCGAGCTGTGAAGCTGAAAAGTGTTGCTCACAGATCTGATTAATGTAGTTGATGTTGCCGAGGTACCATTGTGTATTTTCGATCATGCCGTTGACGCCCTGGCCGGCTTTGTTATCGAGCTGGCTAACTTTGATCGGTGCACCAGCATCGGTGTTTTCGCCGGCGGCCTGAATCAGGCTTCTGGCGACCGGGTGTTCGGAGCCGGCTTCGAGTGCGGCGGCGATTTGCAGATGATTTTCGACGGGGCTGTCATCCAGTGATACCGCCTTGACCAGGCGGATGTTGCCCTGCGTGAGTGTGCCGGTTTTATCGAAAACGAAATCGGTGGCCTTGCTGAGTGTTTCCAAGGCATTGGCACTGGCGGGCAATAGCCCCAGTTTGGCGAACTGGCCGCTGGCGGCGGTGAGTGCTGCCGGTGTGGCCAGTGACAGGGCGCAGGGGCAGGTGACGACCAGGGTGGCGATGGTGATGGCGACCCAGTGTTCGGGGTCGGTCTGGTACCAGTACACAGCGACGAGGCTGGCCAGCAGTAAAATGACAGTGACAAATTTTGAAGCCAGCCGGTCGGCCATTTTGGCAATCGCCGGTTTCCTGTTTTGGGCTTCATCGAGTAGACGCTGAATCGAAGCGAGCACGGTATCGTCACCAATTTTGTCGATTTTGATCACCAGTGGACTTTCGGTGTTGGTGCTGCCGCCAATCACATCGTCACCGATGGTTTTGGTGACCGGCAGGCTTTCGCCGGTGATCAGCGATTCGTTGATGCCTGAGGTGCCTTCAACGATGCTGCCGTCGGCCGGGATGTGCTCTCCCGGTCTGACCAGCACGTAATCGCCGATGGCAAGCTCAGCCACCGAGAGGCTGAGCTGTTTCTGGTGATCGAATACACCATCGCTATCGACGATGAGTTTTGTCGCGATCGCCGGTTGCAGATTGAGCAGGGCTTCGGTGGCTTCGGCGGTGCGTTTTCGTGCGCCGGATTCGAAGTAACGCGCTGACAGCAGGAAAAAGGTGAACATGGCGACTGAGTCAAAATAGACTTCGCCTGAGCCCTGAATGGTGTGGATGACGCTGGCGCCAAAGGCAATGCCGATACCCAGTGCTACCGGCACATCCATGCCAACGCGTTTGTTTTTGAGGTCACGCAGGGCCGCAGTAAAGAAAGGACTGGAGGCAAACAGCAGCAGAGGTGCAGTCACCGCCAGACTCACCCAGCGGAACATCTGGTTGAATGTATCTTCTATGCCCCACCACTCGCCGGTGTACATGGCCACCGCCAGAATCATGATTTGCATGCCCAGCACACCGGCGATACCAATGCGACGCAGCTGCTGCTTCTTTTCTTTTTCTATCAGCACCTGCTGGCGGTCAGGGTTATAAGGGTGGGCAAGGTAGCCGATGCGTGTGATGGATTCGAGGATTTCACTGAGGGTGATGCGATTATTATCCCAGCGGACACGGGCACGGTTGTTGGAATAGTTGATATTGGCGCTGATCACCCCGGGCAGGGCGTTCAAGTGCTGCTCGTTGAGCCAGACGCAGGCGGCGCAGACAATGCCTTCAAGAATGAGTGAAACCTCGCGAATCTGCTCGCTGCCATCGGTAACAAAGTGCTTTTGCACCTGCGGGTTGTCGTAGGCTTTGAGCTGCTGCAGGAATTCAGGGACGATTTTATCGGCTTTGAGTGAAGGTTGGGTCCTGAATTTATAAAAGTCTTCCATACCGCTATCAACAATCGATTGTGCCACCGCCTGACAGCCATAACAGCACATGGCTTCATTTTTACCGTTGATGTGTACGTGAATATCAAGCTGGTTTGGTATAGGTAGCCCACAGTGGAAACATGGTTTTATGGGTTGAGGTTTTATCATTAGATCAATTATTTTTTTCGCTTTAGGTACTAAAAAGGTGCAAAGGGTGCTTTAATTGCCAGAGGGATTATATCTTTGCGGTTTGGGTTTTAGATTCGCAGTTTATATGAAGTGTGCAAACACGGCATAATATGGATTCACAAAAGTCTTGAGATTAAGTAAAAAAACATGACCGATACAAATAAGCCCCAATTAGTGACATTTGAAAGACTCAAGGTTTCTTGTGGTCAGTGTAATTTGAATGAGCTCTGTTTTCCTCATGGTATGAATCAGGAAGATATGAGCCAGTTGGACGCGGTTGTTGAGCAACGTAAACCTTTGCAGAAAAACGATCATTTGTACCGTGAGGGTGACGCTTCGCGTGCGATTTATGCGGTGCGTTCAGGTAGTGTGAAAACACTGGTTGAGAGTCCGAATGGTGATGAGCAGATCGTAGGTTTTCATTTGCCGGGTGAACTGGTTGGCGTGGATGGTTTTATGGATGGCAATCATACCTGCACGGCTATCTCTCTGGAAACCACTAGTGTTTGTGCTATCCCGATGAACAAACTGGAAAGTTTATGTAACACCCTTCCTGGTTTACAGCATCAAATGCGGCGTATTATGGGCAAGGAAGTGACTGAAGAACACAAAATGCTGCTGATGTTAGGCAAGATGAGCGCTGAGGAAAAAATTGCCACTTTTCTTTTGAGTATTTCCCGGCGCATGGAAGAAAGGCACTGGAAGGCGACGGAGTTTGTTTTGAGTATGCCGCGACAGGATATTGCAAATTATCTTGGCCTGGCCGTCGAGACGGTCAGCCGTTTGTTCGCGCAGTATCAGGATGCGGGCATTATTAAGGTTGATCGACGTCGTATCAGCATCTTGAATCTTCATCGGCTAAAGGTCATCGTTGGGGAGAGTGGCGATGGTAAAGAAAAAAAGGGACTTAAAGGTTAAATCACTTTTGAAAAGTGTTGTTTAAGTGAATCTTTCTTTAAATACCGGTCGAATTCCATACAGATGGTACGTGCCAGTAAACGGCCAGAGGCGGTGATCTCAATATGTTGATCGTCCATGATGATCAGGCCATCGGTGGCCATGGTTTGCAAAGCGGGCAGGGCAGAAGCAAAGTATTTTTTAAATTCGATTCCCCATCTTTGTTCAAGCCGTTCTATATCGAGTTTATTATTGCACATCAGCTGATTGATAATTTCTCGACGTAGAATATCGTCTGATTCCAGTTCTATGCCCCTGAAAACTGGAATTTTCCCCTGTTCAATGTGCATTTTGTAATCTTCAATTGTTCGTACGTTTTGTGAGTAGTTGTCACCGATACTACTGATGGCGGTGATGCCCATGGCAACAGTATCGCAGTCAGCATGGGTAGAATAACCCTGGAAATTTCTGTGCAGCGTTCCTTCTTGCTGGGCTTTTGTCAGGTCGTCACTCTGTTTGGCAAAGTGATCCATGCCGATATAGACGTAGCCTGCCTGCTGTAATTTATCAATGGTAAGTTGGAGTATTTTTAATTTTTCTTCAGCGCTGGGTAGTTCATCTTCATTAATACGGCGCTGGGGTTTGAACATTTCTGGCAGGTGCGCATAGTTATAGACAGCGATGCGATCAGGGCTAGCATCAATGGTTGTTTGAATTGTTTTCTCAAAACTCTTTAGTGTCTGCCTGGGCAGGCCATACATCAAATCTATGTTGATGGAATGAAAGTTGTTTTTACGGGCGGCATTAATAGCCTCCATAATTTGTTCTTTGGTATGAACACGATTGACAGCCTCCTGTACATCAGGGTCGAAATCCTGCACACCAAAGCTAATACGATTAAAGCCGATATTGCGCAACTGGGCAATACGCTCTTCATCAACTGTTCGTGGATCAACTTCAATACCAAACTCGCCTGAATCACCAGCGGGTACATTAAAGTGTTGCTTGATAGTGTCAAAAATATCACGGATGGATTCATTATCAAGGAAAGTTGGTGTGCCACCGCCCCAGTGTATCTGAGTGACTGGGCGATCTTTGTCAAACAGTGCGCCTTGCAAGGCGATTTCTTTTTTGAGTAAGTCAATATAGGCGGGTGCCTTGTCTTTATCTTTAGTTACAATTTTGCTACAGCCACAGTAGTAACAAATAGTATCGCAAAATGGAATGTGTAGATAAAGTGATAAAGCAGTAGGTATAGGATCGTTGTTGCTGTTATCTACCCATTCACAGTAATCCTCGGGGCCGTATTCTGTGCTGAATTGCACGGCTGTTGGGTAAGAGGTGTAACGTGGACCTGAACAATCGTAGCGACTGATCAAATCTTTATCGAAGATGACTTGATTGTTCATGTAAATCTCATTGTTAAGGTCGAGCAATTCTACGGGGGGTTTTTTTTCAAAGCGTGACTTGTGTCAAGTCTGGATAATGTTATTGAATTGGTAGATATTAAATTTCTTATAAGGTTCAAGTGGTACTTGATATAAGTCATGTTTTAGCTAAAAGAAACAAACGTACGAATATTTTTGATTGGATTTGTTAGTTACTCTGGATATCATCTTTAGGTTTTGTATTGGTTGGCAACGCTAATCATTATAAATAAAACAATGATTGCTAATGAGATCGCGACTTTTTACATCACTGATGTAGATTAGTTATTTTAGATTACATATAATATCCGCCAATTCTAATATACGATTTTTTTTGAAAAAACAGTTCCCAGGAACCTGGAAGGATGCATCTATGAATGATGAAACCATGACCTATAACTACACAGTCGTCAGACAATTTGCCGTGATGACGGTTATCTGGGGTATTGTTGGTATGACTGTTGGCGTGTTGATCGCCTCTCAGATGGCCTGGCCCGCGATGAATTTTGATACGCCATGGCTGACTTTTGGGCGTCTGCGACCTTTACATACCAATGCCGTCATTTTTGCTTTTGGTGGCTCAGCGCTGTTTGCAACCTCGTATTACGCAGTACAGCGAACCTGTCATGTCCGCCTGTTTGCTCCGAAGTTAGCAGCTTTTACTTTTTGGGGATGGACGACCATTATTCTGTTAGCGGCGATCACACTGCCATTGGGTATTACTTCATCAAAAGAATATGCTGAGCTGGAATGGCCGATTGATATTCTCATTGCTGTTGTTTGGGTGAGTTATGCGATTGTTTTCTTTGGCACGGTAGCGACGAGGAAAGTTAAACACATTTATGTGGCAAACTGGTTTTTTGGCGCATTCATTATCACTGTAGCCATATTGCATATTGTTAATAGTGCAGCAGTTCCAGTTTCACTGTTTAAGTCTTATTCAGCTTATGCTGGTGTGCAAGATGCCATGATTCAGTGGTGGTATGGCCACAATGCGGTTGGATTTTTCCTGACAGCGGGCTTTCTTGGTATTATGTATTACTTCCTGCCCAAACAGGCTGAGCGTCCAGTTTATTCATATCGTTTATCAGTGGTTCATTTCTGGGCGCTGTCGTTTACCTATATCTGGGCAGGCCCTCATCATTTGCACTACACAGCATTGCCTGACTGGACGCAGTCTCTGGGCATGGTGTTCTCATTGATACTGCTGGCACCTTCATGGGGAGGCATGATCAACGGTATGATGACTCTATCAGGTGCCTGGGATAAATTGCGTACCGATCCTATTCTTAAGTTTATGATCGTGTCGATATCTTTCTATGGTATGTCAACATTTGAAGGTCCGATGATGGCTATTAAGACCGTCAATGCACTGTCACACTATACAGACTGGACAGTGGGGCATGTGCATTCAGGTGCTTTAGGTTGGGTTGCATTCATTAGCATTGGAGCCATTTACTTTTTGATTCCTCGTTTATTTGGTACTGAGATGCACAGTAAAAAATTAATTGAAATGCATTTCTGGATTGCGACAATTGGTGTTGTTCTGTACATAACCTCAATGTGGATTTCAGGCATTATGCAAGGTTTGATGTGGCGTGCAGTTAATACTGATGGCACATTGACTTACAGCTTTGTGGAAAGTGTTCAATCTATGCATCCATTTTATGTGGTTCGGTTTCTGGGTGGAGCAATGTTCCTGTCCGGTATGCTGATCATGGCTTACAACGTATTTAAAACTATCGCCAAGCGTCAGCCGGTTGTTGCAACTATTCCTGCACCCGCAGCAGCGCATTAGGAGAAGCAGATATGACATTACAGGAAAAAATAGAAACTAAGCTTGGTTTCCTTATTGTGCTTTCAATTGTTGTTGTTTTATGGGGTGGTCTGGCCCAGATTGTCCCACTGTTTTTCCAGAAATCAACAACCGAGCCGATTGAAGGATTAAAACCTTATACCGCTCTGCAACTGGCTGGCCGTGATATTTATATTCGTGAAGGTTGCGTCGGCTGTCATTCTCAGATGATCCGTCCTTTCCGCGCAGAAACTGAGCGTTATGGTCATTATTCTGTTGCTAGTGAGTTTGTTTATGATCACCCCTTCTTGTGGGGCTCAAAACGTACTGGCCCAGATTTGCATCGTGTTGGTGAGCGTTATTCAGATGATTGGCATCGTGCTCATTTGATCAATCCTCGTGACGTGGTGCCTGAGTCCATCATGCCAAATTACCCGTGGCTGGATGAGAACCAACTGGATGATCCATTGATACAGGATAAGATGAAAGCCCTGATGTTGGTGGGCGTACCTTACACCGAAGACGATGTCGCAAATGCACCTGCAGCCCTCGAAGGTAAAAAAGAAATGGATGCGGTGATCGCATATTTGCAATCTTTAGGTACTAAGGTAAAAGTACGCCGATGATTACCATTGTACAAACAATCTGGACCGTCGTTGCATTTGTCATGTTTATCGGCGTCGTAATATGGGCCTTTGGTAGTGGTCGTAAAGCCGAGTTTGATAAAGCGGCACGTATGGCCATGGATGACGATAAACCAATTAGTAATAGTGAAACAAATCAGGAGTAATCATGGCTGACTTTAATAGCGAATTCTGGAGCTGGTTTATCAGCGCTATAGTTGTAGGCGGATTCGTCTGGATGCTTTATTTGCTTCAGATAAATAATAAGAGTCAATTGCCTGAAGGTGGGAAAGCAAAACCAACTGGGCATATTTGGGATGAAAATCTTGAAGAATTGAACACGCCATTACCACGTTGGTGGCTGTACATGTTTTATATCACCATTGTATTTGGTGCCGTGTATCTTGTGCTGTATCCGGGTATGGGTAGTTTTCAGGGTGTTCTGGGCTGGAGTCAGGTTTCTGAATATGAAACCGAAGTAGCAAAGGCAGAGGCTGAGTTTGGCCCTTTATATGACAAATTTCTTAACGAAGATCTGGCTGTATTGGCGACCAGCAGTGATGCAATGCGTACCGGTGAGCGTTTATACGTGAACTATTGTTCAGTCTGCCATGGTTCTGATGCCCGTGGTGCCAAAGGTTTCCCCAATCTGCGTGATAATGACTGGCTATATGGTGGCGAGCCTGAGACTATCAAGACGAGTATTCTGTATGGACGTACTGGTGCTATGCCTGCCTGGGAAGATGCTTTGGGTGGTGACGAGGGTGTCTCTCAGGTTGCCGAATATGTTCAGCAGTTGGCTGGTCGTGATATAAATACTGAGGTAGCTGCTGCGGGTAAAGCCAAGTTCGATATGTTCTGTGTGGCCTGTCACATGCCGGAAGGTACCGGTAATCAGGCTGTGGGTGCGCCTAACCTGACGGACAATACCTGGTTGTATGGCGGCTCTGCGATGGCTATTAAGCAGTCAATTGCCAAGGGTCGTGCCGGTCGTATGCCAGCGCATGCTGAATTCCTCGGTGAAGCTAAAGTGCATATTTTGGCGGCTTACATATACAGCCTGTCAAACGAGAGTAAATAATTGAATGAGAATAAATGTCACTAGCCAAAAAGCCTGATTTGTGTAATATTCAGTCCCATGGCTAGTGTACCTGTAATACAAAGAATCGTTTCAGTCCTATGGCCGTCTTTTTTGACGGCGAGTGTTGCGACGATACTCTTTTTCACAATCTTTGATCCTAGTATTATATTTATCGATTACGATATCAGTCGTTTGGGTGCTTATACGATAGGGTTTTTTACTTTCTGGTTGTTTGGAGTAGCCAACTGCATGGCAACCTGCTATTTTTTGAAGCCCTGCAAGAAACCAGAAAAATTCGGCAACTGTTAGTTGCAGAAAATAAAATATCTGAAATGGCAGTTCAATCCAGGTCCTGTTTTTTTGCGTAGATATAACAGAATTTGGTAATACTCTAATGCAATTGATAATCAATGACCGAACCTTCTAACAAATCTGTCGCATCTGATGCAGCAGCAACTGCAATACCCGCTTCTGTTGATGTAGAACAATCCTTATACGCTAAGCATGAAAAAGTTTATCCACGCGAGGTGCATGGTCTGTTCGCTGCGCTAAGGATAGCCGGTGTTTTTGTATTGTTGGGTATGTACTACATTATTCCGTGGCTGGAATGGGAAGGTACTCAGCTTGTTCTATTTGATTTGCCCGATCGAAAATTTCATATTTTTGGTATTGTCTTTTGGCCACAGGATTTTTTCTATTTGGCCCTGTTGCTGATTATCGCCGCCTTATCATTGTTCTTCTTTACTGCACTGGCCGGACGTTTATGGTGTGGCTTTGCCTGCCCACAAACTGTCTGGACAGAAGTTTTTTTATGGATAGAAAGAAAAATTGAAGGTGATCGTCCTCAGCAAATGAAGCTGGATAAATCACCACTGTCATTTAGTAAATTCAGAATTAAAGCCACTAAGCACACCATTTGGATTGTTTTTTCTTTATATACAGGTCTGACATTTGTAGGTTATTTCTCGCCACTGAGGGAACTGGTAGGCAATGCATTGAACTTTAATCTTGGTCCCTGGGAATGGTTCTGGATTATTTTTTATAGTGTGGCGACCTACGGAAATGCAGGCTGGTTACGTGAGCAAGTGTGCACCTATATGTGTCCTTATGCACGTTTTCAGAGCGCCATGATTGACAGTGATACGCTGATTATTTCTTATGATGCGAAACGTGGTGAATCACGAGGCCGGCGTAAGAAAGGTATTGATCCAAAAAATCAGGGACTGGGAGACTGCATTGATTGCACTATCTGTGTACAGGTTTGCCCAACAGGTATTGATATCCGTAATGGTTTGCAATACGACTGCATTGGCTGTGCTGCCTGTATTGATGCCTGTGATGATGTCATGGATAAAATGGGTTACGAAAAAGGCCTGATTCGTTACACAACTGAAAATATGCTGAATGGATTAACTTCGAATTTTCTGCGCCCTCGAATTGTTGTTTATGGCATTATCTTGCTGGCAATCACTGCGAGTACTTTTTATGCGATTGCTCATCGTGAACCATTAGCGATGGATGTGCTTCGAGATCGAAATAGTCTGTATCGTGATACTAATGAAGGTTTAGTTGAAAATGTTTATATCGTTAAAGTGATGAACATGGATAATGTTGCTCGTCGTTATCATTTATCGGTTACAGGCATTGAAGGCTTGAGTATAGATATGGATCGAGCCTATATTGAGGTTGATGCAGGTAGTGTCACTGAGATTCCAATCAGAGCAAAAGTTGATCCTGAGAATTTAGAGAAGCGTAGTAGTACGGTTCAATTCATCTTGCAGGCGGATCATAAAAAAGATTTGTTAATTAGTGAAGAAGCACGTTTTATAGGCCCTTTGTAAATGAATGTAAATAATAATACGGCTCAACCATGGTATCGTTATCCTCTGGTCTGGATGATGATCGTTATTCCATTTTCGGCAGTGGTGATGGGTGTCATCATGATCTGGTTGGCGATTACTACGGATGATGGTTTGGTTGCTGATGACTATTACAAACAGGGCATGGCCATTAATCGTGATTTACAACGTGATACTCAGGCACTGGAAAAAGGTATTGGTGCGGCACTGGAAATAAATGAGTCAGAGGGTTTAGTTCGTGTTAATTTGGCTTTGAATAAGGGCGGGCTGGAAGATTACCCGGATACTTTGCAGTTAAAGTTGCAATACGCCACACATGATCACAATGATATACAACTGGTGTTGAACCACGGGCAGAATAATCAATATATTGGCATTATTAATCAGCCATTAATTCAGGGTAAATGGTATCTTGAATTGAGTGATGGGGGATGGCGATTGAATGGCCATATGAATGCGGGTAAACAGATTAAATTATTGCTCGAACCCTGATTATCAGATAAATAAAAAAGCCTCGTTAAACGAGGCTTTTTTATTTATCTGATAATCAGGTTCTAGTGTCTGAAGTGACGCATACCGGTTAGCATCATAATCATGCCGTACTCATTGGCAGCGGCAATTACTTCATCGTCACGCATAGAACCACCGGGTTGAATAACAGCAACGATACCGGCTTCATGGGCAGCATCAATGCCGTCACGGAATGGGAAAAAAGCATCAGAGGCCATCACTGAACCTTTTACGTCCAGTTTTGCATGCTCTGCTTTTATGCCCGCAATACGCGCGCTGTTGATACGGCTCATCTGGCCTGCGCCTACACCGATGGTCATGCTGTCCTTGCCGTAAACGATGGCGTTGGATTTAACGAACTTGGCCACGCGCCAGGTGAACAGCATATCGGTAATTTCTCTCTCTGAGGGTTTACGTTCACTGACAATATCCATGGTATTGAATAGCTGCAGGTCGGCGTCCTGAACTAGCAGGCCACCATTGACACGTTTGTAATCCAGACGAGGTGCAATATGGTCGGTATCCCATGTACCGCATTCCAGCAGGCGTACATTTTTCTTTTCAGCGACGGCCTCTTTGGCGGCCTGGCTGATACTGGGTGCAATGATAACTTCAACAAATTGACGATCGACGATTGCTTTTGCGGTTTCACCATCAAGTTCACGGTTGAAAGCGATAATGCCACCAAAAGCTGATTCGGGGTCAGTGCTGTAGGCACGGTTATAGGCTTCCAGTAGTGTGTCATTGACAGCTACGCCACAGGGATTAGCATGTTTGACGATAACGCAGGCGGGGTCTTTGAATTGCTTGACGCACTCCAGTGCAGCATCAGTGTCGCCGATGTTATTAAAAGAAAGTTCTTTACCCTGTATTTGTCTCGCCGTAGCTATACAGGCTTCGGTGGACGCGGGATCGATATAAAATGCTGCCTGCTGATGCGGGTTTTCACCATAGCGCATTTCCTGCGCCTTGTTGAACTGCAGGTTGATGGTGCGAGGGAATATATCTTTTGTCCCATCTACTTTGATGCGACCCAGATAGTTAGCGATCATGCCGTCATATTTTGATGTGTGCTCGAAGGCTTTTACTGCCAGATCGAAACGTGTGGCATCAGAGACCAGGCCATCATTGGATTTTAATTCTTCAAGGACACGCGAGTAGTCAACGGGGTCGACGATAATACTGACGTAAGCATGGTTCTTAGCGGTCGCTCGCACCATGGCTGGACCACCGATATCGATATTTTCAATGGCATCATCTAGTGAGCAGTTTTCTTTGGCAACAGTGGCTTCGAAAGGGTACAGGTTCACCACGACCAGATCGATAGGGCTGATATCGTTGGCTTTCATGACATCATCATCTATGCCTCGACGGCCAAGAATGCCACCGTGAATTTTAGGGTGCAGTGTCTTGACGCGACCATCCATCATTTCAGGAAACCCAGTGTGCTGTGAGACTTCTTTGACCGGAATAAAGGCGTCAATCAGTAATTTGGCGGTACCACCCGTGGACAGGATTTCAATGCCACGTTCGTGCAGGGTTTTGGCGAAATTAACAATACCAGTTTTGTCGGAAACACTGATGAGGGCGCGTCGAACAGGACGCTGGTTTAATTCGGTCATTTTCGGTCTCGTCTGCGAGTATTTACAAGGCCGGTGATTATACCGGAGATTGTCGGTTCGGAGGAGGTTAAGCTGAGAGGTATTCTGATAAACAAGTTCGACTTCGGGGTGTTATTCCAAATTATAGAGACGAAGCTTTTTGCGCAGGGTGCCGCGGTTCATGCCCAGATATTCAGCTGCGCGCGACTGGTTGCCGCCGGTGTGTTCCAGTACGCTTTCCAGTAAGGGCTGTTCAATCTGACTTAGCACCATGGCGTACATTTCACTGGGCTCAGTGTCTTCAAGTTCGTGTAGGTAACGTTTGATTGAGCTTTTTACGGCATCGTATATAAGAGAAGCTTGTTGTGTTTCATGTTGCTCCTCATTTTTTTCCAGATGTTGATCAATGGAATAAATATTCTGTGCGCTCATGCGGCCAGTAAGCTCCCTTTGCGAGTGAAAAAATTTATTGTTTTTTCAAGTTGAATCTCTGTGGATTCTACTTTATTTATGTTATTTCTAAATGACTCAATTTCGGCAATGATGTCAGAATTGGTCTCAACTGACTGATTAAAAAGATGTTTGCAGTACCAGCCAATATGTTTACGGGCAATTCGTACACCCATAGTCTCACCGTAAAAATCATACAGGTTTTTGAGGTGTTTGTTCAATAGAAAATTGACTTCATTTGTGTCTGGAGAGGGTAAATTTTTTCCGTGTTCCAGGTAATGGAGGATTTCTTTAAAAATCCAGGGTCGCCCCTGAGCTCCCCGCCCAATCATGAGGGCATCAGCACCGGTTTGTCTGAGAACTTCGACGGCTTTTTCGGGTGAATCAATATCGCCGTTGGCAATGACAGGTATCTGAATACGAGATTTTACTTCGGCAATAGTTTCGTACTCGGCCTCGCCCTTAAAGGCGCAGGCACGGGTACGGCCGTGGATGGTCAGCGCCTGTATGCCCTCAGCTTCAGCAATGGCAGCGATGCTGATGGCATTGCGGTTATCAAGATCCCAACCGGTGCGTATTTTTAGGGTAACGGGCACGTCTACAGCGTTGACCACGCTATGCAAAATATTGGCGACCAGTGATTCATTTCGCAGCAGAGCGGAGCCTGCCATAACATTACATACTTTTTTTGCTGGACAGCCCATGTTGATATCGATGATTTGTGCACCGT
This sequence comes from Gammaproteobacteria bacterium, assembly GCA_029881035.1. GTDB lineage: Bacteria > Pseudomonadota > Gammaproteobacteria > SZUA-229 > SZUA-229 > LH-M37. The sequence continues at coordinate 42,237 of JAOUNI010000010.1, read as the reverse complement.
TTTCGACATTGTACTGGGCGGCTTCCGCCATCTGTGCAGGGTCGGTGCCAGCAATCTGTACGCTTCGTGGTGAGCTTTCACCGGTATGATCAAGCCTAAGTTGAGTTTTACGTGAATGCCATAATTGTTTGTTCGAGGTGACCATTTCGGAAACGGCGAGGGAAGCGCCCTGTTCGCGACAGAGCATGCGAAAGGGACGATCAGTAACACCGGCCATTGGAGCCAGTATCAATGGGTTATCAAGTATGTAAGGACCAATCTTCATCAGAGATGAGTCTGCCAGATAGCTGTGAGTTTGAACATCAAAGACCGATAGGTGGTGTTGAAGATTGTGGTTTACAGAAAGCTGAACTCGTAAGTACTGGCGTTTTTACCGGGATCCTGTATTTCCATATTGAAGTTGATGGGGATTCTGGGCGCCAGAGGTCTCAGGCTGGTGGTTTTGATTTGCAAATAATCTTCAGGAGTGAAAACACGTGAAGCAATCACTTCGCCGCGAACATCTGAAAAATCGATTAATATATTCGGGTAAGGTTGTTCAAAATCAGCGTGATTGACCAGTGTGCCGGAGATCATTAATGCGCTTTTGACATTAGGGTGGGTGTATATATTACGGGTAGTCATTTCAATTTCACCTGGCTCGCGTAATGCCATTGCATCACAGTTGGCGAGGACACAGAATTTAGTAACCAGAGGCCGTAACTGGGGCTTGCGGATTAGCTCATTGCGATTGAACCAAGTGTATTCGGCGAACAGGCTTGCGGTAAGAATCAGGATGGCCAGACTCCATGCAATGTCGTGCCAGATGGAATAGGTATTGTGCAATTCGGGAATGCGATATTCATCAGGAATCAGTTTGCTTTGGACGCCATCAAATAAGTTGTCATCTATATTGTCATTAGCAGCATCTGTAATATTTTTTGTTACGGCAATATTTTCAACAGATGGTTTAGATGGGGCTGTTGCCGGTGCAGTAACTGCTGACTGTTGTTCAGGGTGAGTGTCAGCTATGTCATTGTTTGTTTTGTTTTGGCTTTTTATTTGTTCTGGAAATACGGTTTTTGTTTCTGAGACAATGGGGCCTGTTTTTGTTATTACGGGCTCCGCTATTTTGAGTTTTTCTGTTTCAGGTGTAGTTGGTGCCAGGCCGGAATTAGTTATTTTTATACTTGACGGGGCGACGAATAAATCTGTCTGAACGATATTATCAGAGGTAATGTTATTTGCTGTAGGGCTTTCTACGGTTTCATCAGTGGGGGCTTTATTTGCCAGAGGTGTATTTTGGTCCTTGGTGACAGGCTGTTCTATATTTTGTTTAGATCCTGTTTCAATTGAGCCTGTATCGTTTTGCAGGATATCTTTGTCGAGGCATGTCTCTGATGTGCTTGCTAATTCAGTTTTAGTGATAGACTTTTCTTTGTCTTCTAGAGCATTAAAAACTTCCTTACAAATGCCACAGCGTACGTAGCCATCAGCAATTTTTAGGTGCTCATCGGATACTTTAAAAACAGTTTGGCAGTGGGGGCAGATAGTTTGCATGGTTGTGTATGATGCAGGGAATTAAGTTTGTCTGCAACCATGTAATAGTACCCAGTCTTCTTCAAAAAGTGGAGCATCCATTTTGAAATAAGGTGAGTAGGCTTTGACAATGCTGTCGGCCTGTTCGGCGAGTATGCCTGAAAGGACAATGTCGCCACTGTTAAGTGTATGTTTTGCAAGTATTGGTGCGAGCTTGACCAGTGGGCCGCTTAAAATATTAGCGACTACGATTTCATATTGTTGTTGAGGATGTTCGGCAGAAAATTGTTTTGAGCTGAATAAACGTAAGCGATTTTCAACCTGGTTAGCTCTGGCATTAGCTAGACTGGCCTCCAGTGCCTGTGGGTCGATATCAACACCATCTGCTTGTTCGAGTCCGAGCAATAATGCAGCGATGGCTAAAATACCCGAGCCGCAACCAAAATCGAGTAGACTTTTTTGTTGCTGGATGTGTTGATCGAGCCAGCGCAGACACAGTGATGTAGTTGGGTGAGTGCCGGTGCCAAAAGCAAGGCCCGGGTCAAGTCTGAGGTTGGTGGCTTCTGGATCCGGTGGTTCTATGTGCCAGGGGCATACCCACAGGCGTTCACCGAATTGCATGGCATGGTAGTTATCCATCCAGCTTCGGCTCCAGTTTTGATCTTCCAGTATTTCAGTTGAGATATTGTAGCCACCGCCTGGAAGTGCAGATCTGATACTTGCAACCAGTCGTTCCTGATTTTCTGTATTACTAAATAAACCTGTGGCAACAATATTTTGCCAGATGGGGGTTTCTCCAGGCGCTGGCTCAAGAATGGGTTCGTCAGCAGCATCACTGAGAGTGACTGAGCAGGCACCATTTTCCAGCAGAGTGTCTTCTGCTTGTTCTGCATAATTCTGGGTGGTATGTACGGAAATTTGTAACCAGGGCATGAAGGGGGATCTCGAAAAATCTTGTTGAGATAGCTTATGTTAATTGCGGCTTTAATGCTAATGCCGAAGTACGTTCAAGCCATGATAGTTCATGGTTTTTGATCTATGATTGTGTTTTTATATGGTATAGTTTTGTCGGTGTAATTGCAGCTGTGTGCGATTTAAGAGGATACGATGAACGACGAAATGTATAAAAAAGGTCTGCAGGCGTTAGAGGACAGAGACTATAACGCAGCGGCTCGTGATTTTGAAGTGGTATTGAATGATCTTGATGAGCACGATGAGTACTACAATAAAGTGGCTTCTTATGTTGGTTTGGCTCAGGTGCTCATATCCAATCGAAATGGTTTGTTGATTTGTCGTGATGCTGCCAGCAATGAAGTGCTGGATGGTACCGTATTCCTGAATCTGGCCTGTGCAGAATGGCAATGTCATAATCGTAAGCGTGCCATTGATGCCATACGCCGTGGCTGTAAGATCGATACGGAGGATATGCGTCTGCAGCGGGCCGGTGCCATACTGGATAACCGGAAACGTAGTATTTTTCAGTATCTGCCACGAACGCATTCGTTAAATCGTTTTTTTGGTCGTCTGTTCAGGCAATCTAGTGATTATGTTGATGTGCATAGTCTGTTATATTAGTGGCGGGAGTTGGCCAAGACAGTCGCGGTGCACGTCTATCATTGATATATATGCACCGAGGAAAGTCCGGGCTCCACAGGACAGAGTGCCAGGTAATGCCTGGGGGGCGTGAGCCTACGGAAAGTGCCACAGAAAATATACCGCTCGTTGAACCACGGTTTAATTAGTAAGGGTGAAATGGTGCGGTAAGAGCGCACCGCATGGCTGGTAACAGGCATGGCAGGGCAAACCCCGCTCGGAGCAAGACCAAATAGGGGGACATAATGCGTGGTCCGCGCTGTTCCCGGGTAGGTTGCTTGAGGTATGTGGCGACACATATCCTAGATGAATGACTGTCCCGGCTTTTTAAGCTACGACAGAACCCGGCTTATCGGCCAACTCCTCTTCTTTTTTGACCCATTATTTTTTTCTAAGAGGCTCGTTTCCGGGCGCAACTTAAAGTAAATTATTAGCATTGAATGCCAAGCTGATGATTTGAAAAAGCCTATTTTTTTTCTCAAAATTAATCCTTCCGAACTTTAGCTAAGTTCTTGTCGGATAAGACATTTTTTGTAGTTTTGAAGCCCTGAAAATACTTGACATCACCCTTGTTTCCTTCCTATAGTGTCGGTATGTGGGGAAATGTGGGTAAAAGTGGGTAAAACAATAAATGAATTTTCGAGGAATCAACAATATTGCGATGGATGCGAAGGGCCGAATGGCGATGCCCGCGCGTTATCGCGAGCGTTTGCTCGAAATTTGTGGAGGTCATCTGGTGGTCACGGTTGATCCTGACGCCTGTTTGCTGGTTTACCCCTTGCCTGAGTGGGAAGTGATTGAAAGCAAGCTGGTGCAGTTGCCCAGTTTTAACAAGCGAGCAAAGTCGATACAGCGTTTGCTGATTGGTCATGCGACTGAGTGTGATATGGACGGTCAGGGCCGCATTCTGTTGCCGACCCTGTTGCGTGATTACGCCGGCTTGAGCAAGAAGATTGTCATGATCGGTCAGGGAAAAAAATTCGAACTCTGGGATGAAGAAGCCTGGAACGATAGCCAGGAGGCATTGCTGGGAAGTGTGCAGGATGACGCAGGTGAGCTTCCGGTTGCCCTGGAAGAGTTGTCGCTTTAAACGGTATGGAGACAGATTTTAGTCATCAGCCAGTGCTTCTGAATGAGGTGCTGGAAGCGTTGAATGTGAAGCAGAACGGTATTTATGTCGATGCGACATTTGGGCGGGGCGGTCATAGCGGCGCCATATTGAGTCGTTTGGGCCGAGAAGGGCGCTTGATTGCTTTTGATCAGGACCCAGAGGCCATCGCCTACGGGCGTGAACGATTCGCGGATGATTCGCGCATTGAATTTGAGCATTGCAACTTCAGTGAGATGGGGTCTGTCATTGTGAAACGTGGGCTGGGCAATCGTATAGATGGTGTGCTGATGGATCTGGGTGTGTCGTCGCCGCAACTGGATGACGCCGGGCGTGGTTTTAGTTTTTTAAAATTGGGGCCGCTGGATATGCGCATGAATACCGAGCAGGGTGAATCAGCGATGCAGTGGCTGGCCAGGGTCGATCTGCGTGATTTGATATTGGTGCTCAAGCGTTATGGTGAAGAGAAGTTCGCCCGGCGCATTGCTACCGCCATCGTGGAAACCAGAAAAGAGCAGGTGATTGATAACACTGCTATGTTAGCGAGCATTATTTCAGATGCGATTCCGGTCAAGGAAAAGCACAAGCATCCGGCAACGCGAAGTTTTCAGGCCATTCGTATGTATATCAATCAGGAGTTGCCTTCGATTGAAAGTGGTTTGCAGGCAGCGGCCTCAATGTTAGCGGTTGGTGGTCGGTTGGCGGTGATCAGTTTTCACTCATTAGAAGATCGAATGGTGAAACGATTTATGCGTGACATTTCCAGTCGCGCCAAATTACCGCCGGGTCTGCCGATTATGGAAAAAGACGAGGACCCACCATTTCGACTGGTGGGTAAGTCATGGATTGCGAGTGCAGATGAGCTGGCGGCTAACCCAAGATCAAGAAGCGCGCGTTTGAGGGTTTTGGAGCGGGTGCGATGACAGAGTCACAACGATTTTTTTTGGTTGTGTCATTGATATTTATAATGACGTTGAGTTCAGCGGTTTTGCTGGTTTATAGCAAACATCAAAGTAGAAAATTATTTGTGGAGTTGCAAGGTCTTAAGCATCAGGTTGATGAATTGAATACAGAATGGGGGCAGTTGCAATTAGAGCAGAGTGCCTGGTCTGGTCATGGTCGTATCGAACAGGTGGCGCGGGAGAGATTGTCTATGGTTATGCCGAGTGCAGAAGAAGTGGTATTTATTAAACCATGATATTCAGTAACGCAAAAGTTGTTGGGAAGCCTCTGATGCCCTGGCGTCGAATTTCCCTGCTTGTTGTTTTTTTAATTGCCGTAGTTGCATTACTAGGGCGTGCGCTGGATATGCAGATTTTACATAGTGAATTCTTTCAGCGTCAGGGTAATGCAAGGCAGCTTCGAGTGGTTTCTATTCCTGCTTATCGTGGTCAGATTGTTGATAGAAACGGTGAGCCATTTGCGGTAAGTACACCAGTTAACAGTATCTGGCTAAATCCAGGCGAAGTCATTTCGGATATGCATCGAATACCTGAGCTGGCAAAAATTTTATCAATAGATGCAAAGGCATTGTATAAAAAAATTACAGCTCAGCAGACACGTGAATTTATGTATCTGAAGCGACAGGCATCACCGGAGCTGGCAAGTAAAGTGATGGCGCTAGAGATACCTGGGCTAGCATTGCAGGATGAATATCGTCGTTATTATCCGGCTGGTGAAGTGGCTGCACATGTAATTGGTTTTGCAGATGTTGATGATAACGGTCAGGAAGGTATTGAGCTGGCCTTTAATGACTGGTTAAAAGGTGAGCCAGGTAAAAAAAGAGTAATTCGTGATCGCTTAGGTCGAGTATTTGATGATGTTGAGCACATTCGTCCAGTTGAGCCGGGCAAGCCAGTAGTTTTAAGTCTGGACAGGCGTTTGCAGTATCTGACTTACCGGACGCTTAAAGCTGCCGTGATTAAACATAATGCTATCGCTGGTTCTGCAGTCGTGCTGGATGTAAAAAGTGGTGAAGTTCTGGCGATGGTCAATCAGCCTTCTTTCAATGTTAATGATCGAAGTCAAATGAGCCCTGAGTCAGCACGTAATCGTGCAGTCACTGACGTGTTCGAGCCTGGCTCAACCATGAAACCACTTACTATGGCCGCTGCCTTAGATAGTGGTATATGGACGCCTACGACTAAAGTAAATACATCGCCCGGTTATATGAAGGTGCAGGGCAATATGATTCGAGATCATCGTAATTATGGTGAGCTTGATCTTGGTGGTGTGATTGAAAAATCAAGTAATGTCGGCATCAGTAAAATTGTTTTAGCCGTTGATGCTGATGTGCAATGGGGTATGTATCAAAATCTGGGGTTAGGTGCAGATACTGGTAGTGGTTTTCCCGGTGAAGCAATAGGTCGTTTATCGGTGAGTGCACTGAATAATGATTTTGAAAGAGCAACCATGGCATTTGGCTATGGTGTATCGGTGACGCCTATGCAGCTTGCTCGTGCTTATGGGGCGCTGGCTGCAGATGGAATAATCAGGCCGGTTAGTTTTTTACATAATGAGCAAGTGGTAGAAGGTGAGCGCGTTATGCGTGTGGAAACAGCACGAGCTGTAAGAAAAATGATGCAGAGTGTAGTCAGTGAGGAAGGAACAGGAATTCGTGCTCAGGTGGCGAATTACAGTGTTGCGGGAAAAACAGGTACGGTGCACAAGTTTATTTCTGGTGGGTACGCGGAAGAACGTTATCTATCGATTTTTGCAGGCATGGTACCAGCGGGCTCACCTGAACTTGTCATGGTGGTAATGATTGATGAGCCTCGAAATGGTGAACATTTTGGCGGAGAAGTGGCGGCACCCGTGTTTAGCCAGGTAATGGCAGGCGCGATGCGTTTGTTGGATGTGGCTCCAGATCTTATTTCTGAGAAACAACTGATAATGAAACCTAACATGAAATCAAAGCTAGTTGCAAAAAAAGGTGAGAATGTCTGATGTTGCTTGATCAGTATAAAGCATCGGTATCACTCAGGGCTTTATTGGCAGGTTTTATTGTGCCGGAACTGTTGAACGATTGTGATGATGTGCAGGTTAATGGATTGTGTATCGATAGCCGAAAGGCTAAAAAAGATAATTTGTTTTTTGCATATCAGGGTGAGATCTCTCACGGTTTGATGTTTGCTGAAGCGGCGGTTAAAAATGGTGCGATAACAATTATCTGGGACGAGTGTGAAGGCTGTGGCGCGATAGTTAGAAAAGTATCAAAGCAGGTGTGCTGTCTGTACTGTGAAGATTTGAAAATGAAAATGGGTCAGATCGCAGATCGTTTTTATCAACATCCTTCGTCACAACTCAAAGTGACTGGCGTGACAGGTACAAATGGCAAAACATCAATTGCACATTTTATTGCGCAGTGTATGGATGAGGCAGATAAACGTTGTGGTGTTTTAGGAACATTGGGCAATGGTTTTCTTGGAGAGCTGAATAAAACAGGATTAACTACTGCAGATGCTTTGTCAGTTCATCGTGACCTGGAAATGCTGCGTGCCAATCATGCTGAAACTGTTGTTATGGAAGTATCTTCGCACGGCTTGCATCAGGGTAGAGTTAATGGTGTTGTGTTTGATGCGGCGATATTTACTAATTTATCGCATGATCATCTTGATTATCACAAAACGCTATCTGCTTACGCCGAGGTCAAGCGCAAATTATTTTTTATGCCGGGCCTGAAAACGGCGGTCATTAATCTTGATGATGAATATGGTCGAATTTTGGCAAAAGAATGTAAGGGCCACCTGACAGTTTGGGGTTACAGCTTAGAATGTGATTTTGAAAACTGGCAGGGTTGTGCTCATCATTTTGTTCGTGCCGTGAGTATCAAGGCTGTAGCACGAGGTTTTGAAGTAACTGTTAAAACACCCGAAGGTAATGGTGATTTGTTTATTCCTCTGTTGGGTAATTTTAATGTCTCAAATACACTGGCGGTATTGTCGATATTGCTTATTAATAATCGATCGCTTGAAGAAGCATTGAAAAAACTGGCAGAGATTTCACCGGTGCCTGGACGTATGGAAGTGGTTGTGGTGAATGATGCACCAACTGTGGTAGTTGATTTTGCGCACACGCCTGATGCCCTGGAAGAAGCGTGCAGGGCGGTTAGAGCTCATTTTGATGGTCAGCTATGGTGTGTTTTTGGTTGTGGCGGTGATCGTGATCGTAGCAAGCGGCCATTGATGGCAAAAGTGGCACAGGATTTTGCAGATAAGGTTATTGTCACTAGTGATAATCCGCGTAGTGAGAATCCGCAAAATATTGTTGATGAAATTGTTGAAGGCTTTGATGATAAATCAAAAGTCAAAGTTATTCTTGATCGTCGTGAAGCGATTGCCTGTGCGATTGAACATGCACAGAAAAATGATGTGGTATTACTGGCCGGAAAAGGACACGAGAGCATACAGATTGTAGGCAAAGAAGTTTTTGAGTTTGATGATCGGCTGGTGGCGAGAGAATGTCTGGAGATGCGGCAATGATGAGCTTGTCACAGGCGGCGCTGGCCACAAAAGGCGCTCTGCGTGGTGATGATGCCGTGTTTATGGCAGTGTCAAAAGATACGCGCAGTTTGAGTCAGGGCGATTTGTATGTCGCGCTCAAAGGTGAGAATTTTGATGGTCATAAATTTCTGGAGCAGGCGGCCAGTCTGGGTGCGGCCGGAGCTATAGTGAGTGAACCTCAGTCAATTAATCTGTCGCAGATCTGTGTTGAAGATACGCGTATTGCGCTTGGTGATCTGGCCGCAGCCTGGCGAGATCAATTTAAAGGCAAACTGGTAGGTATTACAGGCAGTAATGGAAAAACCACGGTTAAAGAAATGTGCCGGGCTATTTTGGTAAAGGCGGCGAGCGATGAGTGTGTTTTGTCCACGCAGGGTAATCTGAATAATGATATTGGTATGCCCATGACTTTGTTGTCGATACGTCAGCGGCATGATTATGCGGTGATCGAGATGGGAGCAAACCATGTCGGTGAAATTGATTATTTAACGCATATCGCTAAACCAGATGTAGCGGTAATTACTAATGCCGGACCAGCGCATCTTGAAGGTTTTGGCTCGGTGGAGAAAGTGGCTCAGGCTAAAGCGGAAATTTATGGTGGTCTGGCTGATGAGGGTGTTGCCGTTATTAATCTTGATGATGATTATGCTGATTACTGGCAGCGAGTTTGCCAGGGAAAAAATGTTGTTACATTTTCGATGAAAAATCAGCAGGCTGATGTTTATGCTGAGATAAAATCTGATTCGAGTTATTTGTTTAAAACTGCGACAGGTGATGTAAGCATTAATATGCATATTCCTGGTTGTCACAATGTGATGAATGCATTGGCTTCGGCCGCTGTAACTATGTCGCTGGGTATTAGTCTTAAAAATATTGCTGCAGGTTTACAGTCATTTTCCAGCGTTTCTGGACGTTTAAATTTGTGCGATGGATTTAATGGGGCTCGGCTTATTGATGATACTTACAATGCAAATCCACTTTCGCTTAAAGCCGCAATGACAGTATTAACAGAAATGGAAGGTGAAGCTTATTTAGTGTTAGGTGATATGGCTGAGCTGGGTGAGTCATCAGCAGCACTGCATTTTGAAGCTGGTCAACAAGCCAGGCAGCTGGGTGTCAAAAAACTTTTTGCTATGGGCGAGCTAAGTCGCAATGCTGTTAAAGGTTTTGGTGATGGTGCCGAGTTTTATCAGGACAGATCCGAACTAATTGAAGCCGTGAAAAAAAACATGGATGCATTAACAACAGTCCTGGTGAAAGGTTCGCGCTCCATGGCTATGGAAAATGTTGTGCAGGCATTATTGCCAGATAATAACAATAATAAACAGAGGATAAACTGATGTTGCTCATATTCACAGAATATCTACAGCAGTATCACAGCGGCTTCCATGTATTTCAGTATCTTACATTGCGTGCAATTCTGGGTACCATTACAGCACTGATGCTGTCGTTACTTATTGGTCCAGCGATGATTCGAAAATTAGTTAGTTATAAAATTGGTCAGACAGTTCGTGACGATGGGCCGAAGTCTCATTTATCTAAAGCGGGCACACCAACAATGGGTGGCGCATTGATTCTGGTTTCAGTAGCCATCAGTACGATACTGTGGAGTGATCTTGCAAGCGAAAAAGTGTGGATGGCATTAATTGTAACGCTGTTATTTGGTTTGATTGGTGGTATTGATGATTATAAAAAACTGGTTTATGGCAATTCAAAAGGATTAGCGGCCAGAGTTAAATATTTCTGGCAAACCGTTTTTGGTTTGACTGCAGCGATTGTTATGTACCGCATGGCTGAAACACCCATCGAGACAACTTTGATTGTGCCTTTTGTCAAAGATGTGATGGTTCCTTTAGGTGGTTGGTTTGTAGTGCTGAGTTATTTTGTCATTGTTGGAAGTAGTAATGCGGTGAACCTGACGGATGGGCTTGATGGTCTGGCTATTATGCCAACCGTGATGGTAGCCGGTGCGTTAGGGGTTTTTGCTTATGTGACTGGACATAGTGGCTTCGCTAATTATTTGGGTATTCCCTACATTTCAGGCGCAGGTGAGTTAATGATATTTTGCGGCTCACTGGTGGGTGCAGGTTTAGGGTTTTTGTGGTTCAACACTTATCCTGCACAGGTTTTTATGGGTGATGTTGGCGCACTGGCTCTAGGCGCAGCTCTGGGTGTTATTGCTGTTTTGATTCGTCAGGAACTGGTACTGGTAATTATGGGCGGCGTTTTTGTCATGGAGACGGTATCAGTCATTATGCAGGTTGCTTCCTTTAAGTTAACGGGTCGTCGTATTTTTCGGATGGCGCCATTACATCATCATTTTGAGTTAAAAGGTTGGCCAGAGCCTAGAGTGATTGTTCGTTTCTGGATTATTACAGTGATACTGGTTTTGGTTGGCCTGGCTTCGCTTAAGGTTCGATAATAAAAAAATGGAAAAAACGCAATTCGAAAAAAATACAATTTATACCCTGGTGGTTGGACTGGGGGTGACGGGGTTGTCTGTTGTACGTTATTTGCGTAGTTTAGGTGAGCGCGTTGTTGTTGTTGATAGTCGAGACTTGCCGCCAGCAATGAAATTATTGAAAGAACATTTCCCTGATGTAGAGTTGCATACAGGAAAATTTAAGGCAGCGTTATTTACTTCTGCTCGGCGTATTATTGTGAGTCCTGGTGTGCCGGTATCTGAATGGGTTTTACAGAAAGCCAAAGAAAAAGGTGTGGAGATTACTGGTGATATAGATTTATTTGCACACGAAGTTACCGCTCCTGTTGTTGGTATAACGGGCTCAAATGGTAAAAGTACCGTGACTACTTTATTGACTGAAATGGCTAAATGCGCAGGCATAGATGCAGTTGCGTGTGGCAATATTGGTGCGCCTGTATTGGATCTTCTGGAAGATAATTATGAATTATATGTTCTGGAGTTATCCAGTTTTCAGCTGGAGACTTTGCAGAACTTACCAATGGAAGCTGCGGTTGTACTGAATATCAGCCCTGACCATATGGATAGATATGAAGATCTAAATGCTTATGTGATGGCCAAACAGGATATTTATCGTAATGCCAAAACATGCGTGGTGAATAGAGATGATGAGCTATCTAAAAATCAATTGTGTACTTGTGCAAACTCTATAGGTTTTACGCTGAAGCAACCATCAAAGGGTGATTTTGGTTTGTGTGATATTGGTGGTGTGACCTGGCTCTGTCATGGCAATGAGCGTCTATTAAGTGTCGATGAGATAAAAATAAAAGGAATGCACAACACCGCCAATGTGCTGGCAGCATTAGCATTGGGGTCGGTATTAAATATTCCACAGCGATTTATGATTGAGGCTATTAAAAATTTTTCTGGATTAGAGCACCGTATGCAGTGGCTGACAGAAAAAAACGGTGTTAATTGGTTTAATGATTCTAAGGCAACCAATGTAGGTGCCAGTATTGCCGGTATAGAAGGATTACCAGGTAAACACGTATTAATTGCAGGTGGTGAGGGCAAGGGCGCCGATTTCTCCCTTCTTGCGGAAGTGGCAAAAAAACATTTACGTGCCGCTGTTTTAATCGGACGTGACGCAAATTTGATAGAGGCTGTGCTGGACGGTATTGTACCGATTATACATGCGAAAGATATGGATGAAGCAGTTATTAAAGCTTCCGAGTTGGCGCAAGCAGGTGATAATGTTTTGCTGGCGCCCGCCTGTGCTAGCTTTGATATGTTTCGTAATTTTGAACATCGAGGACAGGCATTTGCAGACGCTGTTCGGGAGCATATTCAATGAGTGTGCGTATGGCTGTGCCAACTGTTAAGTCCGAGTTTAAGCGTGTTACATCGTGGCAGCTGGATCATTTGGATCCTGTACTGGTGGCTGTTTGTATTACGCTGTTATCGTTGGGCCTGGTTATGGTCGCCTCTGCCTCGGTGGGTGTGGCAGATCGAAATTTTTCTAATCCATTTTATTATTTGCAGCGTCAGTTGGTGTTTGTAATTATTGGTTTGATAGCGGCTGCTTTGGTTTATCGTATACGCTTGGTGCAGTGGGAAAAATCAGGTGTTGCACTACTTGGTTTTGCCTTGTTTTTACTGGTGCTGGTGCTGATCCCTGGTGTGGGTAAAACAATTAATGGAAGTACCCGCTGGATTTCTCTGGGCATAATTAATCTTCAGGTTTCAGAAGTGGTGAAGTTGTTTTTGTTGATTTATGTGGCGGGTTATTTAGTACGTCATGGCGAGGAAGTCAGAACGACATTGCGAGGTTTTATAAAACCAATGTTGATGGTGGGTTTGGCCGGGTTGCTGTTGTTATTGGAGCCAGACTTTGGCTCAACAGTGGTGATTATGGGTACAGTATTGGCAATGACGTTTTTGGGTGGTGTGCGTTTCGTTCAATTTGCTTCATTTATGACTTTGTTTGGTGCGAGTGCGTTGATGCTAATTATTTCGTCACCATATCGTATGGAACGTTTGACATCATTTATGAACCCCTGGGCAGATCCTTTTGATACCGGTTTCCAGTTAACGCAGTCACTTATTGCAATTGGCACTGGTGGCTGGTTTGGAACTGGCCTGGGTGGTAGCGTGCAGAAACTGTTTTATCTGCCTGAGTCTCATACTGATTTTCTGTTTGCCGTGTTATCCGAAGAATTTGGTTTTATGGGTGTGTGTTTTGTGATTTTTATGTACACACTGTTATTTTTCAGGATTTTTAAAATTGGCCTGCAAGCAGAAAAAAGTGGTAATCGTTTTGCGGCATATGTAGCTTATGGTATTGGTATCTGGTTGGCACTTCAGGCAGTAATCAATATGGGCGTGAATATGGGTTTGATGCCAACCAAGGGTTTGACTCTGCCATTAATGAGTTACGGTGGTAGTAGTCTGGTTGTTTGTTGTATGGCTATAGGATTGTTATTGCGTATTCATTGTGAGTGCGGTGAATTTTCAAAACAGGCAGTGAGTCGAAAAAGTCGTCGTCAGAATAAAGCAGTTATAGCTGGAGGTGCTGCATGAGAGCAGTGCAACCTATCTTAATTATGGCGGGTGGTACAGGTGGTCATGTATTTCCCGCATTAGCAGTGGCTGACGAGTTACGTGTTAGGGGGGTGCCAGTAATCTGGTTAGGTACACGCGCGGGTATTGAAGCAAGACTGGTTCCACAGGCAGGTTATCCAATTGAATGGTTAAGTATTTCTGGTTGGCGGGGCAAGGGTATGTTGAATACTTTATTGGCACCGACACGATTAATCGTGGCCTGCTATCAGGCGTTGCTGATTTTGTTGCGAAGAAAACCGTGCGCGGTACTTGGTATGGGCGGCTTTGCCTCTGGTCCCGGTGGTTTGATGGCGTGGTTACTGAGAAAGCCCTTGTTAATACACGAACAAAATGCGGTTGCCGGATTAACCAATCGCCTGTTGGAGAAAGTAGCTAATGAAGTCATGGAAGCATTTCCAGGAGCGCTGGGTAACAGGGCCCATTATGTTGGTAATCCTGTGCGTAAAGACATTATCAATTTGCCATCACCGGAATTAAGGCTGGCCAGCCATGATGCTGCCTTACGTGTGCTCGTGGTGGGCGGAAGTTTGGGTGCAGTACGTTTGAATGAGCTGGTACCAGAAGCGGTTTCAAAAATTGAGCTAGAGGCCAGACCCGAAGTGTGGCACCAGACAGGTTTGAAAAATCACGAAGCAGCGCAAGCTTTGTATAAAAAATTTAATGTTGAGGCCAAAGTGGAAGCTTTTGTTGATGATATGGCAGCTGCTTACGCCTGGGCGGATGTGGTGATATGTCGAGCTGGTGCGATGACAGTATTTGAATTAGCGGCTGCCGGTGTGGCATCTATCCTGATACCTTATCCTCATGCAGTTGATGATCATCAGACAGCAAATGCCGACTATCTTGCAAAAGTTAATGCGGCCATAGTCTGTCAACAGAAAGATATGGATGCTGACTGGCTGAGTTCAATCATTAGTGAATTAACTCAGCAACGTGATCGACTTTTACATATGGCAAAATCTGCGCGTCGTCAGGCAAAGCCTGATGCAGCTAAAGAAGTCGCTGAGCGTTGTATGCTAGCAGGTGGTCTGATATGAATACTGAACAAACACCTTTTGATAGCTTTATGCGAAGGATCCGAAAAGTACATTTTGTCGGCATTGGTGGTGCTGGTATGAGCGGTATTGCTGATGTGATGAATACACTGGGTTATGAAGTCAGTGGTTCTGATCTTGCGGACAATGCGATTACCCGGGGCTTGCAGAAAGAAGGTATCAAGGTTTATCAGGGACATAATGCGGCTCAAGTGAAAAATGTTGATGTGGTGGTGACTTCCAGTGCAATCAATGCAGAGAACCCAGAAGTAAAAACAGCCAGAGAATTGCGTATTCCTATTGTGCCCCGAGCTGAAATGCTGGCAGAACTGATGCGTTTTAGTCATGGTATTGCGATAGCTGGGACTCATGGAAAAACCACTACAACTTCACTGGTAACCAGTGTTTTGGCAGCGGGTAATCTTGATCCTACTTATGTGATTGGCGGTAAATTAAATAGCTCATCGGTACACGCGAGTCTGGGTAGTGGTAAATATCTGGTTGCTGAAGCAGATGAAAGTGATGCTTCATTTTTGTATTTACAACCCATGATGTCAGTAGTCACTAACATCGATGCAGATCATCTGCCTACTTACCATAATGATTTTGAACGATTGCGTGAAGCTTTTGTTGAGTTTTTGCACCATCTGCCTTTTTACGGACTGGCAGTGGTTTGTGTCGAAAATGAAGAAGTCAGAAATATTTTGCCAAAAATTACCCGGCCGGTATTACGTTACGGTATTGAACATGAAGCCGATGTATACGCATTCAATATTCAACCATCGGGTATGCAAACTTCTTTTGACGTCATGTTGCCAGAGCGCAGTGAGCCACTGGCGATTACACTAAACATGCCTGGCACACACAATGTATTAAATGCATTGGCTGCGATTGCGATAGGGCATGAACTGGGAGTGAAAGATGACGATATCCAGTCGGCCCTGGCAGGTTTTGAAGGTGTGGGTCGTCGTATGCATTTATATGGTGATATTCAAACACCGGCAGGTAAGGTGACTCTGGTTGATGATTATGGTCATCACCCTACCGAAGTGGCAGCAACCTTGCAGGCAGTGCGCACGGGCTGGCCAGACAAACGTTTAGTACTAGTGTTTCAGCCACACCGTTATACACGCACACGTGACCTGTTCGAAGATTTTACTGATGTACTGGCTGATGTTGATGTGCTGTTATTGAGTGAGGTGTACGCGGCGGGAGAGGAAGTGATTGCTGGTGCAGATGGTCGATCTTTGTGTGCAGCGATACGCACACGAGGCAAAGTAAATCCAATTTTTATTAAGGACGTTGATGAAGTGGCAGATTCTCTGCGAGCAATTATTCAGGATGGCGATATTATTTTAACACTGGGTGCAGGTTCGATTGGCAGAGTAGCAGAGAATTTGTCGGTCCAGTTGCAGGAGAAGGCATGAGATGGAGGCAGCCAATTTGATTCTGACGGCAGAAATAAGAGGTGAGATTCATTATAACGAATCGATGGCGAATCATGTTAGCTGGCGTGCAGGTGGTCGTGCTGATTGTTATTGTGCACCAGTAGATATAGATGATCTGACTGTATTGTTGAAGTCACTGCCAGAGAGAGAAAATCTGTTGTGGTTAGGGCTGGGTAGTAACACTCTGGTACGTGATGGTGGCTTTCATGGAACAGTGATTGCTACCCAGGGGGTGATGTCGCAGCTGGAGCGTAGAGAAGATAATTGTGTCTATGTTGGTGCCGGTGTGCCAGGTGCGAAACTGGCAAAATTCTGCACACGTGAAAATTTATCTGGTGCTGAATTTTTTGCGGGTATACCTGGTTTGGTGGGTGGAGCATTAGCGATGAATGCTGGTGCGTTTGGTGGTGAGACCTGGTCACATGTTATTTATGTGGAAACGATTAATCGTCAAGGTGATATTCATCAGAGAACGCCAGAAGATTATAAAATTTCATACCGAAGTGTCGAAGGTCTAAAAGATGAGTGGTTTATTTCAGCATTACTGAAATTTGATGCGAATATGAAGGCATCAGTAAATATTAAACAGCTGCTAGCCAAACGTGCAGAAACCCAGCCTACTGGAACAGCTAATTGTGGCTCTGTCTTTCGTAATCCTGAGAATGATTATGCGGCGCGCTTAATTGAACAATGTGGTTTAAAAGGAAAACGAATTGGTGGGGCCGTAGTATCTGAAAAGCACGCGAATTTTATTATTAATGATCAGCAGGCAACAGCGGCTGATATTGAAGACTTAATCGAGTTTGTAAGAAAACAGGTTCTGGAGCAAACAGGTGTTAATTTGCAAACAGAAGTACGCATCGTTGGAGACAGGCAAGTATGAGTGCCCTGACTAGTGAGTTTGGAAAAGTGGCTGTATTAATGGGTGGCTGGTCAGCAGAGCGCGAGATTTCTTTGTTGAGTGGCAAAGCTGTGTTAACTGCACTGCAGGCGCAGGGCGTGGATGCGCATGCAGTAGATGTAGATCATGATATTGCGACGGTACTGAAAGAGGGAAAATTTGAACGTGCATTTATTGTTCTACATGGACGTGGTGGTGAAGATGGCACTATACAAGGTTTGCTGAGCGCAATGTCAATTCCATATACAGGTTCAAGGGTATTGGGATCATCATTGTCGATGGATAAACTTCGTACCAAGCAAATCTGGCTTGCTGCCGGCTTACCAACACCTGATTATTGCATCCTGAATAGTGAGATGGACTGTGCGCATGCAGTAAAGAAAGTGGGCTTGCCATTAATAATGAAGCCGGCACTTGAAGGATCAAGTATTGGTATGAGCAAGGTCACAGATGAAAGTGAAATGATATCTGCGTGGCAGAAAGCAAAGGCATGTGGTGGCGTTGTTATTGCTGAAAGATGGATAACAGGTAAGGAGTATACGGCTGCGATTTTAAATGATCGTGTTTTGCCGATGATTCGATTAGAAACATCGCATGCTTTTTATGATTTTGATGCGAAATATAAGGCAGAAGATACAAAATACATTTGTCCATGTGGTCTGAGTCAGGAAACTGAAATACAGTTGTCACTCATGATCAAGCAATCGTTTAACGCTGTGGATGCTAGCGGCTGGGGGCGTGTTGATTTCATGATAGATCAAAATAATCAGCCCTGGTTGATTGAAGTAAATACCGTCCCCGGAATGACAGATCATAGCCTGGTGCCGATGGCGGCAAAGCAGGCCGGTATTAATTTTGAGCAGCTGGTTATTGAGATTCTTAGAGGGACATGCTGTGAGTAATAAACATCGTTTGTTAACGACAACTTTTGTTTTTGCACTAATGATGGTTGGCTGGCTGTTTGCTGATCAGTTGAGAGAATATGAATTTAAAACTATCTTGCCGATAGAAAAAGTGGAAATTGAGGGTGAGTTTAAAAATATTTCACATGATGGTTTCAGAGATCAGGTGGTGGCAGTGATAGATGGTGGATACTTTTCACTTAATCTGGACGCAATGCGAGCGGCATTGATTAGTCTACCCTGGGTGGATGATGTTTCAGTACGTCGACAATGGCCATCGAGTCTGCACATAAAAGTGACAGAAAAGCGGGCTGTAGCCTACTGGAATGACGACGCTATGATCAGCGATCGTGGCGATGTGTTTAAGCCGGAGATTATTAGTCATCAATTACCGTTGCCGAGGTTAAATGGCCCTGAGGGCTTGCATAACAAAATGTGGATGTTTTTAACGGCAATTAATAAAGATTTTTTACCAATGGGTTTTGATGTGGTTGATTTGAATCTGGATGACCGACGTGCATGGAGCCTTCATTTTTTATCTGAAAATATGCCTGATAAAATTGAAGTTAAATTGGGACGTGATCATGCCGATAACCGACTGATTAGATTTGTCCGTGTTTTTTCGAACATGGATAAATTTAATTTAAAAAATGTTGCGGTGATTGATTTCCGTTATCCCAATGGTTTTGCAATGAAAATAAAAAATAATAATACTGCCATCAAGCATGTGCTTGTCAGAGAGGCGTAAGACAATATGACCAAGAGAACGGATAAAAATATGATCGTGGGTCTGGATATCGGAACATCGAAAGTGGTTGCGATTGTCGGTGAGATCACTCCTGAAGGTGATGTTGAGATTATTGGCCTGGGCTCGCATCCTTCATACGGTCTCAAAAGGGGTGTAGTCGTAAATATTGAGTCGACGGTTCAATCTATTCAGCGTGCTGTTGCAGAAGCTGAATTGATGGCGGGTTGTCAGATAAATTCAGTTTACGTCGGCATTGCAGGTAGCCATATTAGAAGTATTAATTCACACGGTATTGTTGCAATACGAGAAAGAGAAGTAACTAATAGTGATCTTGATCGTGTTATTGATGCGGCGCGTGCAGTCGCTATTCCAGCAGATCAGCGGATATTACATATTCTTCCGCAAGAATTTATTATTGATAATCAGGAAGGCATTCGTGAGCCAATCGGTATGTCTGGTGTACGTCTTGAGGCTAAAGTTCATCTAGTCACGGGTGCAGTTGGTGCGGCTCAAAATATCGTCAAATGTATACGTCGATGTGGGCTTGACGTTGACGATATTATTCTTGAGCAACTGGCATCGAGCTACTCTGTATTAACTGAGGATGAAAAAGAACTGGGTGTTTGTCTTATTGATATCGGCGGTGGTACTACGGATATTGCTGTGTTCTCAGAAGGCGCGATTCGTCACACTGCAGTTATTCCTATCGCTGGCGATCAGGTGACAAATGATATTGCCGTGGCACTACGTACCCCAACACAATATGCCAATGACATCAAAATAAAGTTTGCCTGCGCACTACGTCAACTGGCTAATCCGGAAGAAACCATTGAAGTGCCTAGTGTGGGTGATCGACCACCACGTAAATTATCACGCCAGACTTTAGCTGAGGTGGTTGAGCCGCGTTACGAAGAATTACTATCACTGGTGCAGGCTGAACTACGCAAAAGTGGTTTTGAAGAAATTATTGCAGCCGGCATTGTTATGACCGGGGGCAGTTCAAAAATGGAGGGTGTGATTGATCTGGCAGAAGAGATTTTTCATATGCCAGTTCGTTTGGGCTTACCGCAATACGTAACAGGCCTTTCGGATGTGGTTAGTAATCCGATCTACGCCACAGGTGTGGGTTTGTTGTTGTTCGGTAGTCAGCATCGAAATATCGGAACCAGTCACATCATGATGGAAGGGGGATTAAAGGGTGTATTCGGGCGGATGAAAAGTTGGTTTCAGGGGAATTTTTAGTGAAAAAAGTAATGGCAGGTTTAACGCAGAAAGATTTAAAAATGGCCCGGTGTTTTGCCGGAATAAATAATAATAACAAACAGACAAAGGTGAACGCTTATGTTTGAATTTATGGACTCAGTAGCACAGGACGCCGTCATCAAAGTAATGGGTGTAGGTGGTGGCGGTGGTAACGCGGTTAAACATATGGTTGCTAGTGGTATTCAAGGTGTAGATTTTATTTGCGCTAACACGGATGCCCAGGCATTGACCAAGATAACAGGCGCCAAATCATTACAGATTGGCTGTAACATCACTAAAGGCCTGGGAGCAGGTGCCACACCTGAGGTAGGGCAACAGGCGGCGCTCGAAGATCGAGAACTGATTCAGGACGCGATTGCTAATACCGATATGTTGTTCATCACGGCTGGCATGGGTGGTGGCACCGGTACGGGGGCGGCGCCGATTGTTGCTCAGTTGGCGCGTGAGATGGGAATTCTTGTGGTCGGTGTAGTGACTAAGCCGTTCTCTTTTGAAGGTCCTTCACGTATGAGAATCGCGATGCATGGAATTAAAGAGTTAACACAAAATGTTGACTCATTGATCACCATCCCAAATGACAAGCTACTCGATGTATACGGCCGAGATTTTGATTTGATGCACGCTTTTAATGGTGCCAATGATGTATTGAGTGGTGCTGTTCAGGGAATTACTGAGCTGATCACTAATCCCGGCGTAATTAATGTCGACTTTGCCGATGTGCGTACCGTGATGTCTAAAATGGGTATGGGCATGATGGGTTCAGGTAGGGCAACAGGTGAAAATCGTGCTAAAGAGGCGGCCCAGGCTGCCGTGGCAAGTCCATTGCTGGAAGATGTGAATCTGTCTGGGGCCAGAGGGATTCTGGTTAATGTGACGGGAGCTAATATGACACTGGGCGAATTTCAGGATATCGGAGCAGTGGTTAGCTCTTTTGCTTCTGATGATGCCACGGTTGTTATGGGTACGGCTATTGACGATACGCTGGGTGAAGAGTTGCGAGTCACTGTGGTGGCCACTGGTCTGGGTGTGCCACAAATGGCCAAAAAACCAGAAATTAATGTCGTACCACGTAATACGAATGGTGATGTTGATTACGGACAACTGGAAAAACCGGCTGTGCAACGTAAAAGTAATAATGATCGCTCAGGTGTTTATGATGAAAGTTTGCTGGATATACCGGCATTTCTTCGTCGTCAGGCAGATTAATTATTTCAGTAAAAACAGATTTTGGATATTGCTGAGTGAGGTAAGAGTGAATTTCGCTCAAAATATGGGCATTGCTTGAAAAAGAACTGCAATTATTCTGTTAAATATGTGAAAATGCTGGGCTGGCTTCAGTCGCTCAGTCATGGGCGATGCTAAAATACACTAGGGCTTAGTAAGTTGATTAAACAAAGAACACTAAAAAATGTAATTCGTGCAACCGGCGTCGGTCTGCATTCTGGTGAGAAGGTTTACCTGACATTACGTCCTGCGCAACCGGAAACTGGAATTGTCTTTCGTCGTGTAGATCTGAATGAGCCTGTTGAGATTCAGGCAACCGCTGAAAATGTAGGGCCAACGACTTTATCGACCACTCTGGAACAGAATGGTGTGCGTATTTCTACAGTTGAGCATTTGTTATCAGCAATGGCGGGTCTGGGTATTGATAATGCCTATGTTGATGTGAGTGCAGGTGAAGTGCCTATTATGGATGGTAGTTCAGGCCCATTTGTATTTCTGATTCAGTCTGCGGGCATTGCAGAACAGGAAGCACCTAAACGTTTTATCCGTATTAAAAAGCCTATTCTGGTTGAAGAAAATGATAAATGGGCACGTTTTGACCCTTTTGAAGGTTTCAAAGTAGGATTTTCTATCGATTTCGACCACCCTGTTTTCAAGGGGATGCCCTGTAAAGCGGAAATAGATTTTTCAACCACATCCTTTGTTAAGGAGGTGAGTCGCGCCCGCACTTTTGGTTTCATGAATGATATTGAGCGCCTGAGAGCACAGAATCTGGTTCTAGGCGGTAGTATCGATAATGCCATCGTAGTCGATGAGTACCGTGTACTCAATGAGGATGGCCTGCGCTACGAGGATGAGTTTGTTAAGCACAAGATCTTGGATGCTATCGGTGATTTGTATTTGTTGGGACATAGTCTGATAGGTGCTTTTTCAGGTTACCGTTCGGGCCACGCACTAAATAATAAATTACTAAAAGCATTGATTGCTGATGAATCAGCCTGGGAAGAGGTTACTTTTGTGGATGAAAATGCTTCATCGCCTATTTCATATACGCAGCCACTACAGGCTTTCTAGTCTGCTGTATTACCCCGTTTAGAAAACTTTAGAAGCGCTTCTTTGAGTTCATTATCTTTAATGTATTCAGCAGCTTGGGCTACTTGTTGGCCTGATTTTTTGCTAAGTACACGATTAATGGTATTACTGATCTGACAAGGTGCCTTAATTGAACCCTGTCGACTCACAATGCGGATATGTTGAAATTTTTCCCCTGTTCTATTAAATATAATATCAATGATCATAGGACCTAGTTGCCGTAATCTTGTGGTCCAGACGGGGGAATCGGTGATAACAACAAGCGTACTGTTATCAATGTCTGCAATGTGGTAATGTCCAGCGGTTTCTGGTGATAGTTCTCCATTAAGGATAGAGGTGAGCTGTTCTAATTGGTGTGATTTTGATATAAGAACTGGATTTAACAGGCGATTGAAAGGCTTCATAGTGCTGAATATCTCATTAAATAGGCTATTATCACAATAGTCATGGTTATTAGAATTGTAATATGAATATTATATTTTTAGGTAAATATCGCGGCAAACCAGTACGTTGGCAGATGGGGGTGATGGCTTCGGGCATTATACTGTCCGGGTTTATGAGTCTTATGGCTGTAGCTGGCTACTGGTGGGGAACAAGCTCTGGGCAACTGAATCAGTTGACGGAGGTGGAAAAAGAACTTGTTCTGCAAAAGAACATGATTGCAAAAGCACGCGCCAATGCACAATCTGAAATGGATGCGTTAGCAGCACGTTTAGGTCTGATGCAAGCACATGTTACCCGTTTAGATGCTCTGGGTGAGCGATTAGTTACTATGTCCAAGCTGGATTCTAAAGAATTTAACTTTACCCATGAACCCGCTTTCGGTGGCCCCCATGAACCAGAAAGTTCAGTTTCTGTGGGATTTGAGAGTGTACTGGGCGATTTGAGTGATCAATTAGATAGTCGTGAGCAGCAGTTATCAATACTGGAAGATGTATTGATGAGTAAGCAGGTGAAAAAAGAAACTCGACCTTCTGGACGTCCTATCACCAAAGGCTGGACATCATCGTATTTCGGTAAACGAACTGATCCTTTCACTGGCAAGCTTGAGATGCATAAGGGTATGGATTTTGCGGGTAGGGAAGGCAGTGAGATTGTGGCTGTGTCTAGTGGAGTAGTGACCTGGGTTGGTCCCAGATATGGTTACGGCAACCTTGTAGAGATCAATCATGGCCATGGTTATGCTACTCGTTATGGGCATAATGCAGAAATTATTGTAAAAGTCGGAGATACAGTTGAAAAAGGCCAGGCTATATCGTTAATGGGCTCGACAGGTCGCTCAACAGGACCTCATGTACATTTTGAGGTGTTGCTTAATGACCGCCAGGTTGATCCTCTCCGTTTTGTTGAATCCAGCAGTTAAGATAATTATTCATTCAATTTCCATGACCAGAGACTGGTTCTCGGGCATAATGCGCTTTTGATTTCATTTAGATATCGGACCTGTCAGTTCGGTATTTTGTCACAGGTTATTTGTCAAAGATGATGAACAAAGTTTTCCGTAAAATATTTGGTAGCCGTAATGATCGATTAATCCGGCAGCACCGTAAAACCGTTGAGAAAATTAATCAGCTTGAAGCCGGAATATCAGCTTTGAGTGACGAACAGTTGGCGGCAAAAACCATCGAATATCGCGAACGATACCAGCAGGGTGAAACGCTGGATGATTTACTTCCTGAAGCATTTGCTACAGCGCGTGAAGCAGGTAAACGTGTGCTCAATATGCGGCATTTCGATGTACAGTTGATCGGTGGCATGGTTTTGCATAGCGGAAAAATTGCTGAAATGCGTACCGGTGAAGGTAAAACACTGGTGGCAACGCTGGCGGCTTATCTCAATGCTTTGTCAGGCAAAGGTGTGCATGTCGTTACCGTTAATGATTATCTGGCAAGTCGTGATGCAGAATGGATGGGGCGTTTATACGGTTTTCTCGGTTTGACGACCGGTGTCAGCATCAGCGGTCTGAATCACGATGAGAAAAAGAAAGCATACGCGGCAGATATCACTTACGGCACTAACAATGAATTTGGCTTTGATTATCTCAGAGATAATATGGCCTTCACCATAGATGAAAAGGTTCAGCGTGAATTGAATTTCGCTATTGTCGATGAAGTAGATTCGATTCTCATCGACGAAGCAAGAACGCCTTTGATTATCTCAGGTGCTGTAAATGATAGCAGTGAGCTGCACGTAAAATTTAAGGAAATTGTAAAGCAATTAGAACAGGGTAAGCACAAAGAAGAGAAAGACGCACCTGAAGAAGGTGATTTTTCGGTTGATGAGAAAAATCGTACAGTACATATTACTGAGCAGGGACACCAGAAGGTTGAAGAAATTCTTGTTGATGAAGGCATTCTTCCTGCCAATGAAAGTTTATACAGCACCAACAATATTAATCTGATTCACTATCTTAATGCAGCACTAAGAGCTAGTGCTTTGTTTAAAAAGGACGTTCAGTACATTGTAAAGAATGACGAAGTGGTGATTGTTGATGAATTTACCGGCCGAACCATGCCTGGGCGTCGATGGTCTGAAGGTTTGCATCAGGCGGTTGAAGCGAAGGAAGGCGTAAAAATACAGAGTGAAAACCAGACGCTGGCTTCAATTACTTTCCAGAATTATTTTCGTCTATATGAAAAGCTATCGGGAATGACTGGTACTGCTGATACTGAAGCTGGTGAGTTGCTACAGATTTACAATCTGGAAGTTGTTTTGGTTCCGACTAATCAGCCAATGATCCGTAACGATAATACAGATCTGGTTTATTTAACTCAGGAAGAAAAATACGAAGCGATCATCGAGGATGTGCGTGATTGTGTTAAGCGCCAGCAGCCGGTACTGGTAGGTACAGCCTCTATTGATGTTTCAGAATTAATTTCCAGCAAATTAAAGCAGGAAAAAATCCCGCACAATGTACTGAATGCCAAGCAGCATGAAAATGAGGCACACATTATCGAACAGGCCGGGCAACCGGGTGCGGTTACCATCGCCACCAATATGGCTGGTCGTGGTACTGATATTGTACTGGGTGGAAATCTGGAAGCAGAGCTGACTAAAAAACCTGATGCAACGCAAGCACAAATTGATGAAATTCGTTCCAAATGGAAGGCAAGGCATCAGACAGTTCTGGAGGCGGGAGGGCTGCATGTAATTGGCAGTGAACGACATGAGTCCAGACGTATTGATAACCAGTTGCGGGGCCGTTCTGGACGTCAGGGTGATCCTGGATCTACGCGATTCTATTTATCACTGCAAGATGATTTGATGCGAATTTTTGCTTCTGATCGTGTCGGTGCCTTGATGAAAAAACTGGGCATGCAACGTGGTGAAGCGATTGAGCATCCATGGGTCAATCGAGCTATCGAAAATGCGCAACGTAAAGTTGAAGGCCATAACTTCGATATCCGTAAGCAAGTGCTGGACTATGATGACGTCGCCAATGATCAGCGCAAGGTAGTTTATGCGCAGCGCAATGAAATGATGTCAGAGAATGATTTGTCTGACATCGTCAAAGCTATTCGTGAAGATGTTCTGAAAGATGTTATTTCAAGTTTTATTATGCCCGGTAGTCTGGATGAACAGTGGGATATAAAAGGACTTGAAAATGCACTGTATGAGGAGTTTGGCAGTGAAATGCCGATCCAGCAGTGGCTGGACAAGGATGATGAACTGAATGAGGAAGGTTTACGTCGACGTATTCTGGAAATATTGGTCGAAGATTATCATGCTAAGGAAATGTTAGCTGGTGAACAGGGCATGCGTAATTATGAAAAATATGTGCTGTTAAATGTTCTCGATAGGATCTGGAAAGAGCATCTGGCTGCCATGGATTATTTGCGCCAGAGTATTGGCTTGCGTGGTTATGCACAGAAAAATCCAAAACAGGAATATAAACGTGAATCTTTTGAAATGTTCTCGGAAATGCTGGATAAGATCAAGCATGAAGCGATTTCTATTTTATCAAAAGTAAAAATTCAGGCACGCGAAGAAGTTGAAAATATAGAAGAGCGTGGTCATGCACAAACTGAGAATGTTAATTATCAACATGAACAGGCTGATGGTATGCATCAGAAACAGAATGCTGAAAATAATGAATCATCAGAGCAGCCTTTTGTTCGCGGTGAGAAAAAGCTGGGTCGTAATGATCCTTGCTGGTGTGGTTCAGGTAAAAAATTCAAGCAATGTCATGGTAAGTTGGTTTAATCGTTAATACTTTTTATCGTTTGAAGGTGTGATATGGCAGTAGGTCTCTCAGAACCCGTTAATATTCTTCCTGTTAAAGGTATTGAGCTTGCTTCGGTAGCCTGTGGCATCAAGAAGGCCAAAGGAAAAGAAGATCTTGTCCTGATCAAGCTTGACCAGGGTTCAAATTGCGCAGCAACGTTTACCAAAAACTCTTTTGCGGCTGCACCTGTGATTGTGGCTAAAAGACATCTTGCTCAAATACAACCTCGAGCACTTTTAATTAACTCAGGCAATGCTAATGCCGGAACTGGCGAGCAGGGCATCCAGAATGCGATTGAAAGTTGTGAGTGGGTCGCCAAAGCTCTTCACTGTAAAGTGGAAGAAGTTTTACCTTTTTCCACCGGTGTTATCGGCGAGTCCCTGCCAATGAATGTCTTGAGCAAGGGTGTGGAGACGGTCAGTCAGTGTCTAACAGAAGATAACTGGATGTCAGCAGTGCGTGGCATCATGACAACTGATACAATCGCTAAAGCTATCTCTAAACAATTTATGTTGGGTGGCAAGCAGGTGACTATCACTGGTATCGCAAAGGGCTCAGGCATGATTCACCCCAACATGGCCACTATGCTTGCCTATATCGGTACAGATGCACGAGTAGAAAATACTTATTTACAGCATTGCCTTGATGGTGCGGTTGCAAAAAGTTTCAATTCGATCACGGTCGATAGTGACACTTCAACGAATGATGCCTGCATCTTGATAGCTTCTGGTGCTGCGAACACCGCGCTGATTGATGCGCACAGCGATGATGCAGCAGTTTTTGCCCGGGCCGTTGATGAAGTATGTTTGCACCTGGCGCATGCCATTGTTCGCGATGGTGAGGGCGCGACAAAGTTTATTAGCATCAATGTGGACACGGCGGCCTCTTTGAAAGAAGCGCGTGACGTGGCTTATACCATTGCGCATTCTCCACTGGTGAAAACAGCTTTGTTTGCCAGCGACCCAAACTGGGGAAGAATCCTTGCTGCTGTCGGCAATGCTGGAATTAAAAATCTGGTTGCAGAAAATGTTAGCATTTTTCTGGATGATGTGCGTATTGTTAAAGGCGGTTGTAGAGATGCAGATTACACCGAAGAAGCAGGTCAGCGAGTTATGCGTCAGCCTGAGATTACCATCAAAGTTATTCTCGGTCGTGGCGATGTCTCGACCACAATCTGGACCACTGATTTGTCCCACGATTACGTGACTATCAATTCAAACTATCGAAGTTAGTTTTTTTGAATACAGAAGTTGTTCATGTAGCTGTTGCCGCTATTGTTAATAGCAATAACGAAGTATTGATTAGCCAGCGCGCATCCAATGCTCATCAGGGTGGTTTTTGGGAGTTTCCCGGGGGTAAACTTGAATCCGGCGAACAGGTTCAACAAGCACTGTTGCGGGAGCTGGAAGAAGAACTTGGCATCCATGTAAAGTCTTGCCGCCCGCTGATAAAAGTGAGGCACCAATATCCAGATAAAACAGTTTTACTCGATGTCTGGAAGGTAGACGATTACACTGGGCAAGCAGTGGGTAAAGAAGGTCAGACAATTCGCTGGCAGGCGATTGATCAACTTGAGCCAATTGAGTTTCCAGCTGCGAATGTTCCGATTATTCAATCTCTAAATTTACCCGAGCATTACCTGATTACAGGAAAATTCGATTCTATTTATGAATTTGAAGAGCGCTTTGGATTAGCTATTGATAGCGGTATCCGACTGGCGCAACTAAGGCTCACCAATGACTGGCTGCAAACAACGAATGAAAAATTTGCCGCTAAGATTATAAAACTTGCGACTGATTTATGTGAGCAATCCAGCGTCAGGCTTATGTTCAATATTCCTGATCAGCTCGCACATTTAATTACCCCATCCTGTCTGCATTTGAACAGCAGAAAGCTGCTGCAATATTCGCAAAGGCCAGATTGCGATTATCTTTCTGTTTCCTGTCATAATCTGCAGGAGATGATTGAAGCGCAGGCTTTAGGAGTTGACTTCATGGTATTGTCACCAGTGCAAGCTACAGCTACACATCCTGATACAGTACCTTTAGGTTGGCAGCAATTTTCAGAAATGATAACTCAGGTAAATGTGCCTGTTTATGCTTTAGGTGGTGTAACTAAGGATGATACTGAAAAAGCCTGGTTAGCTGGTGCTCAGGGTATAGCTGCGATAGGGGCGTTATGGAACCCTGTTTAAAACTGCTGGATATCTGACTTGTTAGCGTACTTTTAAATAGTACACAGGTTAAGTTTGAAATTTATATTTTCGTTATATTGTTCAGGTCGACTTGAAGGATCTTCGTTGCTCATAAAACGAATAGAAAAACGGTGTTTCCCCGCACTGATTTCAGGATAGTAGTTACTATTTGCCACAATACTTATTCTTAATAACTGAATAGCCTGGTTGGTATCGATGGATTTCTGAAAAAAACCATTAGTAGCGATCTCGTTGCTATCTTCTACGCTGTGGCGTAATACGTCCAGAATCAAATGGACTGAATGATCAAGAATCTTGAAAGGCTCAAACCATTTCTGGAGGTGACTCTTACGCGTCGACTCGGGCAGACTCTGCCAGTATTGGTAGACAGGTAGATCAAAATCACAGATACAACCGGGTATGGAGCTTTTTTGTCTTATAGCAGAGAGAAGCTCAATAGATTGAGTATTTTGTCCTAGCTGCCCCTGTATAGACTGAAGTTCCATGATCAATTTTTTCTGTTTGATCAATAACGATTCGAGTTGATTCTTATCAATGTGTGCGCGTGTTGACAGGCGCTCTAAACGTGCATGTTGCCGCTCGAGTTCCTTGAGGGCCTCCAGTTTTATATCTGAGCGGCTAGTGAAGGCCAGAAGTTCATTAATCGAATCGATAGCGATATCATTACTCCATGCATTGCCCTGTCTTAAATGAAAATTAAATTGCCGAAATAGTTTTTCAAGGCGCAGGAAGGCGCGGATGCGCTCATTGGTAGGTTGTTCGTATGTGTAGAACTCAGTCACGGTATTCATCTTAGGGTTAATTGGGGTGGATTTTTACACAAAACCACTCATATTCAAAATAGCTGCTCCAGATTTCTAGGCTGCCATTGCTAGATATTTGTGGTGGAGAAGTGTGACAGCTTTGCGTAGGTCTTCAATATTGCCATTATTATTCAGGATATCATCAGCTTGTTGTAGACGATGATCACGGTCTATCTGGTGATTCATGATACACCTGATTTGTTCTTCAGTACGGTTGTCGCGCTGTTTAGTCCGTTGGATTCTTATGTCATCATCAGCATCAACGACAATAATTCGATCTACTAAATCCGTAAACTGGCTTTCCAGAAGTAGGGGAATTTCCAGAATAATATAGCTTTTACTATTAAAACGTTCCACTTCCTGCAGCAGGTATTGTTTGATTCTGGGATGTAGAATTTTTTCAAGAGCAATTTTTTTTTGGGGGTTTGAAAAAATAGTTTGTGCTATTTTTTTTCTATCCAACTCCCCATTGATATTAATAAATTCATCGCCGAGCAATTGTCTTATATCATTAAAGCTATCGCTTCCTGATTGCATCAGTTGATGTGCAATACGATCAGCATCAATGATAGTAATACCCAGATTGGAAAATATTTCAGAGACTGTAGATTTTCCACTGCCAATGCCGCCTGTTAACCCAACCTTCAACATTATTGAAGGCTGGATAGATAAAGCCTATTAATATCATGTCCCCACATTAATGCTATCCAGCCGGCAACGGCAAGATAGGGGCCAAAAGGTATCGGCTGTTGTCTTTTGGTCAGGCCGGTGATGAGCATGAAAATACCAGTTACAGCCCCCACTACTGAGGAGAGCAGGATAATTTGCGGCAGTAATTGCCAGCCCATCCAGGCGCCCAGTGCGGCTAATAACTTAAAATCACCAAAGCCCATACCTTCTTTACCAGTGACGAGTTTAAAAATCTGAAAGACAGTCCAGAGAATCATATAGCCGAGTATGGCTCCAATAAGACTCGATTCGGTATCTGTGAAGACATTAAAAAAAGAGATTAAAAGTCCAAGCCAAAGCAGTGGTAACGTGAGGTCGTCAGGCAGTAACTGTTTATCGTAGTCGATAAGAGTGAGAGCAATTAGCGTCCAGGTAAGAAATAATGCGCAAAGCGTAGTCAGGCTGACGCCAAATTTTATTGCAACAATAACTGACAGCACGCCCGTAATGAGTTCTATGACAGGGTATCGTAATGAAATTGTTGAGTTGCAGGACGAACATTTTCCTTTCAAAAAAAGATAGCTTAAGACTGGGATATTTTCCCAGGCACGAATTCTATGGCCACAATGAGGGCACGTAGAACCGGGTTTGGCTAAAGAGAGGTGCTGTAGTTTGTCATCAATCCTGGCATCTCCTAGTTCCAAATATTCATGACACTGGATACGCCAGTCACGTTCCAGCATGGCGGGCAGCCGATAAATGACAACATTAAGAAAGCTACCAACACATAAACTTAGTATAAGTATGGTGGCATAAAACAGCCACAGCGTAGTTTCAAAAACGTTTAGAATTTCCAAGTGTAATCGCCTTAGTTGCCAACCACTTCGCCCATTTTGAAAATAGGCAGATACATAGCAATAACCAGACCACCAATAACGACTGCCAGAAATGACATGATCAGGGGTTCCATCAGAGTCGTTAAATTCTCAACTGCATCATCTACTGCGGCTTCAAAATATTCGGCGACCTTGGATAACATAGCATCGAGTGCACCGGATTCTTCACCAATACCTACCATTTGTATCAACATATTAGGAAAAAGATCAGTTCTTTGCGAAAGGCTGGATTGTAATGTTGAGCCCTGTGCAATTTCATCACGAATAGCCAGAATTGCTTTTTTATAAACGATATTACCTGAAGCTCCAGCAACTGAGTCCATGGCGTCAACCAGAGGTACACCTGCTGCAAACATTGTTGCTAATGTTCGAGCAAACCTGGCCACGGCTGAACTGTGAACAAGTCCCGAAATAATAGGCATTTTCAGGTACATTTTATCGAGATTTTCATTAAATTTTCTGGAGCGTTTTTTGGTTTCCGTGAAGGCGACAAAGACCGTAACACCGATAACACCAAGAATCCAGCCATCTGAAGTCATCCATTCCGACATATGGACCACCATTTGTGTGAATGCAGGTAGCTCGGAGCCAAAGCTCTCAAACATTTCGCTGAATGTTGGTACCACGAATACCAGTAGAATTACAGATACAACCATGGCGACCACGAGAACGGAAATCGGGTAGGTCATTGCCTTTTTGATCTTTTTCTTTAGTAATTCGGTTTTTTCTTTATAGGTGGCGACTTTTTCTAGCAGTGTTTCCAGGGCGCCTGATTGTTCACCGGCATCGACCAGATTGACAAATAAATCATCGAAATAAAGAGGATGCTCGCCCATAGCGGTGGCTAGTGTGTTGCCTCCTTCGACGCTGGCTTTGATCTTCATAATTAATTCGGTCATGCTAGGGTTGGAGTGACCCCCACCAACGATATCAAAAGATTGCACCAGTGGTACGCCTGCTTTCATCATGGTGGCAAGCTGTCGACTGAACACTGCAATGTCATTGGGCGTAATTTTCTTACCACGGGTTTTCTTATTTTGTTTTTTTATTTTTCCTGGCTTGGCAGTGACACCCTGTTTGCGTAATTCGGCTTTAACCGCATCAATACTTGCAGCTGTTTTTACACCTTTAACGGTTTTCCCTTGTTTATTGGTACCTTCCCAGGAAAAAGAGCTCATTGTTGATTCTTTAGCTGTAGCCATGATTTATTACCTTCCTGCTAGTCCTTGGTGACACGATTGATTTCTTCGAGGCTGGTCACGCCGGAAATCACTTTTAATATAGCGGATTGTCTTAGGTCGTTTACACCGTCTTTTTGCGCCTGTTCAGCAACATCAAGCGCAGTACCATTATCCATAATAATTTTTCCTATTGCTTCAGATATAGGCATAACCTGATAAATACCCACACGACCTTTGTAGCCTTTATCACAGGCATCGCAACCTACGGCCTTGTACAAGGTGGGTTTAGCTTTGATTTGCTCGGCAGTAAAACCTTCTTCTTCCAGTACAGAGTCAGGTAAATCATGCACGGTTTTACATTTTTCACATAAGCGTCGTCCCAATCGCTGTGCGATGATCAGGTTAACGGCAGCAGCAATATTAAATGGTGGTACACCCATATTCACCAGACGTGCCAGAGTTAGAGGCGCATCATTAGTATGCAGAGTAGACATAACCATATGGCCGGTTTGTGCCGCTTTGATAGCAATCTCAGCGGTGGCCAGATCTCGAATCTCACCGACCATGATGATGTCAGGATCCTGACGCAGAAATGCTCGTAACGCAGCCTCAAAAGTCATGCCTGTTTTTTCATTAACGTTAACCTGATTAATACCTTCCAGGTTAATTTCTACCGGATCCTCGGCGGTTGAAATATTGGTGTCTTCTTTGTTCAGAATATTCAGGCCGGTATATAACGATACAGTTTTACCACTACCGGTGGGGCCAGTCACCAGAATCATGCCATAGGGATTGGACAGGGCATTCATGTAGTGTTCTTTCTGATCCGGTTCATAACCCAACATGTCGATACCGAGTGATGCACTGGAAGGATCCAGAATACGCATTACCACTTTTTCGCCAAATAACGTCGGGCAGGTATTAACACGAAAATCGATAGCTTTATTTTTGGAGATTTTTAGCTTGATACGACCGTCTTGTGGTACCCGTTTTTCGGAGGTATCCATTTTTGACATCACCTTGAGACGAGCCGCCATTTTCATGCTCAGACCAATTGGAGGGGAGGCGACCTCACGTAACATGCCGTCGATACGGAAGCGCACACGGTATCGTTTTTCATACGGTTCAAAGTGAAGGTCGGAGGCACCTTTTTTAATGGCATCAAGTAACATTTTATTGATGAATTTGACCACAGGTGTGTCATCAATATTTGAACCGGTATCTTCGTCTTTGTTTGGATCAGCATCAGTATCAGCAAACTCAAGGTCATCCAGTCCTTCGTCCAGCATGTCATCCATGCCATCGTCTTCGTCCAGTATCTTTTCGATGATTTTGGAAAGTTTATCAACCTCGACCAGTACTGCTTCGGTATTGCTGCCCGTCTGGAACTTGATATCGTCGATAGCAGCCAGATTAGTTGGGTCAGAAATGCCTATATATAAGCGGTTGCCGCGTTTAAACAGGGGCAGGGCATGGTGTTTTTCAATTAGTTTGTCATCGACCAGATCTTTCGGAATGATCTCCATGTCCAGCGCATTTAGATCAAACACAGGTAGACCAAATTCAGCAGAGGCTTCCATAGCGATTTTTTTCGCCGTTAGTATCTTGTGGTCGACCAGATACTGGGTAAAGGTTATTTTTTCTTCGTGAGCGCCTTTTATGGCTTCGATGGCTTTTTCTTCATCAATAAGACCATCATTGACTAGCTTGCGAGAAAGACCCTGGAGACGTGGCTGTGCAGACATAGGCGAATTAATTATTCCGATACTTTAGGGTTTATGATGAGTGTTAGTTGAAAAATATAGCTAAATTTCATACCCGTCAAGCATAGACGAAAACTGATTAAATTGTCGTATTTAAAGATGTATTCGTATAATTTTATGCACAATAAAAAACCCGGTTTCCCGGGTTTTTTATTGTGCATAAGATATTTGGTATTAGGGGCCAGATAGAGTATGGTTTATTGTCGGGTCACTAATGAGTGTGACGGTAATGGTATAACATTCTTTGATATCCCCACAAGGACCGGCGCTGACAGCATATTTGAAATTATCCTGATCACCAGAAGGAGTCCATCCTAGTGCGGCTGATAATGAGCTGGCTGCGCCAGGAGTGTATGTACCCGTTACATAGGTTTCATTTTCGTAAAAAAAGTTATTTTCAAAATTAGCTAGAGATAGAGCATTGGCATTCACTGCTTTTTCATTAGTGTCCTTGACGTAAGCAAAATAGGAGGGTAGTGCAATCGCAGCCAGCATACCTACTATGACAACAGT
This sequence comes from Gammaproteobacteria bacterium, assembly GCA_029881035.1. GTDB lineage: Bacteria > Pseudomonadota > Gammaproteobacteria > SZUA-229 > SZUA-229 > LH-M37. The sequence goes on along the minus strand of JAOUNI010000010.1, from coordinate 7,595 downwards.
AATCATGAGTTCAATTAAGGTGAACCCACTATTGTAATAATTATTTTTCATATCACACTCCTTACGCATTGGCCGATATAGGATAGCCTCAATAGCATTTTGATCTATATACTTAAAATTATCTAGCAATCTGGAATTTATATGTATTAGTGGTAGTGATTTTATGATGAATGATAACTGTGGCCTAATAATAAAGCGCTATATTGGGATTGTTAGTTAAGTGTAATGTTTGTTTATGTAAATAGTTTAAATGTCCGGCCTGATTGGCTTAGGTAAAAAAAACCCCGCAAAAGCGGGGTTTTTTTAAGCACTGCTAGCTTTAAAGGTTAGCGCCTTTCTCACATTGAGCTAAAGTTGTATTTCCAGGGGCTGAACCCAAGGCTGCTGTGTAGGTAGTTGTACCATCAGCGGTCACAGTTGCGGTAATCAGACAAGAGAGATTGTCGAACTCAAGAGTTGCATCTGTATTCACTACTGGAGTAGCAGGAGTTATTGTAAGACCAGCTTGAGAGGCCACTTCAGTTCCAAGGCTTGCGCAGCCAATGTCTGTTTGAATGCAGGTCTGCAGCTTGGTCACGTAGTTACCTACAGCTTTCATACCCGCAGCACCTTTGGATGTTGCAACATATTCCTGGTAAGCAGGTACGGCGATCGCCGCCAGAATACCGATAATCGCGACAACGATCATCAGCTCGATCAGTGTAAAACCTTGTTGTACTTTTTTCATGGTAGTTCCTCTTTAATAAAGTAGATTGTGTAATGGGTATTATTTTGTTTATTTAAAACCCCATTATTCGGGGATTGTCTTATACAAAGCAGTTGCTGTGCCAGTTTTAATTGCTAAATAAAAAACTATATAAAACAATTATTTATCTGAATTTCTGTGATTTTTGAAATGACTTCAATGTGACATTAATGTAAAAAAATGACAATTTTGTAATACATTTTGTTGAGAATAAATCTCTTTTGCACTGATATTAGTTATTGATGTATAGCTAATTAGTCAATATCCATTTTTTCCAGACGATATCTGAGCTGTCTAAGACTGAGGCCGAGTCGTTTTGCCGCGGCGGTTTTGTTCCAGCGGGTTTCTTCGAGCGCCTGCATAATGGCATTTTTTTCTTGCCTTGCTAAATTGATAGTGTTGCCTGCTTCGGTAACTGATGTCTGCTGGGGTTTGATGTGCAGGTCATTGGCTGTGATGACATTATTTTCTGCCATTGCCAAAGCTCTTTCTAGAATATTCTCCAGTTCACGGACGTTGCCGGGAAAGTGGTAGTTGGACAGTGCTGAGAGGGCGGCGCTATCGAGGCTTGGAGCTGAATTGCATCCAGATTTGGATGCAAGGGTTTGTAGTATCTGCTCGGCCAGTAAGGGTATATCTTCACTACGTTCCTTGAGGCTGGGCACAGATAGGTCAATAACGTTGATGCGATAGTACAGATCTTCGCGAAAATGCCCTTCTTTAACCTGTGCAGCAAGATCTTTGTGGCTGGCGCTGAGTATACGAACATCCACCGGAATTTCATGTGAGCTGCCTACAGATCGAATAGCTTTTTCCTGAATGGCGCGCAGTAGTTTAACTTGCATGTGCATCGGCAGTTCGGCAATCTCATCCAGAAAAAGCGTACCACCATCAGCAGCCTGAAATAAACCCTGTTTATCGGTACTGGCCCCGGTAAAGCTACCTTTAATATGGCCAAAAAATTCACTTTCCATTAATTCAGCCGGTATGGCTCCACAGTTAACTGGAACAAAAGGAGCATCGGCACGGCTGCCCTGTTCATGGATCATTCTGGCGACACGTTCTTTTCCCGAGCCGGATTCACCATGAATAAAAACAGGCGCCTGGCTTCGGGCCAGCTTTTCGATATGTTTGAGCAGTTGCTTGACGGTATTGGATTGACCGGTAATTGTTGTCGTAGCATTTGAGCTTTGCTCGAAGTTATTGGGTTTCGTTGCGGATGAAACCAGATTTCGTAAGATATGAATATCGACTGGTTTAGAGACGAAGTCAAAAGCGCCAGCTTTGAGGGCCTTGACGGCAGAGTCCATATTGCCATGTGCTGTAATGACGGCAATAGGTAATGTTGGGTAATTGGTTTGTACATACTGAACCAGATCAATACCATTGCCATCGGGTAAGTGCATGTCAGTCAAACATAAATCAAAGGTTTCTTTTTTTAGTAGTGTATAGGCTTCGGCAATGGTGTAGGCTGATTGTGTCTGAAAACCCATACGCGTTAGTGTGATTTCAATCAGTTCACAGATGTCGGGTTCATCATCAATGATAAGCACATGTTTCTTAGACATATTTATACTTGTGTGTCCGTTGAAGAGCTATTTTCTTGAATTGTTTTGCCGCCCGCCTGCATAAAACAAATTTTAAAGCAGCTGCCATTATCTGGCTGGGCAATGTGCCTGATTTTAGCACGATTATTTTCAACAATTTCCTTGATAATATACAGCCCGAGTCCAGTGCCTTCTGTGCTGGTGGTATAAAAAGGTTCAAATATATGGTTTGCAATATCTCCATCGATACCATGGCCGTTATCGATAATATCGATAAAAGCTTGCTGGGTTTCATCAGATATCTGACTATATAATTTGATAGTTAGTTGGTGAATGTCTAGCCCAGAATGATTGATTGCATTAGTGCATAAATTCCAGAAAACCTGATAGAGCTGCTCTGGGTCGAATAATATAGATAATGATTCAGGTTTAATATTGATGTCTATTTGTGTCTCGTTCATTCCGTTGGAGGGGCAGAATTCATTTCTAAATTGAACTAACCAGTTCATCAGGTTAATAACTTCCGGACTACTATGCTGTTTTCTGGATAGTTGTAAAACATTTTTAACTACACCATTAAGTCGTTGGGTCTGAGAAGTAATAATACGAGCTAATTTTAAATTGTCTGGTTCATCAATGGATTCTTCCAGTAATTGAGAAGCGTGTTGAATGGCAGCAAGAGGATTGCGAATTTCGTGAGCAATACTCGCAGTTAAGCGTCCCAAAGAAGCTAGTTTGACCTGTTGAAACCTCTGATTGAGTTGGCTGGCATCTTCTAGAAAAACAAGAGTTTGCCCCTGTGTTCCTTTGTCTTTTTCGATTGCACTGAACCCCGGTTGTATATCAGGTAAACCATGACTTTGTTGAATTGGGGTTTGTTGTGGGTATTCTTCGTTGAGTTGCCATTCGACAAAACGTTGAAACAGGCTGGGAGCGGTTTTCTTTAATGAGGTATTAGGTGGTAATTTTATATTGCCCAGAATATTCTGTGCCGCATTGTTCGACATCAGTATATTGCCGTTGGGTGAAAGTACAATAATACCCGTTCTCATGCTATGAATAATATGCTCACTCAATTGCGTGGCCGTTTCCAGGTCACGTCCCTGTTCATCAGCGAGCTGTTCTGTATCACGTAATTGTTGTGAAAAATTTGACGCTATAAAAGCGCAGGCAAAAATAAGTATTCCCAGAATGCCGGCTTGGGTAAAGGATGCGTGAAAATCGTGAATTAGGAGATATGAATATATTTGTTCAGCGAGAATCATCAGTGTTGTGGCGGCGGCAAATAATAGAGTGAGTCGCCTGGGCATAAATAAGCTAGTTAGGGATATGTTGATGATAAGCAACATGCCAAGACCTGATTTTATTCCACCGCAAGCGTGTGTGATGGTGACAATGGCAACAATATCAATACAGGTTTGTATAATCGCCTGGGTTTTTATATTGGGTTTATGTCGTTGAATGCCGAGTGTAAAAACAATGAATGAACATAAATAAAAAATAACAGTAAAAAGAAAAAGGGTTGACTGAAAATCTTTGGCTGAGATAAATAAGTCTATCCAGCCATTTAGGTAAATAGTAAGAAATAACAGAGAGAGCGTACCCCGGTAATAATTAAATAGACGGAGACGATGCCAGCCAGGGCTGGAGTGAATGTTATTTAAAATATTTTGGGTTGCTTTGTTCATTGTAAAGAAGATTTTTAGTTCCGAGATTACCGATTATGTATAGTGTGTTTCATCGTCGAAAGCCACAAGGTTTTATTTTACATTTCCTGTTCTGCTCTCTGATAAAATCCTGACCTGATCGAAAAGTTTGCTTAGTATCGTAAGTTCGATAATAGCCAGTTAGGGCTCATATATGAAGAAAACCGTTAGAGTCGCCATGGTACAGGATAATTTTCTTGTCGGCGATATCAAGGGTAATGCTGATAAGATCATCAATCTGTCACGCGCGGCCAAGTCGAAAGGGGCAGATCTGGTGATGTTCCCCGAGCTGGCGCTGGTGGGCTATCCACCGGAGGATTTGCTGTATCGCCCCGGTTTTAATGCCCAGGTTGTCGATCAACTGGCTCGTATTCAGTCGCAGCTCAATGATATCGATGTTCTGCTGGGTATGCCTGATCGCGTTGGTGAGAAGCTCTATAACGCCGCTGTCTGGTTGCGCAACGGTGAGCGTATCGCCAGTTATCACAAGCAGGCATTACCCAACTATTCTGTATTTGATGAGGCGCGTTATTTCAAGACGGACTCGCAGAGTGTGGTGGTGGAATTTAAAGGGGTAAAGTTTGGTCTGGCCATTTGTGAAGATGTCTGGGAAAAGCAGTCTCTGGCCGATGCCAAAGCCGCCGGTGCCGAGGTCATGCTGGTGCTCAATGCCTCACCGTATCATGTCGGTAAGTATGAAGAACGTCTGGACGTGCTGGCGCAGCGCGGTCGCGAAAATCACATGCCGATATTGTATTTGAATATGGTCGGTGGTCAGGACGAACTGGTGTTCGATGGCGAGTCGCTGGTGGTCAATGGCGAGGGTAAACCGGTCTCGCGGGCACCGGCTTTTGAGACTTTCATCGACTATGTGGACGTGACTGCATCGCAGGTGCAGCCGGTTGAAAAGCGTGATGTTATTGCCTTACGAGAAGACGAGGCAATCTATAAAGCGCTGGTTCTCGGCGTGCGCGATTATGTCTATAAAAATGGCTTTATCGGTGTCGTCATCGGCTTATCGGGCGGTGTAGATTCGGCGCTGACGCTGGCGATAGCGGTTGATGCGCTGGGCGCTGATCATGTGCATGCGGTGATGATGCCCACGAAGTACACCGCTGATATGAGCCTTGAAGATGCCCGCGCCGAGGCAGAAATACTGAGCGTACAGTACGATATTATTCCCATCGAATCGGTCTTTGAGGAATTTTTGAGCCTGCTGGCCGGTGTGTTTGCCGGAAAAGAAGCCGATGCTACCGAAGAGAATATTCAGGCGCGCTGCCGTGGTGTGATTTTGATGGCGATTTCCAACAAAACCGGCCGTATGCTGCTGACCACTGGCAATAAAAGTGAAATGGCGGTGGGTTACACCACGCTCTATGGCGATATGTCGGGCGGTTTCGCTCCGCTGAAAGATGTTAGCAAAACTCGTGTCTACCAGCTATGTCGTTATCGAAATGCACTGGGGAATGTCATTCCTGAACGTGTTTTGACCCGGCCACCTTCTGCTGAGCTGCGTGCAGACCAGTGCGATCAGGACTTTTTGCCCGATTACGATGTGCTGGACCGGATTCTGGAATTATCCGTGGAACGGGATATGCCGATGAAAGATATTATTGCCATGGGGCTGGATAAGTCAGTGGTTGAGCAGGTCACCACTATGGTGCAACGCAACGAATACAAACGCCGTCAGGCTGCACCCGGTGTGCGCATTACCCGTCGCGCCTTTGGCCGTGATCGGCGTTACCCGATCACCTCAGGCTACCGGCGAAATCTATAATTTGGACTGAGCTGGGTTCAGGTTGCGAGCCATTGCAGGTGGCTCGCCCCGATTCTCATCCGGTGCGGGTGTTTGTATATTGCGGCCGGGCTCGTTCAGACTAAGTATCCGTTGAGCATCAGTAGCGAGATCATTGAGCCCCAGGTTTTTGTATCCTTCCACCATAATTTCGAGTGCGCGATGGCTCCAGATGGAATCCTGATAACGCTCGATCACGATCTTGGCGCGGTTGACTGCGGACAACCAGGTTTCACGCTCGATATAAAACTCAGCGATTTCAATTTCTTTCTGCGCCATCTTGTTGCGCAAAAAGACCATTCGCTGGTGTGCATCACCGGCGTAATGGCTATCGGGGTGCAGGCGAACCAGCGTGGAAAAGTCGTTATAGGACTGTTGCATGACTGAGGCATCATGGCGGGCATGGTCACGTGGGAACCAGTCATCCAGAAAACCGGAGCCGCGATTAAAATTCACCAGACCTTTCAGGTAATAGGCATAGTCGATGTGTGGATCTCTGGGGTGCAGGCGCATGAAACGGTTGACCGCACTGATCGCCGATTCAGGCTCCTCAAATTTGTAATAGGCATAAGCCACATCCAGCTGCGCCTGTTTGGCGTAGGGGTCGAAAGGAAAACGTGCTTCCAGCGTTTCGAGATTTTTGATGGCGGTTTGAAATTCACCGGCATCCAGGGACGACCTGGCTTCATCATAGAAATCTTTGGCGGTCCATTCAGCGGTGGGGTCGGCGCTCATGGTGCTACAGGCCGATAAAAATACGGTTAGCACTATGGAAGTCAAAAATAATAACGGGCGGGTGAAGTGGCTAGGGTTGTGTTTATGCATAAATCTGCCTGATCATTATTGTCAGTTGTTATCCGATATCCGTTAGAATGGAACATTATAACTAAGTTCCTTGTCCTACAGTGATTCTGTGAGCCGTATTTTCCATTCTAATGCCCGAAATTCAAACAACAATAAGTATTCCTGAAGAGCTATCAGGCCAGCGGCTGGATGTCGTGCTCGCTGAGCTGATGCCTGATTATTCCCGCAGTCGTTTAAAGCAGTGGTTGCTGGAAGGACTGATTTTGCTCGACGGTCAGCCCGCCAAACCTAAAACCAAAGCCTACGCTGAGCAGCTGCTGGCATTGAATGTGAAGGCGGTGGATCTTGATGACGAGTGTGCGCCTGAAGATATCCCGCTGGATATCGTTTATCAGGACGAGTCGCTGATTGTTATCAACAAGCCGGCCGGTCTGGTAGTGCATCCCGCAGCAGGGAACCGACAGGGAACATTGCAGAACGCGCTGCTTTTTTATGACAGCTCGCTGGCCGAAGTGCCGCGCGCTGGTATTGTTCATCGGCTGGATAAGGATACCAGCGGTCTGATGGTGGTGGCACGCACGCTGATCGCGCATAAATACCTGGTCGATCAGATACAGCAGCGAGAAGTGCACCGTGAATACCAGACGCTGGTGCACGGCGTGATGACGGGCGGTGGCACGGTCGATCAGCCGATTGGCCGTCATTCGTATGATCGTGTTCGCATGACCGTGAGGGAAGATGGCCGGCCTTCGGTGACGCATTATCGCGTACTGGACCGTTTCCGTGGCTACACGCATCTTCATGTCGAGCTGGAGACAGGCCGGACCCACCAGATCCGTGTGCACATGCAGCATCTGCGGCATGCGGTGGTCGGTGATCCGGTTTATGAAGGACGTTCGCGTCTGCCGCCGGGGGCTGATGAGAGCTACATCGAGCAACTGAAGAACTTCAACCGGCAGGCGCTGCACGCCTGGCGACTGAGTTTGCATCACCCCGAA
>JAOUNI010000055.1 GCA_029881035.1 Gammaproteobacteria bacterium | reverse complement strand
CCTGCTTGCGCGCAGGCACCATGCGCCAGCCAACCAGAGCAATAAACATAATGCCGACCAGCGCGACGGAGACACCAACAGGAGAAAAGTCAAACATGGTGAATGCACCGCTACCTGCTGTCTGCCGGAAACCTGCAACAATCAAATTTGGCGGCGTACCGATCAGCGTGGTCATGCCACCTAAAATTGAACCGAAGGCCAGCGGCATTAACACCTTGCCTGCGGGTAAATCATGTTTGGCGGACAGCTGTATGGCAATGGGCATCAACAATGCGAGTGCACCAACATTATTCATAAAACCCGATAACAGAGCCGCGAGGCTGATGAGCGCGAGTATACTCACCGTCACGCCGGCGGCGGTCGGCAGAAAACGTTTCGCCATCACATCCACTGCGCCGGAAATCTGTAAGCCGTAGCCCAGCACAAGGACACACGCGACCGTTATCACCGCCGGATGACCAAAGCCGGCAAAGGCATCACTGCCCGGCACCAGCCCGGTAAAAACACAGGCCAGCAGTGCAGCCATGGCGACCATGTCGTGCCGCCAACGACCCCACAGGAACATGCCCATGGTCGCGGCCAAAATACAGACAATGACAATTTGATCAGCGGACATAATTATTAACCTGAATGCCTGTAATCATTAATTTTAAATTCCTTTATAAGGAAAATTATGAAGCAACTGGCATGATCATAAGTAATTTCACATGTCGTGCAGTTGTATCGCCAGATCTTTCAAACGATCAACTCTATCAGACACCAAAGGATGAGTTCGAAGCAATAGTGGTATACGGATATATTGACTATGCTTAAATATTTTTTCTAACCAGCTACTCTGATAGTACTCAATTTTTTCAAGCGCAGAGGCCAGACTCAATGGATCATTGGTCAATTTAACCGCATCCAGATCAGCACTGAATTCACGCGTACGCGATAAAGCCATCTGCATTAAAGCACTTGCAGTAGGTGCCAGCATCATGATGATCAGCAATGCCCAAGGTACGGTTTCATCGGTCAGGATATACAGAGGAATATAGATCAGGACAAGAATGGAACCAGCCAACGCCATCACACTGGTCAAACTGGAAATAACGCTGGCAACTAACATTACTAACATATCATTGCTACGAATATGGCTGATTTCATGTGCCAGTACACCTGTAAGCTCGTGAACATTGAGCTGACGCACAATGCCATAACTAAGCGCAATCGACGTGTTTTCTTTTAATCCACTGGTAAATACATTTATGGTCGTATCAGGAATGTAATAAAGAATGGGGCAATTTTTAATCCCCGCCTGCACACTCAGTCGGTTGAGAATTTTATACAGATTCGGTGCGTCTTCGGTTCTCAACAACCGCGCTCCATGTAAAAGTAAAATAACACGGGGAGAGATGCGTGTTGCACCAATTAATATCACTATGCCGGTAAATAAAAACCAGCCTATACCTACAGGTCCCATCAGTAGCCAGCCAACCAGACTCAACAGAGCCATCATACCTGTAAACAAAACTAATGAATGCAGGAAATTACGCAGGCTATTTGACGATATGACTGAGGTTCTCATTGATCAATAATCGCACACCGTGAATGATATAAATACCCATCGTTGAAGCATATCTAACAGGGAAAATGTGGGGACTTAATTTAAACCACAGGCTATCGAGGCTAAAGAGACAACCAGATAAACTGAGTTACAGCACTGATAATCAGATAAAACACAGGGATCCGTTTTCACTTCATTGTTAACAACAGGCAAGCTAGCGTTTTTTCTTTCGACTAGTTTTAACAAAACTTTTCCTGATGTCGTCAATTTTGGTTTTACTGGCTTTGTTTGTACGTGCCGGACGGTTATTTTTGGATACAGCATTTAATAGTGTTTCTCGACTACCTTCAGCATAACCTGGTACTTTGATGCGTTTGATGCGATCGCCAATGAGTTTTTCGATATTTTTTAGCGTGCGTTCTTCTTCACGACTAACAAACGAAATAGCCTGACCTTTACTGCCAGCGCGGCCTGTACGACCAATGCGGTGAACGTAGTCTTCAGCCAGATAAGGCAGATTGAAATTAACGACGTGTTCCAGTCCCTGAATATCCAGTCCACGGGCGGCCACTTCAGTAGCGATCAGCACCTGTATTTTGTCGGCCTTGAAATCAGCAATGGCGCGGCGGCGTGAGCCCTGGCTTTTATCACCATGACAAAGTCCGGCTTTAATACCCACCTGTTTCAGGTTATTCATGAGTTCATCTGCCTGCGCCTTAGTACTGGTAAAGACCAGAACCTTAAACCAGTTGTGCTGTTCGATCAGTTCAACAAATAATTCTATCTTGCGCCGCTCCTCTACTGGATAGACCACATGCTCAACATTATCCGCGGTGGCATTTTGTCGGGCTGCACTAATGACTTCATGATTAGTCAGTATCTTTTTAGCAAGGTCTTTAACCAGCTGCGATATGGTGGCGGAAAACAGTAAAGTTTGGCGCTTTGCCGGTGTTTTTTTCAGTAGTGTTAGAACATCAGTGATGAAGCCCATGTCCAGCATGCGATCGGCTTCATCCAGAACAACAAATTCAACACTACCCAGGTTGACGTTATTCTGCACGACATGCTCAAGCATACGGCCGGGAGTAGCGACAATGATGTCGATGCCGGCTCTGAGCTTTTTCTCCTGAGCGCTTATTTTCAGGCCGCCAAACAAAGCTGTGACGGTGACCGGCATGAACTGGGCATAACGCTTGATGGTCTCTGTCAGCTGTTCTGCCAATTCGCGGGTTGGCGTCAGAATCAGTGCACGTGGACTGCCGGGTAGCGTTGGCTTCGGGTTATTATGAATCTGCTGTAGAACAGGCAAGGCAAAAGCAGCGGTCTTCCCAGTTCCCGTCTGTGCCGTAGCCAACAGATCTTTACCGCGGCGTGCCGGGATAATCGCCAACTCCTGTATAGCCGTCATTTCATTATAGCCACAGGCATCCAGTGCTCGCTGAATCTCGGGAGCCAGATCTAAAGATGAAAATATCATGATATATCCTGTGTAGAGTGCGCTACAGTCAAAAAAACAGTGGGCGAATTATAAAGAATTTAACACTTATTTGTATGAATCATTAAGTGAGTGACGACAAACCTTGTCTATGTGTTCATTTATTCCACTTTGACCAGATACCTGAAGCATACATACAGGCTTCACCCCCGCCGGTGCATAAATCAAAATTATGATCAAAATAATATAATAATTTTGTTGAAAGAAATACTGACAGGGCTGACTTAATCCGCCACAATCTGGCGTGCTGCCGTACTTGAACTGCAGGCTATCTGTTAATTATCGGGAGTGAATAAATATGAGTAAAGAACAAAAAACCAATAAAGAAGTTAAGAAGAAATCGCTACTGTCTCCAAAGGAAAAAAAGTTAGCGAAAAAGATCAAGAAGGAAACTAAAAAATAACCAGAGATCTCATCTCAATGCATTACCTCAATGCATAACTTTATCTAATCAGATGGCAGGTTGATTGCATGCTCAGCCTGCCATCCTGCTCGGCTGTCCAATAAAATAACATAAAGTTTATTTTATAACTCTTATAGATTATCGTGCTATAAATAACGATAACAAAAGACAACCTTATGAGCGACATGGACGAAAACACATTCCAACTAATTATTACCAATAAATTTTCTGATAATCAGGATAAAAATTTGATTATCAAGAATCTGTCTTCATTATTTAAAATCAGCGAACAAAAAGCCGAGCAACTTTTAAGTAAACCCAGAACCATCGTAAAAAGCAATATTGATAATGTAACAGCTGAAAAATACCTGATAGCCGTACGTAAAACAGGTGCCGATTGCAGAATTGTTAACACCTGTGAAAAAGAGCCCTCTCTTCAAGAAAAAAGCCTGTTACCAAGTGAACTTGACAATATTTCCGGAAAATATTTCTGCCCCCAATGTGGCACTATCAAAGAAGATAGCGTTGTCTGCCTGAACTGCGGCTTCGATCCGAGCTCTTCAAAAGTAAAAAAAACAAACAATAAGAAAGTTCTAAAATATGCCGGAATTATGTTCGGCCTAATAGTTGTGATGATTACGACATATCTACTTGCATTGCCTGCATACAACACTTATGCCAATAAAAACAGGGTATTAGATGGACTACAACTGGCTTCCGATACTCGCGATAAAATTACAAGCTTTATCTTAAAAACCAACTTCTGGCCCAACCAGAATATTGATGTCAATTTAGAAAAAAATATTAATAATGAAATTATTGAGTCAATAGTGGTGGGCGAGAACGCTGTTATGACGGTAACGTTGCGTGCCGAACCATTGAATACTGACAGCAGTAAAACAATAGTTTTTAAACCCAGCTTATTACAGGGCAAACTGGTCTGGAACTGTACAAAAGGAACTTTAGATGACGAATTTAGGCCCAGTATGTGCAAGCGTAGTAATCAATAAATATCTACTTAATAATCCGATAACAGGGTTGGTAGGCTTCGCCCGCAAGTTTCATTCTAGTTTGTGCAACAAATGAAGCTAACAGGGTGTCCATGCGTTCCATAATTTCAGCATCACCCTTTATCTCGAAAAGACCATGCTGCTCGATTGCGCGGATACCTTCATCTTTGACATTACCCGCAACAATACCGGAGAAGGCACGGCGTAAGTTGGCAGCGAGCAGGTGGCGCTCCTGATCTTTATGAAGCTGCAGGTTACGCATATTTTCGTGCGTCGGTTTGAATTCCTGCTGGAATTCCTTGTCGATTTTCAGACGCCAGTTAAAGTAAAAGGCATCACCCACCTTTCTTCGATAGGCTTTTACCTGCTTCATTCCGTCACACATTGTTTGCGCGACTTTTTCTGGATCATCGATAATGATCTGGTAAAAATTTTGCACATCTTCACCAAGAATATCGACAAGAAATTGATTAATTACCTTAAAGTAATCGGCCGCTTTTTCAGGGCCGGTGAAAACTAACGGGAAAGGCATGTCTTTATTCTCAGGATGCAATAATACGCCAAGAATGAATAGAATTTCCTCGGCGGTGCCCGCACCGCCCGGATAAACCACGATGCCGTGGCCTACCCGTACAAATGCTTCGAGGCGTTTTTCGATATCCGGCATGATCACCAGATTATTCACAATCGGGTTAGGTGATTCAGCCGCGATGATGCCCGGCTCAGTAATGCCGAGGTACTGGCCGCTTCTAATACGTTGTTTGGCGTGGCCGATGGTGGCCCCTTTCATCGGGCCTTTCATGGCGCCAGGTCCACAGCCGGTGCAAATATCCAGGCCACGCAGTCCCAAATGGTAACCAACTTCTTTACTGTAATCATATTCATGGCGTGAAATGGAATGACCGCCCCAGCACACCACCATATTGGGATCAGTTTTAGCGTGCAGCACTTCTGCGTTTCGCAGAATATGAAACACCGCGTTACTGATACCCTCTGACTGTGTAATATCAATATAGGGATTACCGCTGATCATTTCGCAGGTATATATAACATCGCGCAAAACGGCAAACAGGTGTTCATTAATGCCTTTGATGATATGACCATCAACAAAAGCAATTGCTGGCGCACCAGTCACCTGTAACTTGATGCCGCGCTCAACCTGAATTACCCGAATTTCAAACGACTGATAACGCTCGAGCAGCTTCTTACCGTCATCCATACGATTGCCACAATTCAACACTGCCAGTGAACAGTTACGAAACACCGTATAAAGCCCACCCTGACTGTGGTCGAGCAGCTTGGCAACTTCGTATTTTGAAAGTACATCGAGTCGACCAATAGGTGAAATGATGGCATCAACAACTTCGTATTTCATTATGAATCCATATTTAAAAAATGACGACTAACATTCTAGCTGTTTTTTTAGCTGTTAGATGTGTAACACCATGAGAAGGTTTATTAATACCGATAAATCTAATCAGTCTTGATTGATTTTAAAACACTGACAATAGTATTGGCATCCTGTGCAACCAGCGTATGCCCGGCAGGCGTAGTAATCACCGTTGAACGGCCCTGAAGTGCAGTGACGTTATTCATATCCTGACTGTAACCCGGCACCAGATCATCGCCTGCAAAACCAACCGGATTAAGCCGAACCACCGAAATATATTTAATATCGGGATGTTTCTGGTTATTTAACCAGTACAACATATTACCGGGGTATGGCTGAGTAAGGTCAAACAATAAGCCGCGAGAGCGCTTTAGTGTATCGTAATCGCTACCACCAAATAAGTTTTTAACAATACCGAAAGGCCCGGACTCATTGGTCGCATCAAGCGCCTCATTGGCACGTGTTGTACCAACATGTGGACTCGCAATAGTGATCAGTGCAGCAACGTTTTTTGCACCACCACGAATCAGTGACATTCTTGCTACCACACCTCCCGCAGAGTGACCAACGATAATCAACGGTTCATCAGGCCGTTTCTGTCGAATCGTATTTAACATGCCAAGTAGAAAATCTGACTGTACGATGACAGGGGCTTCAGCGGGTAAATCGACAACGTAGACCGTGTTATCTGCTTTGTTGTCAGCTTCATATAATTGCACACCCGCTGGAGTGTTACTAAACAGGCCGCCACGTTTCCAGCCCTGCGCTTCCAGGGTTACATTAATGCCACTTTGCTCCCACGAACTAGGGCTAGCCAGGTAACCATGCACCAGCACCAACACATTAGCCTGCAGGCCAGTACTAATAAAAAAAGTTAAAGCTCCAACGATAAAATGAAAATGTCGCATAGTAATCCTCCTCTTTAACTGTCGTGAAAAATGGCCATCCTCACGCCTTTGATTGATAAATACAGACGCGATTACGTCCCGCGCCCTTGGCTTCATATAAAGCAATGTCAGCACCTGAAACCAGTTGTTTTGCTTCTTTTCCATGATAAGGATAAGCAGCAACACCGATACTAACAGTAATATTTATGGACTGACCCTCACCAATATAAAAGGGTTCTCGTTCAATCAGTTGACGTAAGCCTTCTGCAACTTTTGCCGCAACAATAACGTCTACTTCTGGCAGAATCATGGTGAGTTCTTCTCCGCCGTATCGACATAGCCGGTCTGTAGTACGCAAGCGGCTGATCAGGCGCTGGCTTAAACCACGCAAAATGGCATCACCGGCCAGATGACCATAAGTATCATTAACCACTTTGAAGTGATCAATATCCAGTAAGAGCAGTGAAACCGGACGCTGGTAGCGATAGGCACGATCGATATCGTCTTTCAACATGCTGTAAAAAGTGCGTTGATTGTACAGATTAGTGAGGCCATCACGTGTAGCTAGTTCACGAAGTTCCTTTTCATCAAGATTAAGCCTCTGAGTAATACCACCAATTAACCAATAAAAAAATACTACCAACATGCTCCCGAATATCAATGCGGCAATACTGACCGTATAGGCCGCATCACGTGCATCATTTTGTACTTGAGTTACATCTATGGTCATTATTATCTGTGCGACTTTACGCCCGCCTGCATCCATTAAAGGCAGTGCAATGACACGATATTCACGGTTTCTATATATCATTTCCCTGATTTCAAAATCTAACATGGAGCCTTCACGCTCGAGAAAATCGACCAGCATGAGCGGAGCTATTGAAGTGGTCTCTTTATTAATGACAATATCCTGAAAATGATCCCAGTCATGGTCACGTCCGAGGTCGGTCATACCTTTTACCCAGTTATCACGATCTAGATATGTCTTATTAATGACAGTGATCAGCCGTAGATCTAAACTTGCCTGCAAATGTTCAAGCAACTGACCAATCTCCATTCCGAGCTCTACGTAACCGATCAATTTTTGCTGCTGATCGTACCATGGAGCTACCACCCGTAGAGTGAAAGTACCCAGAGCCCCCAGTTCCACACCACTTGCAATAGAATGAGTACCTTCAGCCTGTAACATGGTAATTCGATTAATCGTATCTCCATATCTCCAGGGAGCGTGAACGCGCAGCAGATTAACCCTATCAGCATTCATGAAATAAAAATGAGTGATATTGAAATGGCGCTTAAGCCCATTAAATTGTTCTTCGGTAATTCGCAATAAAGCCTTACGATCCTGGTTGGCGAGTGCAGATGTTATGTCATCGCGATGCATCATCACTTCTATGATACCTCGCATTGCATGTATTTCTTTACGAAGTCCATCATCATAAAAGCTTTGTGCGGTACTTTCGAGCTGGAAGACAGTTGCTTGCACCTCCTCATCAGATTGTTGATAACGTACTACGACAAAGGTAATAACGAGGACACTGATGGTAAGAACTAGTGGCCCAAGAAAAAGCAGATGCAGACGCATTGATCTTTGATGAGGGTCAGTGTATTCGCCTTTACAATAAGGCCTGGATAAGGAAAAAATCTGCAATAATAATCGAGTCATTGGATTTCAGTTCACACATTGTTGCTCAGAAACCCTTTCACTGAGGTTTAAGTCCAAACAAGTTTTTGTTTATCAAAATAGGATTACGTCAGGTAGCCAGGTTGTTACGATCAAATGCTTTAAAACGGGTTTGATGAACCTAAATACCCTTACAAATTAGACTGATTATAGATGTTTTTAGGTACTTATCTACTGAATAACTCAGGACTACAGCGATTTAACCACATGAGTTATCGAACATTCTCTTACATCTCATATTGAACTGTATAATACGGACATGACAGAAGCCACTTTCAAAGAGAGCGTAAAATGATAAAAATTGGCCGGAGTTACGAACTGGACGTGATTAAAGCCGTGGATTTTGGCTTTTATCTAGATGCCGAAGAACTGGGCGAGGTGTTGTTGCCGATTAAATATGCACCTAAGGGGCTCGCTGAGGGAGATTATCTGGAAGTATTTCTTTATCTCGACTCAGACGACCGGCCAGTGGCCACTACACAAATACCCAAAGCCCGTGTCGGTGAATTTGCTTACTTGAAAGTGGTAGACAATACCAGTGTCGGTGCTTTTCTGGACTGGGGCCTCGATAAAGATTTATTAGTGCCTTTTTCTGAACAGCACCGCCCCATGGAAGTTGGGCACTCCTATCTAGTGTATATCTATATCAGTAACATTGACGGTCGAATTGTAGCTTCTTCCAAAATCGATAAATTTATTGATGATGAAAAGCCACATAATTTTAAACCACAACAAGCCGTTGATCTGATTATCGCCAACAGTACCGATCTGGGATATAAAGCCATTGTTAATCATAGCCATTGGGGCGTTCTTTATAAAAATGAGGTCCACCAGCGTTTAAGTTTTGGCCAGAGCATAAAAGGCTTTATCAAACATATCCGACCTGATGGAAAAATCGATCTGAGCCTTGAAGGCGGCAAGGAAACGCGTGATAAATATTCAGAGATTATTTTAAAATATTTGAGAAGTAAAAAAGGCTTTGCACCGGTACATGATAAGTCTGACCCTAAATTAATTTCAGATCTGTTTGGCATGAGTAAAGGTGCATTTAAAAAAGCCATTGGTGGTTTGTATAAACAAAGAGTTATTAGCATTGAAAAGGATGGCATCCGCTTAATTAAAAAATAAATCATATGCAGGGACTTCCTATTAATGATGTTTTAGGCGAGATCAAAAACACATTAAGCACACACCATCGCCTTGTACTGCAGGCACCACCGGGCGCAGGCAAAACCACCGCTGTGCCCCTTGCCCTGCTGGATCAACCCTGGCTGCATACTAAACAGATCATCATGCTTGAGCCCCGGCGCCTCGCAGCCCGCAATGCCGCGGCCCGCATGGCGCACCTGCTCAATGAAAAAGTCGGCGAAACGGTGGGTTATCAAATTCGACAGGATAATTGTTTTAGCGACCAGACAAAAATACTGGTGGTTACCGAAGGTATTTTAACGCGCAAGCTACAGGCTGATCCCGAGCTAAAAAATACAGCGCTGGTTATTTTTGATGAATTTCACGAACGCAGCCTGCACGCCGATTTATCCCTCGCGCTGTGTTTACAGAGCCAGCAGGTGCTACGTGAAGATCTAAAAATTCTGGTGATGTCAGCAACACTCAACACCACTGCCGTCGCCAAACTACTCGACAATGCCCCCATTATTCAAAGCGAAGGCCGCAGTTTTCCGGTTGAAATTAACTACCTCGACAAACCCATATCTCAAAATAGTCATCAATCACTGATGAGCCATTTACTGAATACGGTGAAACAGGTTATCCACGAACACGACGGTAACTGCCTGGTGTTTCTCCCTGGGGTAAAAGAAATTAACCAGCTTTCTGACCAGATCAAACACTATCTCGACAATGCTTCAATCAACAATGTTCTTGTTGCAGTTTTACACGGTAATTTAAATAAAATACAGCAAGATCAGGCCATCACCACTCTGCCCAAAGAACACGGAGTGACAGTCAAACGGAAAATCATATTAGCCACCAATATTGCGGAGACCAGTATTACCATCGAAGGTATTAGCTGCGTTATTGATTCAGGTATGGAACGCATCTTAGATTACAGTCCTGCATCCGGCATGAATCGACTAAAAACCCAGTTCATCTCTCAGGACTCTTCACAGCAACGCAGTGGTCGTGCTGGAAGATTATCCGCCGGATTGTGTTACCGCTTATGGACGGAGCAACAACAGCAGCGCTTAATCAAACATTCCCCAGCTGAAATCATGCATAGTGATTTATCGACACTGGTGCTGGAACTAGCCAAATGGGGTGTGACACAGATAAATGAAATGCAGTGGATGGATACTCCACCAGCCAGCGCTACCGAACAGGCAAAAACATTACTACAACAACTAAATGCCATTGATGAACAGGGTAAGATCACGCCACATGGCTGCGATATGCTGAAACTTGGTACGCACCCACGACTGGCACACATGATGCTATCTGCGCTAAAACATAAACAGGCATACCATGCCTGTTTAATCGCCAGCCTGCTCACAGAAAAAGATTTATTTCTGGCCAGTGCCGATAAAAATGCCGACATTTATGATCGACTCCGTATACTCGTACAGACACAGTCGCCTAGCTATAATAAAAATAAACAACACGGTATAGATCTACAACAATGCAAACGAATAATAAAAACTGCTGATGATTTTTTTAGGCGACTCATACATTGCACAGAAACATCAGTAAAAAAGGAATGCTCAGACAATATTTTAAGCGGCGTACTTCTAGGTTACGCCTACCCCGATAGAATTGCCAGGCAACGTCATACCAACGAAGCTCGATATTTACTCAGCAATGGTAAGGGCGCCATTATCCCTACGCATATTCAGCAGCATTTTCATGAATATATTGTGATTGCTAATCTTGATGAAAAACTGGGCGAAGCCAGCATTTACCTGGCAGCTGATATTACCGCACAACAATTACAGGATTATTTCACAGACAACATTCAGCAACGGGAAACCATTGAGTGGAATGACACACTACAACGTGTTGAGGCAAAACAAACCAATAGTATCGGTAAGGTAGTTCTGCAGGAATCACTGATCAGTGATTTCAGTAAAACAGAAACAAGAGCAGCCATACAACAGTGCCTTTTAAAGGCGATTCAAAACACCGGATTACATTGCCTAAACTGGACACCACAGGCTGTTAATCTTAAACAACGTGTGCAATTTATAAACCATCACATGATTAACAAGCCGTTGTTAAAAAATCTATTTAATAATAAGCAACTACCTGATTTTTCCGAACAGACACTGATCAACACTCTGTCAGATTGGTTGCAACCTCATCTGACTAGTGAAAACAGTATCAAACAATGCCTGAAACTGGATTTATATAGACTGCTCTCAGGTCAGTTCGAATGGGAACATCTGCAATTAATCAATAAATTAGCTCCTGAAAAAATTTCCGTACCCAGTGGCTCTGCTGTCAGCATTGATTACACTGATCCAGACCAGCCCGTACTCGCGGTCAGACTACAGGAAGTCTTTGGTTTATATGACACGCCGACAGTGTTAAACGGCCATTGTAAAGTAATGATGCATCTGTTATCGCCGGCTCGTCGCCCTATGCAGGTGACACAGGATTTGAACAGTTTCTGGCAGACAACCTATCATGAAGTAAAAAAAGAATTGCGTGGAAAATACAAAAAACACTACTGGCCGGATGATCCATTCACCGCGCAAGCAACCAGCAAGACAAAAAAACAAATGAATAGATAAGGTATAGTCTTTAAATTTCCTATACTATGTATGTCATTATATAAGAGGTCTGACAGACCACTAATACGGAGCAAGATAATGGGTGTATTCGATTCAGTCCGTAGTCAATTAAGTAGAATTTCAAATAGAGCTAATACACTAATAGTTAAGTTCCATCGTTCATATATCGCATTTGCCTGCCTATTTGCGCTGACGGGTTATGCGCTAGTACTACTATTCCCGTTATTAGCCATTACATCAGTCGTTAATATTTATACTGCTTTTTTAGAGAACGAGGCCATTAACTGGCAGCTTATAGCAATCTGGTCTGCTGCTCTAATTCTATCTACACTGTTCAGCTATCGAAGCCTACAAGTCAAATTATCACCACCAGTTGGCCTGACCCTGGCCGAAGACAAGGCCCCTGAAATATTCAAACTTGTGCAGCAGTATCAGGCACATTTTAAACGACCTGATATTCAGCGTATTGTTATTACCGTTAATTATGAACTGGATATTATCAAAGTGCCTAAGTGGGCACTTCCTGTCTGGTCAATGAATACATTAATTATCGGGCTTCCGGTATTGCTATGTCTTTCACCGAAACAATTCGAATGCCTACTGGCTCGGCGCATGGGCCAATTTTCCAAACGACACAATCCATTAATAAACTGGTTATATCAACTACGATCAATATGGAAACAATATGCTATTGCTTATGGAAAAATGAAACACCTTGACTGTTATCTTCTGAAATGGCTTTATGGCTTTTATGCCGCTTTATACGCTTCAATAACCGTCTATGCAGCCAGAAGAGATGAACTCAATGCTGACTCCTATGCAATGGAGTTATTTATTCATGATGATGTGCGTGAAATGATCACTGCTGATGCAACCTATCAGTGGTATCTACAGAAACGTTATTGGCCTGCCATCGACAAAATAACCACAGCAAAAACCAAAACTCCTGTAACACCATATTATGGTATTTCAGCTGCCGTACAGGCAAACTTTAAAGAGGAAAAATTAAGGTCGTTAATTCATAGCGTGCTCAAAGCTGAGCCCAGCAGAAAATCTCCCATTCCAAAACTACAACAACGTCTTGATAATATCGGCCATGACGCACCTTATCTATCAGAAAATACAGGCAATGCCGCAGCATCAAAATATCTTGGCGATTCACTCAATAATGTTATTAAACTTATCGATACACTCTGGCTAAAAGATCATATAACAGGACAAAAAAATGATAAAAAATAAAAAATTTATATTTTCTGTAGCCGTGTAGATATTTACCATAATTTTTTCTGCTTGGTATTCATCTGCTTATATCGTCTTGCCTTGGCATCTTGTAATAATAACCGACCTACCAAAAGTTCATACTTATCAACTTCAAATTTATAAGTTAAATTCTGAAAATCACCATGGACATGATACTCCATAGGATGGTCTCTTAATTTATCGCGTATATCTATGGTATTCTTTACCTTAATATCAATAACAGGGCGATAATCCAGTTTTTGATTGATCAAATCTATATTCCCAGAACCAGTAATATTTGCCTGCTCTGAAATCAGTAATAAATCTTTATTTTCCAGTTTCCCATGCATCACTTGAAATGTTGCATGAAGGCTATCAAATTCAGTATTACGATCTGGATTATTTTCGGTCACATACGACTTCCTTGTTCTAAAATTATTCCTATTGGCATAATCAGCGACAACAGATCGCGAGGTGTAATCAAGGTCAATACCCTGAATAATGGTCTTACCCATGTCGATATTGATGGTACCTTTAGCCGATGTTTTCTGTGCACTAATACTGTCTCCCTTGGTATTAATATTCGCATCAATATTGACTATGCCATCCACAACAAGACCATTATCGCCTATAATGGAATTAAGTAAGGGATTGAGACTAGATCGAGCATCAACATTTTTTACTTCAACAGCAAATTTACCTAGCGGCATCGAACGTACATCAAGTTCCATGGCTGCTTTAACTTCACTTTCACCCACCCACATAGATACAGGATTCGCTTTTATAATTCCATCGGTAATATTTGATGCAACGTGAAATTTTGCTAGCATGACTTCATCTATAGTTACGCTTTCAACATCAACCGTGCCTTCAAGATAGCTAGACCTGATAAAATCAAGCGGAAACACATCTTCATCCTGACCCGTCTCATTGTTAGCCGTTCTGTAATCATGCCAGTCTATTTTATCAACATCCAGTGCATAGCGAATTTTAGGTTGCGACAAATCCTCAATATGCACAAAACCTTTAACATGACTCATATCTACATTAGCCAGTAGGTTATCTAAGTAGATATTATCAAAATCCGTTTTAAACATGGCTTGCATTGAAATCTTTTTCAAACTTTGTTCATTAGACATAGCTGGCACATCAATATTGAAGTTTTTAGCCAGTTTTTCAGCTTCAAATGTATTAATTTTTAACGGCCCATGAATCGTTGGCACAGAAAAAATATTTTCGACATCGAAGCTACCGCTCATGATCAAACCAAAAATACTAAATCGTGTTTTTGTTAGCTTCGCCGTATTTTCCTGCCAGTTGATAACACTGTCTGAAACCATGGCAAATGAGACGTTTTCCATATTTTCGCCTGGCATAAGTGCTTTGACGGACATTTTAATATTATTTGCATTAATCGTAGTTGAGCTTTCATTAAATCCAATATCTGCATTAATAGAAACTGAAGCCTGCCATTCTGGCTGATTACTTTCTAGATAAGCTTTTAATGTAACAGGGAGAGGCTGACCATTGATAACCGCCTTGGTATCAAGAGCCATCCCGGATATTTTAAATCGTTTATCTGTACTTACATCAAGCCAGGTAACATTGGCATCAACCAGTTCAATACCACCAATAACCAGTCCGACCAAACCATATTCTGACACGATGCCATTACTTCCTGCTGCACCTGCAAAATCAGACCAATTATTATCACCTGTCGCATTCCTTTCGAAATCAACGGACAAACGATGCATCACCAACTTATCTATATCAAGTTGTTTTTGAAAAAGAGGTAAAACCTTTACACTAATATTAAATTGCCCAATGGTGGCAAAGTTTTTTTTGCTAAATCCTGAATTGTTCTCAATAGTAACGTCATTCAGCTTAACTCCAATCCACGGATAAAGTGTTATGTCAAGGTCACCACTGATACTGACAGGCCTGCCCAGGACAGCTCCAACTGCGCCTGCTAATTCTTCTCTGTACTGATTGGCGTTAAAAGTATAAATAAATACAGTTACTGCGAGCAATATAAGCAATAGAAAAATAAATGTGTATTTAAATAATTTCTTCATGTTATTATTCTCCTGAATCATTCCTCAATAAGATATCAAGGTCAACTAACTGTTCCTGATCAGCAACGGATCACAAGATAAAGCAATCATCAGTCATAATCAAGTTCATCCAGTTCATGATGACTGTGTTAAAGAAGTGAATTTTGTAATTTATGCAAGAAGATGCATTAATAAATGCATGAATAGTCAGTATCTTACATTGCTATTTAGATGCATCTATCACCAATATTTCTATACGGCGGTTTTTTGACCTGCCCTGTTCTGTTTCATTAGAGAATAGTGGCCTTAATGAACCATGAGCACGTGACTCAAGCCGAGACTCTAGCACGTTATTGCTAGCCATATAATGCAGCACTGTTAATGATCGTGCCGCAGATAACTCCCAGTTTGATTTATATTTCTTAGCTAACGCTCCCTTTATAGAAACATTATCAGTATGGCCCTCAATAACCACATTGAGATCATCTCTACTGGACAGAGCTTTAGACAGACGACGAAGAATAGCTGCTCCATTTTCGCTTAAGTCGCTGCTACCAGAAGAAAACAGCACAGTCGCAGCCAGTGTTATTTTCACACCTTTGGTATTCTGCTCTAACAGGATTTGTTCCTTCTCCTGTTCTTTTTGATTTATTGCCTTAAGCAAATCTTTATAGATCGTATTACTGCGCGGTTGATATTTAATGGTAAATACCAGGTCATTCACATCTTCACCATAATAGGTAATAGTGTTATTACGCTTAACCCATTTACCCTTCTTATTCGCAACATAGCTAACAATGTTAAAGTTCTGAGGAAACACCCACGCATAGACCAGCTGAGAAAAGTTATCCGGCCTGTTCCATATTCCATAGTGATTATCAGCCATTCGAGACTTACCATCCCAGTTGCTGTATGTATAGACACCATCATCACCAACATCAACTTCAGTTTTATTAATGAGTGTTCCCTGTATCAGCGTTGCATAGCTTCCTGAAGCTATTTTCATCAAATCATAACCTGACTGCGATGTCGTATCCCATTTATAATCATTAGGATACATATATAAATAATCTTTCAGATGTTTCTCAGGAAGCTGATTCTTTACTTTATTAAACCAGATGTCATAACCGGGGTTATTTGTTCTTGTTGTGTCATAACGGACATACCCCTTTCCGTCTTCGCTGAGAAAAAATATTTTTTCACTGATGACTTCCTGCGCATAAACAGAAGACAACAGAAAAAAACTAAGTGCGACTGTAAAGAGTGATTTTATACATAACAACGGAACTGCTTTTATAAATATAAACATGCTTATCTATACTTTCCCGATCCTTACTGGCCTGGCCGTTTGAACATACTTCTTAGTATCGGGTAAGTATAGACTACAAACCCTTAACCGCCTCGATGGCGAGCTCACGGCCTCTTTCTTCCTGCTGCAGATCCCACAGATGCTTGTACAAACCCTGATCAGCCAGCAGTTGCTGATGCGTGCCCTGCTCTATCAACTTGCCATTTTTCAGCACCAGTATTTTATCTGCATCAACGATCGTTGAAAGCCGATGCGCAATAACCAGCGTGGTGTGACGATACGCAACCGCCTTCAATGAACTCAATATTTGCTGTTCTGAATGCGAGTCGAGCGACGAGGTGGCCTCATCAAACACTAAAATCTTGGGGCTCTTCAGCACTACCCGGGCAATCGCCAGCCTCTGTTTTTCGCCGCCGGACAACTTCAGGCCGCGCTCTCCGACCATGGTTTGATATTGATCGGGCAGGCTAATAATGAAATCATGCATGTTCGCCATGATGGCGGCCTGCCGGATTTCTTCATCGCTGGCATCGAGTTTAGCGTAGCGAATATTATGTTCAATCGTCTCGTTAAACAGCACGGTATCCTGCGGCACTATACCAATATTCTGCCGCAGACTGTTTTGCGTGACCGTATTGATGTCCTGACCATCAATCGTGATAGCGCCGCTATCGACTTCATAAAATCGAAACAGCAATCTGGCCAGTGTTGATTTACCCGCGCCGGAGGGGCCGACAATCGCGACTTTCTGGCCGGGTTCGATATCGAAAGAAATATCATCAAGAATCTGCCGGTCCGGCCCATAAGAAAAAGACACGTGCTGAAACTGAATATAGGCCTTATCTATTTTCAATTCTGCCGCGCCTTTGGCATCAGCAATCTCCGCTTCGGTATCCAGCAGCTTTTGCATAGAATCCATGTCAGCGAGTGCGTATTTCAAAGCGCGATAAATAACGCCGAGAAAATTCAGCGGGATGAACAGTTGCAGCATCATGGCGTTAACCAGCACCAGGTCACCCAGCGTCATGACACCATCAACCACACCCTGCGCTGCATAGATCATCATGAAGGTAACGCCAACAGCGATGACTGCGCCCTGGCCAAAATTTAGCGCCGACATCGAGCTCTGGCTTTTTATCGCGGCATGCTCCCACTTCGACAGGGTATGATCGTAGCGTTCCAGTTCATAGGCCTCGTTGGTAAAATATTTGACGGTTTCGTAATTCAACATGCCATCCACCGCCAGCGAATTGGACTGTGATTCGAGCGCATTCATTTCGTGGCGGAAATGCATGCGCCAGTTGGTCACACCCAGTGTGAAAGTAATGTATATCACGACCGTAGTGAAGGTAATAATGGCGAACCTGGCTTCATATTTGCCCAGCAGGATGATGGCAACAAAGACAAACTCGGCGGCCGTGGGAAATATATTAAAAACCAGGTAATTGAGTATCGAGCTCAGGCTGTTGGTGCCCCGCTCCAGATC